>NZ_CAWPNJ010000043.1:0-87401 GCF_963889195.1 Calothrix sp. FACHB-168
ACCACAATCTACTTAATTCGTTGATTTTTCCATTTTTGGGTGTAAAGCTTGTCACTCAGTTATCCTGAGTTACTTTGTCATGTGTTTAGTCTAAACTCCAGTTCTAGGGTATTGCGTCAAAATTGGGATGCTCCCATTAGCGGGGGAGTGTCAATTATGCAACACCTTAGTAGACTTCATCAGATTTGATATCTAGCAAATCAATTAAACTTGCTCATCAAATCGGGTGCGAAAACCTCCATATTTCAGCCAATATTGTTTCAAATTGTGGCAAGGTGTATGCAAACTAGCTCTTGCCCGATAAAGAATTACTTGACGATGAGCGCCCATCCAAATTTTGTCCACTGGATCGACGGTAATCACAGTACCTCCCAACGCAGCCACACATTGAGAAAAACGCTCAATCGCACTGTAATCTACAGTTTCAAAAACAAAGAAGTTACCAGAACAAATTAAATGTCTGCTGCGAATCCAGCATTGCATTTTTTTCTGTGCTTCTGGGGGTAGCATATTCGGCTTAATGCCCAGATTGGCTAGAGAAGTTTCATAGGATGTTTGGAATTTCATGAGCGAAACTCTCCCTTTTTTCAAACCGCAAAGGCCCAAAGGTAGACCCCCAAATCTGCTCGTGTGTATTCACATCTAGCCCTCTATCAAGGCTTACCCAAGTGCTTTGGGTGATTTCAACGTAACTGTGGAGATAAGTCTGACAGCCATTTTTTTCGATTAAGCATAAGTTTCCCGGTTCCACACCGCCAATAAATCTATCTCCCTCGCGTTGAAAAATCATTGAGCAGTGATATCGGCGTTCTATACAATCTGGGGTGATGGTTTTGAGAATGCTTAATTCGCGGGCTGCACCAGCATATAAAAGAGGGTTTTTTAAACTGTAATTTTCGATATAAATTTGATCGCCGTTATCGACTAAACGATGCACACCCTGTCGATAAGGTCGCCACAAATCATAGTCATAAACTTGTTCGGAATAAAGCCCAATTCCTGAGAAGAATTCAAAGGCTAAGGGACGAAAGAATACGTGAATATGGGCATAATCTTTAGGGTTTTCGTATGCCTGTTGATAATTGCTGAAATCACCTGCCATCCAACGAGCTAAGGTAATTAAATCATTCGATACAGTTTCGCGAATATGTGGTAATGAAGAGGTCATAACTTAATGAGGATAAATAAACAATTAGGAGAATGAAAATTTCAAATGATGACCTTAACTTGTGAAAAATGACATAGCAAAGCTAACGCGATCAGTATCTCTTGAAACTGCACGTTTTGATGTTGTATCTATATGACTAGAAATGACTAGTGCTGTATTTTTGGATCTATCGTTGACGGTTGACGGTTGACGGTTGACTGTTGACTATTGACTGTTGACTGTTAAGAGAGATTTTCATGCTTTGGTGTGAGATTTGATGGTGAATGGGTAACTTAACTTTGAACACCCTGGCGAATTTCTGAAGAAAAGGAAGCTGTGACAACTCCTGAACCGGCGCTGGTTTTAATTAGGGAAACTCGACAACGCACGTTGGGGTTAACAAACCAGATTTTTTCTTCGGCGGCGGCGCGATCGTAGGCGGTTGTCAGGACAAATGTGCCGTCTTCTGTTAAGTAATAGTCGCCAGCAGCCGCGATGGTTTCTGCATAGCCTTGATCGCGTAGGAGTTTACCGCGCTGGGGATCGGTAGGATCGGGAATGGGAACGAGAATACAGCTACCTTTGATTTCATTGTCATCCCAATCTGATTGTCCTTCCCAACTCATGCGAAATGGGGAAACTGCTGTCTGTGGATCGATGTTATAGCTTTTACATAAGTCAATTACGGCTGGATCGTCATCTGGGAGAGCGATAATATCTATCTCGGACTGTACGGCTTCAAAGTGGCTGAATGCTAAATGATGGGCGCTGCGTTGCGATCGCCAACGCCCTAGAGAATTTGCCACAAACTCTGTAATATTCATCAACTCTTTGGTTTTTGCAATGGGAGATTTTTCAGTGATTTTTAGCACAATTTTTGATTAAAAAGCTTAATTTATTAAGGGTGGGCATTGCCCACCCAGTTAAACATTACACAATTTCAGTAATGCTGACGATTTTGCCAGAAGTGCGATTAATCCGTTGAATTTGTGGAGTCATCTTACTAGCTGGAACAATGTACTCTGTAGTACTAATGCGGCGGGGGCTGTCAAATTTGCTACCTTTAACCAAAATTTTGAACCGCTTTTCTGTACCAGAACCAATCACAGTTGATGAAGAGGGTTTAATCGCATTGGCGCTGTTGGTAGCTACAGCGTATACCAATTGAGCAGATTTAACCGCGCTGTCAATTTGAGCAGGGCCGCGATCGAGGGCAAATATCCGGTTGTAGCCTACTTGCTTGGGATTAGCAGCGCTATTCTTACCGCGATAGTAGGGTACGATGTTTTCGCCAAAGGCTGTTTCGTATTCATTACTATCGATGTAGGAATCAATTTCCGCATCGTAGCCTTCGGCTACAGTCCGAATAATATGCTCAGAAACTTCCCGTTGATCTTGGGGTGCGCGTCCTAGCAAGTGTAAGAAGTTCAGTTCTACAAACCGGTAGGGAGCGCAGGACGAGAAGTAGCGATTGCGATAAAAATCAGACTTCGCAACAGCGCGAACAAATTCCCGTACAGAGATAGAGCGATCGCACAATTGTGATTCTGCTGTCACTAACCGCTCACTCTCCATGACATGAGGGTTGCCTAAAACTTGTTTGTAAACTGCGCGAATGATTGTTTGAACTTCTTCTAAGCTACTAGTCGGCCAAAGTTCAAGAATTGTCTGGGATGTCATTGAAATCTATCTCCTCTATTTTGCTAATTTTTCAGCTGATTTAGACAGGAGTGATGCTGGCAATTACGCCGCCTTGTTGGTGAATCCGTTGATACTCTTGGGAGAGCTTATCGTAGGGCACCAAATAGACTTGGTTGGAACGGCGGAACTTGGAAATACTGTTGAAGGTTTTGGCGCGATAACCTGTGACTTCAATCCGGTAAACTTTACCACCTGCACTGCCATCGACTCCCAGACGAGTAACGGAACCAGTAGGACGAGCAGAGAACACTGCACCCTTACTAGCAGGTGAGACTACTGGTGTGGGAATACCTTGAATCACTAGGGCATTCAGCTTGGGAGCCTTACCTGATAAGTCACCCTTCAAGCTGCTGCTAGAAGCACCCCGCACCAGTTGGAAGGTATGGGTAAATTGCACCATGCTGGTACAAGCTTCTGTCTTATAGCCCCGGATATAGGGAACAATATTTTCCCCAAAGGTGGATTGATACTCATCGCTGTCGAGGTAAGAATCAATCTCAGCTTCAAACCCTTGAGTATCTAGAATTGTGCTGTGGGCACGCATTTCTTCTAAATCCAGTGGTGGCCGACCTAACAAATGGCGAAAATTGAGTTCAATCGCCCGGTAGCGCGCACAACTGGTAAAAAAGCGAGAACGATAAAGTTCAGATTTAGCCACGGCTCTGACAAACTCGCGGACGCTCAATTCACCCCGCTTAAACTGCGATTCGGGCACAGTGAGGCGCTCGCTTTCCATTACATAGGCATTGCCCAATACTTGCCGATAGACTGCCTTAATGAATGTTTCTGCTTCTTCTTGCGAGCGGCCTGCTACCCACTCAACGGGAGGGGTTTCATCGAAGAGGCTAACTCCCAAGCGTGAAGCTGGTCCAAATGGCATTAATTGTTTCTCCTGTTAACGAAAGTTTAAGAAAACTGTTTCAATTTGTAAATTAAATTCAGATTAATCGTCCAGGTCAAGCCAATCGTGGGATTGATTTGTTGCAAGCAAAATTTCCAGCTTTCATAAACATGAAAGTTGTAATGTCCTGGACGATTAAGCTTCTTAGCGTTTTATACGCTTTGTTATGATCATTTTCTTACGACCGAGTAAAGATGTGCATCAAGATTTGTAAATCTTGATGAAATGAGAGACTTTTGCACTCGGTTTGCACAAATGATTATTTTTGGGCATGGGGCATGGGGCATGGGGCATTGGGCATGGGGCATTGATCAAAGACGCGATGAATCAAAGACGCGATGAATCACAGACGCGATGAATCGCGTCTCTACAATTGTCATCCTTTCTCCTACTCTGTCGCTCCTGCTTGGATTAATAAATCTGCTGCTTGGGCTGCACGAAAGGAATTGCGGGCTTCACTCAAGGCTGTAGCACCCCAGCGATTTTTGGGGCGAAAGTCTGCGCCATGTTCTAGCAAAATTTTCATGGTTTCTAAATCGCCTCTGGCGGCTGCCATCATGAGGGGAGTCCAACCACCGAGGTTTTCTGTATTTACTTGTGCGCCTAGTTCAATCAATGCTTTGACGGTGTATGTGTGCCCATTATCGGCTGCTAAGTATAATGCTGTGTCACCGATGTTATTGGTGGCATTGATTTCAGCACCCATTTTTACTAAACGTTGCACAATATCTGTTTGTCCGCGCCGTGCCATTGTCATCAGCACAGTCTCGCCGTAGGAATTGCGATCGCCAATAGTCGCACCACGATCTAGCAACAACGATACAATATTGCGGCGATCGCCTTCTGCGGCAAACATTAAGGCTGTGTAACCTGTGGGATTTTTGACATTGACATCAATATTATGAGCTAGCAGCAATTCTACAATCTCGAAATAACCTTCACTAGCTGCCCACATTAATGCTGTATTACTGGCTCCCAAGGCTGTCACGCCTCCAGTGGTATTAGCGTCTGCACCTTGAGCTAATAAGCTTTCTACAGATGCAATATCACCTTTGACGATCGCGCGGATCAAATCTTCGTTGAGAGAAGGCATTGGTAATTATTTAGTTCAAGTTTGCTTGAATTCTACTTTGAAGATACTATCTGCGGCTTTTTGAGCAATGGTAGCATCCCAGGCGATCGCCTGCAAAAATGCTTCACCAGATGCAGTTTCGACTACATCCACACCCCAGTTGCCCGGTTGCAATGCATCAGGAGAATCACTAGTAGGTGGGGTTGTTTTGATACCACCCAAAACTAAAATTTCCGGGTTATTTTCTGCACTTAATTGCTGTAATCTCCGCTTCTCGGCTAAGGCTTTGGCACAGAGTTCGCCCACTTGCTGCGGCGAAAATTCATTACTAGGGAATAAAATTTCTACAGTCCAATGGGGATGATTCACCAGTCTACATTTTAGGTTTTCATAGGCACTCAAACCTGATTGAAACACCTCCGCAAATTCTTCGCGACTGAGGGCGGGTATAGTATCAGGAGAAACATTAAAGTTGTGAGAGAGCAGCATTCGCCCTGAAGATTGATTAGGCATTGAGATTCAGCATAATTACAGCTAGGGTTTAAGCGACTTGAGGCCTAGCAGATAGCTTCTGATATGGGTATTACATCATGCTATGGGCAGGTTGGAAAACGCTTCAAGTCATTCCTATTCTCTAACTTTAGTAGGGTTAAACACCTAAATCCAATTCGTTAAGTTTAGTAACGTTACGGTGATTAATTTAAATTGCCTAACTGCAATACTTGATGAATTTGGAATAATTTATGACTGCTTACACAAGCCAAGCTGCAAAACATGCTGAAACTTTTAAGCGTCTATCTGTAGACGATCAACTTGCTGTGTTGTGGTACGTCTACGGTTTTATCTGTAGCGAATCAGGAATGAAAGAGCCAAATGGTACGGCTCCTGACAACTCTGATGAGTTGTTTAATAAAGCTCAAGGTATGTCTCAAGATGAGCAATTGCAATTGATGCGTGACTTGCTCAAGGGGACAAACACAGACGTAGCTGGTGAATACAATTCTCTAACCAATAACACCAAGCTGGCTTTTTGGTATCAGTTAGCGCAAGGGATGGAGCGCTCGGAAATCATCCAGGCTCCCTCGGATTATCAACCCTCCTCAGAGGCTAAGTCATTGATATCAGCACTCAAACCAATGGGATTTGAACAGCAATTTGTTTTTCTCCGCGACTCTTTACTATCAGACGGTGGTAAGCCTTCTGTAATGTAAGTCTGATAGATGGTTGAAATGGTCAAACTTCAATGCTGAAGCTAATTTTAATGAGTGTACATAGTCAGTAAAGAAGTTGAGCAAAAGTTTTTTGATTACCTAATCCGTTTCCTACATTGAAGTAAGGAAACCCAGTTTAAAACCCTCTTCTACGTAAATAGAAGAGGGTTTTAGGACAATAATGTTCATAATATAATGCAGCGATCGCACCAGCGACACATCAATATATTCTAGAGGGCATGGCATTGCCATGCCCCTACAATCTGTCCTATTCTTTGTTCAAATTTGTATTATCAAAAAATCAACATTATTGATTTATTTGTAAATAAAGTTATAGTTTTGCGCTTTTGCGATCGCTTTATGCAAAGCATGATGCTAGTAGCCTGATATTTGAAGACTATTCCCAAATGTTAAATTTTCCAACATTAACTTAATCACATTTGAACTTTAGATAAGTTCAGTAAAGAATGAAAATAGTCCTTTTGCAGATAGATGCAGGTGTCAAAACGTTCTTATAAGCAGCGATCGCTATTTGGCGGGAAAAAGTCGAAACAGAAACGACGCATTCACAAGCGTCTGCTGAACAGTTTATATAAAAACGCCCATGATGCGATCGCCCTAATTGACGATCGCGGATTTTTCCTAGATTTAAATATTGCTGCTTGTGAATTACTCGGACTCACCCGTAAGCAACTCAAAGGACAAGCTTTATCTAATTTCATCACGGCGGAATTTACTCGTCAACTCAAGTCTGTGAGTTGTCTACCGAAAGAATCATTGATTGGGGAACTGTTAGTTGCATCTGCTAGCCAAAGCCGGCGAGAGGTGGAATATACTTTAACGCCAAATGTTCTTCCCCGTTGTCATTTACTGCTGTTGCGAGATATCAGTCAGCGCCGGGAATCGATGCAAGCGGAATTACGCCAGCAACAGCAACGGGTGGAATTATTTTCGGAAGTGACGCTGAAAATTCGTCAGTCGTTACAGCTTAAGGAAATTCTGCATACCACCGTCACGGAAGTGCAACGGATTCTCCAAGCCGATCGCGTGCTAATTTATCATGTATTGCCGGATGGTACAGGTAAAACCATCAGCGAATCGGTATTACCAGATTACCCCACACTCATGGATCTGGAATTTCCCCAAGAAGTTTTTCCCCTGGAATATCAACAATTGTATGCTCAAGGACGGGTAAGAGCGATCGCAAATGTTCACGATCCGGCGGCTGGTTTGGCAGAATGTTTGGTGGAATTTGTCGATCAATTTGCGATTAAAGCGAAATTAATTGTCCCCATCGTCCAAAATCTCAATGCAAGCGCTCAAAATCAACTTTGGGGGTTATTAATCGCCCATCAATGCAATAACTATCGCCATTGGGTAGATTTTGAATTGGAATTGATGCAACAATTAGCCGATCAAATTAGTATTGCCTTATCTCAAGCCCAACTTTTAGAACATTTAGAAGAAGTAGTCGCCGCCAGAACTTCAGAGTTACAAGAGGAAATTAACGTGCGGATGCAGGCGGAAGCAGCATTGCGACAGAGTGAGGAACAACTGCGCTTAATTACCAATGCTTTGCCTGTACTCATTGCTTATGTAGACGATCGCCAACAATATCGCTTTAATAATCAAGCATATCAAGATTGGCTGGGACAATCCCCCAAAGAAATTTATGGTTCCCATCTGCAACAGGTTTGGGGCGAAGATTGCTACCACAGAATGCAAGTTTATGTGCAAAGAGCTTTATCTGGGCAAGCCGTTAACTATGAAAATGATATCGTTTTAAAAGATGGCAGTTCGCGTGCGGTTGATGTGACTTACATCCCTGATGTTGATGATCAGAAGGCAGTCAAGGGATTTTTTGCTTTAAGTAGCGATATTAGCGATCGCAAAGCCATTGAACGGATGAAAGATGAATTTATTTCCATCATCAGTCATGAATTGCGCACACCCCTAACTTCCTTGCACAGTGCCCTAAAAATCTTAGCTACAGGGCGATTGGGCAATCTTTCCGCAGAAGGGCAACAAATGCTAGGCATTGCCGATGACAGCACTGAACGCTTAGTACGCTTAGTTAACAATGTCCTTGATTTACAGCGCATTGAGTCTGGTAAAGTGATCATGGAGTGTCAAGCCTGTAATGCGGCTAATTTGACGATCCAAGCTGCAGAGGCAATGCAAGCAATGGCACAACAGCAAGAAATCACTTTAGTTAAACAACCCCAGGATATCTCAGTTTGGGCAGATGCCGATTACATCTTACAAGCTTTAACAAATTTAATTAGCAATGCTATCAAGTTTTCATCACCAGGGGGAACTGTTTGGCTGACTGTAGAACCAGAACAAACTTCCCCAAACTTCCCCAAAGAAGTGGTATTTCGGGTACGAGACGAAGGGCAAGGCATTCCCGCCGATCAACTTGAACGAATCTTTGAACGGTTTCAACAAGTCGATTCGTCAGATTCCCGGAAAAAAGGTGGTACTGGTTTAGGGTTAACAATCTGCCGCAAAATTATTGAACAGCACAACGGCAGAATTTGGGCAGAAAGTACTCCAGGTTGCGGTAGTACCTTTGCCTTCACATTACCTACCCTTGACAGCACCCAGATTTCATGAGGGGTAATTTATGGAAAAGCGAATTTTAATTATTGATGACGAAGAAACAATTCAAACCGTTGTGCAATTCGGCATCAAAATGGCTGCGGGATGGGAAGTATTCACGGCTAGTTCCGGCTTTGAAGGTATCCAGACTGCACAAACTCAAAAACCTGATGTAATTCTGTTGGATGTGATGATGCCAGATATGGATGGTATAGCTACCTTTAAAGAACTGCAATCTCATTCAGAAACCGAACAAATTCCGGTAATTCTGTTAACTGCTAAAGCACAAACAGCAGAAAAGCGTCAGTTTAATGATTTAGGCGTGAGTGGCGTGATTACCAAACCCTTTAACTCCTTGGATCTCCCAGAGCAAATTAGTAGAATTCTCCATTGGTAATACCAATTCAAAATTCAAAATTCAAAATTCAAAATTAAGACAGAGTAAGCGTTTCACTGATTTGGAATGGTATGTTTATTTATGCTGTGATGTACTCGGTAAGACAGATTTTCAGGTTTGGTTGTGGGATTTTTTTATGAGGGGCTAACTTGCCCATTTTCCCATTCGCTCATTCCTCTGCACAAATTTTGCACAAACTATGCGCCAAGGTAAATATTAATTCTTTTTTCCAGAGAAGTCTATGTTGAAATCTATGTCAGCCTCCATCAGAAACCGTCAAAATCAATTAATTCGCAGATTAGCCGATTCTATTGAAGAAATTTGGCAAAAAAATCTAGATTTGTCACCTTACTCTGTACCTGAAGGTTTAGGGTATGTTGAGGGACATCTAGAAGGCGAACGGCTCATCATTGAAAATCATTGCTATCAAACACCGCAATTTCGTAAACTGCATTTAGAATTGGCTCAGGTTGGCAATGGATTAGATATTCTCCACTGTGTCATGTTCCCCAATCCTGAATATGCCATTCCCATCTTTGGTACAGATTTAGTTGGCGGGAAAGGCGGAATTAGTGCAGCGATCGCGGATTTGTCTCCTATTAGTAGCGATCGCACTCTCCCATCTAGCTATTATCAAAAATTATCTGTATTATCCGCCCTGGAGTTTTCTCAACCACGCGCTTTACCAGAGTGGGGCGATATTTTTTCCGAATTTTGTCTATTTATTCGTCCCGGAAACCCTGAAGAAGAAGATAAGTTTCTCAACCGAGTTCGGGAATTTTTAACCATTCATTGTCAAATTGCTAGTCAACAAACACCGCTCACATCAAATCTAGATATTTCCAAAGTACTTGCAGGGCAACGAAATTACTGTACCAAACAGCAACAAAATGATAAAACCCGGCGTGTTCTCGAAAAATCCTTTGGTACAGAATGGGCAGATCGCTACATGACAACTATGCTGTTTGACTATGTAGCATAAAAATGTCATTTATAGCTTTTTCATAATAAAAATTTACCTTGTCGATTTACTATATCCCCGATTTCCTCCAAGAATTCGGGGATATTTAATTGTCAGTTGTCAGTTGTCAGTTGTCAGTTGTCAGTTGTCAGTTGTCTTTTATTCCAATGCCCAATGCCCCATGCCCCATGCCCATTTTCAATTTATCGAAATAACTTTAACTGCTCAATCAAACAATCGAAATAAGGTGCAACCATTTCTTGCTGTTCTGGTTTTACTCGCTTTAAACTAGCAGCTTTAATACCTTCTAACCCCACCACCATTGCATCTAAAGGTACTTGCAATTCTTGATACAACAGTTTCATATAGTGTAATCCATCAGCGCTTGTATAGTCAGCATGTTGACCAGATATACCGTAAGTAATACAGCGCAGAAAGTGCCAAAAATCACGCCAACAAGCCTCTGCCCTAATTGAAGGGTAGAGTCCGCCACCGGGTTGAGTAATGTTGGGAAATTGAGTTAATACTTGGCTTCTGGCTTCATCTATAATTTCCTGGACGCGATCGCGTAATTCTTGACTTACAGGAATGAGCGCTGTATGTGTAGGTACAAGCTGCTGAATCTGCTGCAAATCCTCATCGGTGAGATACCGTCCCTCATCGTCAGCCGCCTGGAATAGCTGAATAGCCTCTGGTGTATGAGTATTTTGCCAAGTAGCAAAACTGACAATTCTGGCTTTTATAATCAATTCTCGGACTTTTTCACTCAATTGTGGCTGAGTCATGGTCAAAATTATTAATCGACTGTTGGGAAGGTAAAACTTTTGCTCTGTTTCAAATTTCCAGCAAAGCTGTTAGTAACTTATGAGTAACAATTTAGCGCTAATTTGTTAGCAAACTCAACAGGCAAACTATGAACAATTTAGAAGACTATATATTTAACGCTTACCTCAAAGGAGAACGCTTTCCCATTCCTGAAAGGCTGTAACTTACAGGAGTTTTCACCTATTTGAACCACATCTGTCGTAGGGAACACCAGTAAAATTATTGTATGTACCAAAAGATTGTCAATGCCGTGCCCCTACAGCGTGGTTGATTTACCTGAAAATAGCTGTAATTTAAGAGTGCAAAATATCATAAATTTTATGGATCTCAGTCAAATCGAAACCGAACTGCAAAACTCAGATTTTCAATACCGCCTGAAGGCAATTTCCGCCCTGCAAGATTATCCGGCTGATGTCGCTGTTCCTTTACTTAGCCGCCACATTCAAGATCCAGAATTTTTGGTACGCACCTTTGTAGCTAGGGAATTGGGTAAGCAAAAAACCTCAGAATCCTTTGCCGCTTTGTTACAAATTATCAAATTTGATAACACGCCCAACGTCCGCGCCGAAGCCTGTAATTCCCTATCCTTATTTGGTAAAGTTTCTGCCTCTCATTTAGTGCAAACATTTTTGCGAGACGATCACTGGTTAGTACGTCGTAGTATTTTAGCCGCCTTAGTAGAAATGGATTGCCCGGAAGAAGTTCTAGAAGTGTGTCTTCTGGGCTTAGACGGCGACGATGCAGCAGTTCAGGAAGCATCTGTTGATGGTTTGGGGTGGTTAGCAAATTCTCGCCAGTCTGCGGCGGCTTTATCTCAACTTCTAATTCTGAAAAATTCTGCATCTGAATATATCCGAGTGCGAGTTGCTTATGCCCTCAAGCATTTTAATAACCCTGAAGCCAAAGCAGCCCTTGCAGAACTCAGACAAGATACCGATCATCGCGTAGTCGGAGCCGCAATGGAAACTTTAATTTCTTGAGGGGGAATTGGGGGAATTGGGACATCCAATTTTTTAAATACCCAATCAATTTGTAGTGCGAGCATCTTGCTCGCTGGTGTTCAAAAGCGAGCAAGATGCTCGCACTACAGAATTTAGACTTACTAATCATGAGTATTATTGTTTTTGGCAGCATTAATATAGATTTAGTCGCCACAGTTCCCCGATTACCAATGGCGGGAGAAACATTATTAGGGCATAACTTTGTCCAAATTCCCGGAGGAAAAGGCGCAAATCAAGCGGTAGCATTGGCACGTTTACAAGTTCCTACTTATATGGTAGGGCGTGTAGGGACAGACAGTTTTGCTTCAGAATTAATCTACAATTTAGAAAATTCTGGTGTAGATACTAGCAATATTTCGATTGATGATAATGTCAGTTCGGGAGTGGCGCTGATTGCTGTTGATGACAAAGGTGAAAATCAAATTATTATTGTTCCTGGTGCTAATGGGCGTGTCAATCACGAAGATGTAGAACGATTATCTGATTTATTACCAAATAGCACCGCCTTACTTTTACAATTTGAAATTCCCATCGCAGCTGTAGTAGCGGCGGCGAAAGCAGCCCATCAAGCAGGGGTAAAAGTAATTCTCGATCCTGCACCTGCACAATCTCATGTGCCAGATGAACTTTATCCATTAGTAGATATCATTACACCCAATGAAGTAGAAGCAGGGCAATTGGTGGGTTTTCCAGTGAATAATGAAGAATCAGCAAAAGCAGCAGCGACAATTTTATTACAACGGGGTGTGAAAAGTGCGATCGTCAAACTTGGTGCAAAAGGTGTTTTCTGCGCCACTGCTGAGGAAAGTTTCTTTGTACCCGTGTTTCCCATTCAAGTTGTAGATACAGTTGCGGCGGGTGATGCGTTTAATGGTGGTTTAGCCGCCGCACTTTATGAAGGACTTTCTTTACATCAAGCGGTTGTGTGGGGTGCAGCTGCGGGTGCTTTAGCTGCAACAAAAGCAGGCGCGCAAACTTCGTTACCTGATAGGTTAACATTTGAGGCGTTTTTGCAGGAAAGGCGGTAAGGCATCAAGTAAAAAGAAGTAGTGCGAGCATCTTGCTCGCGCGGGCAAGATGCCCGCACTACAAATATTAAATTGTTCAACTTATTTTTACACGACTCCTAAGATACAAGGTTGGGTAGAAGGTCGTAAAACCCAACAATTTTATCTGCGAAAAACACTAAAATGAGTACGTGATTTACCCAAATGAGTAGGCGAAATAGTATTTTACCTGCGGAAAACACCAAAATGAGTGCGTGATTTACCGAAACGAGTAAGCGATATGGCTTTTTGAGTAGGTGAAATAGTATTTTACTTGCGCAAAACACAATAATGAGAACTCGTTAAGCCTTAACGAGAAGGTAAAATGGCTTTTTGCTTACTTAAAACACAAAAATGATTACTTGATTTCGATAAACGAGAAGGAAATTGCCATTTCTCTTTACCAAAAATTTAAAAATCAGTCCTCAATATGTGTAAATGATAAAGCTAGCGCATTTTCCGCAAAAAAAACAGATTGTAGGGGCACTGGCACTGCCATGCCCTCTAGTAGTCTGTCAATTTTGTTTTGAGGGGTTTTTGGTAGTGCGGGCAGCGTTCGACTGAGCGCTCACGCCGAAGTCTTGCCCGCGTGAGCGAGACGCTCACACTACTGTCCCTCATTTCAACCCTGACAGACTACTAGAATATATTGTCAGGACACAGCAAAACCCCGTCTCTTCACAAAAAATCTATCGATATTAGAGATTGCCTAAATAATGACAAATGACAAATGACGAATTACGAATTATCTTTCCCCAATCAATGTAAACGCCGCCCAATTAACAGGGTTCGGAAACTTCTCCTTAGTCTTCAACATCGCTTGACGCAACGCCAACGCCTTATCAGGCTGAGTTTGCAAACTTTTATAAAACTCCACCATTAAATATTGTGTCGGTTCATCCGGTACTTGCCACAGCGACACCAACACGCTAGGAACCCCCGCAGAAATCAACGAACGCGACAACCCAATTACCCCATCACCGGAAAGTTTGCCTTTTCCCGTTTCGCAAGCACTGAGAACGACTAATTGGGCTTTTAATTTTAAATCTAAAATTTCCTCAGCCTTGAGTAAACCATCATCATTAAGCGATGGTGCAAAAGCAATCCAGCTACCCAAACCCCGGTTATCATCCGCCCAACCGTGTGTAGCTAGATGAATCACATCGAATGAAGATAAGCGTTGCAATATATTGGCTTTCGTCGCCTCTTTACCCAAAATCGGCTGAGTTTTTAACATCTTAGCAATTGTTTTTGCTTCAAGTTCCGCCCCTGGGAGTGGCTTTAACTTTGTTGCAGGTTTATTAGGTTCTGTAGATACTAAAGGCATAGTAGGATTACCGACAATCAAGGCGTTATTATAATTAGTTCGTCTCCCTGCGCCTAATTGATGAGTAAAGTCTAACACCTGAATTGCTGGGGCGGTAAGAATAGTGTGTTTTTCCATTATTGGTTTACCTTGTTCATCCATTAGTGCAGGAAAAGGAACAAGAAATAAACTACTTTGAGGAACGAAAGTTACAGGTTGATTGGGGTTGGTTGGTAATAAGTCAGCTATGGGTTTAATTAATAATTGATGGAGTTTTTGTAAGTTTTCTCGTTGGGCTTTTTCATTATTAGGGTTATTGAATTGTGATTCAAAAATACTCCTGTCGTCATCAACTACACCCAAAGAGTTGCGGGTGCTGGAAACTAATTCAGCTAAAGTTGTATTATCTTTTTGCCACAGGGGTTTAAGGTCAACTTTGCGGAATGTAGCTTCACCTGTAGGTTTGACAACCCAAATATAGAGGTCTGATTCTTTAGTTTTTCCTTTACCAGGAAATTTGAAATAATCATAAATAATAGAATATTGTATGAGAGTGGCATTTTGCTGTTTAGCAATTTGTTTAATCTCGGCAATTGTTGGTGCTTGGGGTGATTTTTCGGTCTGTTTATTATTAGTAGATACACGAGATGCTAACAATTCAACAAACGCCCTAGCGCGACCGCGTTCGGCAATTTCTAAAGCAGCATCAGTTTTATTTTGGGCGATGAGAACTTGTTGTAAAAGTATGTAGATGCTCTTTTGGGTGTCAAATAAAGATACTTTGTTGCTATCAGGTAAGTTTTTACCTCGCAGAGATTCTTTAACCTTAATTCCCTCATACAAAGTTTTCTCTGCCGCGCTGAGATTACCTTGTTTGTAAAAAGCCAGTCCTAGATTGTTTAAAGACTCTCCCTCCCCTTGACGGTCTTTAATTTCCCGGGCGATCGCTAATCTCTGCTGGTGGTAGTCTATCGCTTTTGGGTAGTCTCCCAACTGAAAGTAGGCAAGACCGAGATTTCCCAGCGCCGTACCCTCCCCGAGTTTATCTTTGATTTCTTTGGAGAGCGCTAAACTCTGCTGGTGGTACTTTATCGCTTTTGGGTAGTCTCCCAATGCATCGTAAGCATTACCAAGATTACCCAGCGCCGCACCCTCCCCGAGTCTATCTTTGATTTGTTTGGCGATCGCTAATCTCTGCTGTTGGTAGTCTATCGCTTTTGGGTAGTCTCCCAACTGAAAGTAGGCAACACCGAGATTACCCAACGCCGCACCCTCCCCTAATCTATCTTTGATTTGTTTGGCGATCGCTAAACTCTGCTGCTGGTACTCTATCGCTTTTGGGTAGTCTCCCAATGCATTGTAAGCATTACCGAGATTACCCAGCGCCGCACCCTCCCCTAATCTATCTTTGATTTGTTTGGCGATCGCTAATCTCTGCTGGTGGTACTCTATTGCTTTTGGGTAGTCTCCCAAAGAATAGTAGGCAATACCGAGATTACCCAGCGCCTTTCCCTCCCCGAGTCTATCTTTGATTTGTTTGGCGATCGCTAAGTGTTGCTGGTGGTACTCTATCGCTTTTGGGTAGTCTCCCAAAGAATAGTAGGCAATACCGAGATTACCCAGCGCCTTTCCCTCCCCGCCTCTATCTTTGATTTGTTTGGCGAGCGCTAATCTCTGCTGGTGGTACTCTATCGCTTTTGGGTAGTCTCCCAAAGAATAGTAGGCAATACCGAGATTACCCAGCGCTTTACCCTCCCCTAATCTATCTTTGATTTGTTTGGCGATCGCTAAACTCTGCTGCTGGTACTCAATGGCTTTTGGGTAGTCTCCCAAAGTATTGTAAGCAACACCGAGATTACTTAGCGCCACACCCTCCCCTTGACGGTCTTTGATTTCTCTATAAATAATTAGTGCTTGTTGCCACGATCGCAATGCTGCTTCAAATTGACTGGTTTGAAACTGCTGATTACCTTGCTCAATCAGTCTATCAGCTTCGGCTTGTCTAGCTTGTGGTGTTTGCGCCAGTACTCGTAATTCTCCCGGCGTTCCACAAAGGCTGGAAGTTATCGGTGTGGAAACTGTGGCGATAACTAGGGCGAGAAAACTTAGACCAATTTTGTGAAAACGCATATTAAAGGATGAAGTTATGGCTGGATGAGGATTACAGCAGTTTCGGTGATAATTGAACCACAGAGCCTTTCGTAGGGGCACGGCACCGACAATTTTCTGGTACATATCATAATCTGGCTGATGCCGTGCCCCTACCGCGTGGACTTAAAAACATCTGTCAGTAATTAAGTTATGCTTTTTAGCTGGGTAAAAATGCTAAAGATTTGATGAATTTGGCTAAGTTTTGGCATATATTAACCACAATACCCCCGTTATTTGATGGCTTACTCTTACATAGCTCTAAGCAGGGTGAGGTTATGCAACTTTCAGACACCGTTGATTGGCGATCTATATTTTTCTCTCGCTTACCCGATATACCACCCGCAGGCTCAAAGCCTGGGGCTAACGCTACAAAGCCCACCTGCGTGGGCTAAGAAAATTTAAGCCCACGGAGGTGGGCTTTGTTCAATTAGCCGCACCCTTCTAGGGTGACGGCGGGATTGCGGGATCAGCCAGCAAATCCTCGTAGGGGCGGGGTTTCCCCACCCCTACAATTTGGGATAATTGATTTTTTGTAATTCCCTAAGTCTTCACCATCAAACCTTAGAGGATGTTTTAAAAGTTCTGTCGCTGGTAGCAAAACCTTTCAGATCCCCCTAAATCCCCCTTAGAAAGATTTATTCTAATTTTCTAGCCAATTATGATTAATTTCAATGCCTCTGCTTGCCATTGTTTGTATAAATAAATCTGTCGGTAAAGCTTCTTCTACAGGTGAAACACCAGGTTTTATCAATTTATCTTCGAGTAGTAATTGCGCAATACTACCCGTACCACAACCGGAAGCTAAGGCGGTATTTTCATAGACTAAATTTGCACAATAAATACCTGTTTTACCATCTTTTACTCCGGTAACTTCGGCGCGTACTGCTACCCCAATTCCCGTAAAAGGATTAGTAACATCTGTCATCAAATGACTGACATGAGATAGAAATTCAATTGTGCCGCGACTTTGCATTAACCATTTAGGAAAGACATGGGCAGCTATCCAAGTTAGGTGATTATAAAAATCGGGTATTGAACCAAATTTTGTAATTACCGTTTTCACTGAAGGAAAAGAATGAGGCATTGTGAAAGTTTCTGGCATATCAAACCAATAAACCCCACTACGTCCATAGGGAGCGGGAAAATTAATAATTTCTCGGTCACTGTAGGGTTTTACTAATTGCCAATTACCATTTATCCAAGCTTCAAAATTATGTTGTAAACCCAAAAAAGTGGTGCGCATAACTGTAACGCCAGCACCGCCAGAACCAGATACTAAATAACTGAGATGAATTTTTTCTGGTTTGTCGAATTGCTCAACACATTGCCGCACCATGCTGTTAGAAATACCAGGGAAAATTCCCGTATTAATAATAGCTGTGACATTAGCAGCCGCAGCCTTTTCGTTATACTCTAAAGCCTTACTCGTATAAGAACGGTGATCGCTAACATCTAAATAGTTAACACCTTGTTCAATACAAAATTGAAGAACATTAGTATCGCGGTAGTGAAAAGGCCCAGCACAGTGAATGACTAAATCAGAATTAGCGATCGCTTCTCGCAGTTTATCAACTTCCGCCAAGTCCAACAATAAAAACTGTACATTTGTGCCTAAATTCCAGTTATTTTTGCTACTTAGCCACTTGGCATCATCCCCCTCAGCCACAGGAGAACGCCCAGTAATTGTAATTTCTGCCTGAGTGTGGGTGGCTAGATCCTGAGCAACACTGCTACCAATCCTTCCCCTACCTCCAAGAATCAAAACGCGGTTTGTCATGAGTACTGCTGGTCAAAACTAGATTTATTGCATCAATTTTCCGTTCCGCTTGTCATCAGCAACAAGTAAGACATTGGGTAGTAGGTAGGTAGTAGTTGAGGGGCTAGGAAGTAGGGAAGGGACACAATGCTCAATGCCCAATGCCCAATGCCCCATGCCCAATGCCCCATGCCCCATGCCCAATGCCCCATGCCCAATACCCCACTAAACCTTGTCTGGTTAACCGCCCCAGGATTAGACTCCCTTTATGAGAAAAAATTTTATAAAGTAAAGATAAGTAAAGAAAGTGATAAAAATGGCAGCTTTAACCTTAGAAGAAATTTCTGCTCAGTTAGAAAGTGCAAATTTACGCGATCGCATGGTAGCTTTGGCTAATCTCCGCGATATTCCTTCTGAAGATGCCGTACCTTTAATTAAAAAGGTGTTGAATGACGACTCTCTGCAACTGCGTTCAATGGCAATTTTCGCCTTGGGAGTGAAACAAACACCAGAAAGTTACCCGCTTTTAGTCAAAATTCTAGAAACTGACCCAGATTATGGCATCAGAGCCGATGCTGCTGGTGCTTTAGGATATTTAGGCGATCCGAGAGCTTTTGAAGTGCTATCACGGGCGTTTTATGAAAATACTGATTGGCTAGTCCGCTTTAGTGCAGCAGTTTCTCTGGGCAATATTCAAGATCCCCGCGCCCATGCCATTTTAATTGAAGCGCTAGATAGTAAAGAAGTCATAATACAACAAGCTGCGATCGCAGCTTTAGGAGAAATTAAAGACATCGAATCTGTAGATCTCATTCTCCGCTTTGCCCAAGCCGAAGATTGGCTAGTAAGGCAACGCCTTGCCGAAGCCTTAGGTAATCTGCCCACACCCAAGAGTCTCTCCGCCTTAAAATACCTCGAAAAAGATAGCCATCCCCATGTTGCCGAAGCCGCCAGAATTTCCCTGCAACGGCTAGAAAGCACCAGCAATTAAATTGGGTGGTCAATGGTCAATGGTCATTGGTCAATGGTCATTTGCCCCCCTTCCCTTGTCCCCCTTCCCCCTGCCCCTAACTTTAAAGCACACCTCCTGCTACCTTGGTAATAAGTGGGATGTTCAGCATTTTGATGCAGGTGAGTTTCAGTCATGAATATAGAAGAGTTTTTTGAGTTAAGCGCTGGTAAATGGTTTTCCCATCGTACCAGCCATATTTTGGCTTCTCAGGAATCAGAAAGCGGTAAATCAAATATCATCATTGAAATGCTGACAGCAGATATTCCAGAAGTGATTAAACTGTGTCAAATCAATGAAGTAAATCCCAGTCATGTTGGTTGTGCGATTAAAGTTACTGGCAGTAGTGCGATCGCAGGTGATAAAGAAAAACACAGTGGCACTAATATACTAGTCTCAATCCCCGATGCCGATAACCCCAATCAAGGCAATTTTCTTTGGGACAAGGGTAATGCAGAAAAAGCTTCTGTGGCGGGACGTTATACACTCGGTAGTGACGAAGCTTTAACACTAACTATAGAATCGGAAACTATTTCCACACAGGAGCGTCTCTGGTTTGCTAGCCCTAACTTGCGGATGCGGGTAAGTGTAATCAAACACCAGGGCGGCTATAGCTTGACTTCTTTCACATCAGAAATTCGCATGGGTGGCGCTCCCGCAACTGCGAAGGCTGCACCAGCAGCTAATACCGCCTCCAGTTAACTTTCTGACAGTTTTTCTCCGTGCCTTGTGCCTCTGCGGTTATATTAACTTTTAAACCGCAGAGACGCTGAGAACACAGAGTAAGGGACTTACAAAAAATAAATTATCCATATTTCGTAGTGCGAGCATCTTGCTCGCTTTTGAACACCAGCGAGCAAGATGCTCGCACTACAAATTTATTGGGTATTTAAAAAATTGGATGTCCCTAAGTGTAATATCCACTATATTTAGATTTTGTTTTTCATATTTACTCTTACGTATTATTACCAGCACTTAATGAATCAAAAAGCATGAACCCAGAGAGATTAGCCAGACTGCGGGATTTATGCCGCGATGAAGCCGCATTTGCACAGCTACAGCAAATCCTGGGAGATGAAACTCAAAATTTACAGCAAGAAATAAATCAAGCCAATTTCCAAATCCAGCGACAAAAAGCATTATTCCGTGTAATTACTCGCCTGCGTCAACCAATCGACTTAGAGACAATTTTTCAAGCCACAGCCACAGAAGTGCGCCAACTGTTAGCAGCAGACAGGGTGGGGATGTTTCGTTTCTACCCAGATTCTCATTGGGATGATGGCGAATTTGTGTCTGAAGATGTAGATCCAGCTTTTCCCTCGGCTATGGCGCAAAGAATCCACGATCATTGCTTTGGCGATCGCTTTGCAGTTCAATATCAGCAAGGGCGAATTCAAGCTGTGGCAGATATTGATAATTATGGACTGAGCGATTGTCACGTTCAAGTTTTAGCACAATTTCAAATTAAAGCTAACTTAGTAGTACCTTTGTTACAAGGTGATAACCTTTGGGGGTTGTTGTGTATTCATCAATGCCGCGCGCCGCGAGAATGGCAAGCTACAGAAATTGAATTTGCCACAGAAATTGCCAGTCACCTAGCTGTGGCGCTGCAACACGCCGAACTTTTAGTTGATGTGCAAGCAGAAGTACGAGAACGCCAGCAGGCTGAAAAAGCAGTTATTAGCCTCAACCAAGGATTACAACGGGCAATTGTGGAACTACAAGCAGTAAATAAAGAATTGGAAGCTTTTAGTTACTCCGTTTCCCACGATTTACGCGCCCCCCTCCGCAGTATTGATGGCTTTAGTCAGGCGCTTTTAGAAGATTACCAAGATCAAATAGACGATACAGGAAAAGACTATCTCCATCGTATCCGGTCAGCTACGCAACGTATGGGGCAATTAATTGATGACTTACTCAATCTCTCCCGATTAATGCGTAGCGATATGCAGTTAGAAACTGTAGATCTCAGTTCATTGGCGAGGAGAATCGGCATAGAGTTACAAGAAAGCCACCCTGAGCAACAGGTTGAGTTAATCGTGCAACCAGGGTTAACGGCTCAAGGAGATAGCCGACTTTTGCAAATGCTATTGACAAATTTACTCGATAATGCATGGAAATTTACTTCCAAACACGATCGCGCTAAAATCGAATTCGGCGTCATAACTCCAAAAACGGGTATTCCCGTGTATTTTGTTCGCGATGATGGAGCGGGCTTTAATATGGCCTACACAAATAAACTATTTAGCCCCTTCCAACGACTGCATAGAGTAGATGAATTTCCCGGAACCGGAATCGGGTTAGCCATAGTGCAACGCATTGTCCATCGACATGGCGGTCGCGTATGGGCAGAAGGATTGGTTGAACAGGGAGCTACTTTTTACTTTACATTAGTAGCAGATGAGGCTGGAGCACAAGCGTGACCAATAAAATGATTTTGCTGGTAGAAGACAATCCTGATGACGAAGCTTTAGCTATTCGCGCACTCAGGCGCAATCATATCAGTAATGAGATCATCGTAGCCCGCGATGGTGTAGAAGCTCTCGATTATTTATTTGGTACTGGCGTTCATTCTGGCCGAGATATCAACATTAAACCGACTGTAATTTTGTTGGATCTCAAGTTACCCCGCATTGATGGTTTAGAAGTATTGCGTCGTTTACGGGAAGATAGACGCACTAGTTTGTTACCTGTAGTCGTTTTAACTACTTCTAGTGAAGAAAAAGATTTAATTCATAGTTATAGCTTGGGGTGCAACAGTTATATCCGCAAACCAGTAGATTTTATTCAATTTACGGAAGCAGTCCGACAACTAGGAATGTACTGGTTATTAATGAACGAAGTACCGCCCATTTAGAGACTAAGTCAAGATGCTCCCCCACCTGCGTGTTTTGATTGTTGAAGATTCGGAAGATGATACGCTCCTACTGGTTAGAGAGTTGCGTCGGGCTGGATACAATTTGCATTATGTCCGGGTTGATACCCCAGATGAAATGGAAGCAGCACTCAATCAACAATTATGGGATATTGTGATTGCAGATTATAGTCTACCTGCCTTTAGCGGTTTAGATGCTTTAAAGCTAGTACAAAAACGCAAGCTAGATATACCATTTATCATTGTCTCCGGTACAATTGGCGAAGATATTGCTGTAGCGGCGATGAAAGCGGGAGCGCACGACTATATCATCAAGGGTAACCTGACTCGCTTAGTCCCAGCTGTAGAACGAGAATTACGGGAAGCGGAAGAACGGTATAAACGCCATAGTGCAGAACAGGCTTTTCAGGAAAGCGAAGACCGTTTCCGTACACTGTGTTCTTCAGCACCTTTGGCGATCTTCCAAACCGATGCTCAAGGACAACTAACCTACAATAATCCTTTATGGTATGAAATTTCTGGCTTAAGCACTCAGGAGAGTTTAGGCGAAGGTTGGACGCAAGCCATTCACCCCCAAGAACAAGCTGCGGTGGTTGCAGATTGGGAAGAAACTGTATCAAAACAAAGTACTTGGGTGCAGGAATTCAGGCTGCTAAATCCCCAAGGTGAGGTAAGATGGGTACGCGCCCTGGCTAGCCCGATGTATTCCGCAGATGAAAGATTTTTAGGTCATGTAGGTACAGTTGAGGATATTACCGATCGCAAATTAGCAGCACAGAAAATCTACGAGCAAGCTGCACTACTAGATATTTCTATTGATGCGATCGCAGTTTGTGACCTAGAAAATAATATCTTATTTTGGAATAAAGGCGCTGAACGTCTTTATGGCTGGACAACCGCCGAAGTTTTTGGTAAAAATGCCGCTAAACTCTTATTTAAATCTGGTGACACTGCACCACCCTTTGTGGAAATACAGACAATATTAGCCACAGAAGGTAAATGGCAAGGCGAGTTACAGCAAGTCACAAAAGATGGTAAAAACATCATCGTTGAA
The DNA here is from genome assembly GCF_963889195.1 of Calothrix sp. FACHB-168. NCBI lineage: Bacteria > Bacillati > Cyanobacteriota > Cyanophyceae > Nostocales > Calotrichaceae > Calothrix > Calothrix sp. FACHB-168. Next base: position 23,015 of record NZ_CAWPNJ010000043.1, read on the forward strand.
AGTCGTTGGACAATGATGCGCGATGAAGCTGGTAACCCCAAATCTATTTTGACATTGAGTACAGATATTACCCAGAAAAAACAATTAGAAGCTCAATTTCTCCGCGCTCAACGTTTAGAAAGCTTAGGAACTCTTGCTAGTGGTATCGCCCACGATTTTAACAACATCCTCACGCCAATTTTAGCCACTGCTCAACTCCTACCCTTGAAATTTCCCAATCTTGATGAAAGTACGCAGCAATTATTACAAATACTCGAAAGCAGCGCCAAGCGGGGTGCAGATTTAGTCCAGCAAATTCTCTCATTTACACGCGGTGTTGAAGGTAGTCGTTCTATAGTGCAATTGCGACATTTACTATTAGATGTAGCTCAAGTTACCCAACGCACCTTTCCCAAATCTATTGAAACCAAAACTGATATTACTTCTAGCTTGTGGACAGTTTTTGCTGATGCTACTCAACTGCATCAAGTGTTAATGAACTTGTGTGTTAATGCCCGTGATGCCATGCCAAATGGTGGCACGCTCTATATTAATGCCGAAAACCTTTGGTTAGATAAAAATTATGCAGCGAGTATGCATGTTGATGCCAAAGAAGGTTTTTATGTTGTCATCACCATTGCAGATACTGGTACAGGAATTCCCCCAGAAATTATGGAGCGAATTTTTGACCCATTTTTTACCACTAAAGAAGTCGGTAAAGGTACAGGCTTAGGACTTTCCACCGTCATGGGTATTATTAAAAACCACAATGGTTTTGTGACTGTATACAGCGAAGTTGATCGAGGAAGCTGTTTTAAAGTTTATTTACCCAGTCGAGAAATTGCAGAAACCAACGCAGTCACACATACAGAATTACCAAATGGGAATGGTGAATTAATTTTAGTTGTTGATGATGAAGTTTCAATTTGTGAGATTGCAAAAACTACTTTAGAAAGCCATAATTACAAAATTATTACTGCTAGCGATGGTATTGGAGCGCTAGCACTTTATGCCCAGCATATAGATGAAATTAAACTGGTATTAATGGATATGATGATGCCAGTAATGGATGGTGCTAGCACAATCATGATGTTGCAACGCATGAATCCAAAAATACAAATTATTGCCATGAGTGGACTCATGTCCTATGAATCTCCTGCGCAAAAGCAAGATTTAGGTATTCGCGAATTCTTAGCCAAACCCTTTACAGCGCAAATTTTACTCAATACCCTACAAAAAGTGCTGGCTTAGAACAGACAAGGGAGACAAGGGAGACAAGGAGGACAAGGAAGAAAATGACTATTGACTATTGACTATTGACTATTGACTATTGATTATTGACTATTGACTATTGACTATTGACTATTGACTATTGACTATTGACTATTGACAAAATTATTCAAACTCATCAATTGTCGCTGGAATATGCGGTTTTGTCTCTTGTGCAATATTGCGTTCATACCAATTCATTAGTGGGGTAGCGCTAATTCCATGCACAATTACCGAAACTACAATTGTGGTGTAAGTTATCCAAGCAATTTGTTCGGCAACATTACCTTTTAAACCATTACCATAGGCGTAGGCTAAATAATATAAAGAACCTACACCACGAATACCAAACCAACCAAATAACCAACGAGTTCCCGAATGTAGGGTGCGGCGCGGAGAATTGAGCGGACGTTTACCAATGGTACTAATCCACACACCTACTGGTCTAATTACTAAAAATAATAAGATTATTATTAGTAAAGATTGCATTGCATAATTAACCATTGGCTTAAATAATAATATTGACCCCAATAGTAAAATTGTGCCCACTTCTAGCAGTTTTTCTAATCGTTCAATAAATTCTAGTTGTGCTAATGGTTTTTCTGGATCTTGATAACTGTGTTGTGCAACTAAACCAGCAACAAATACTGCTAAAAATCCATATCCATTAACTACCTCTGTTAATGCATAAGTGATAAAAATCATGCTGATGGCGATAAAATCTTCCATCAAATTATCAGCACGCCGCCGTCTTTGAATTTTTTTATCTAACCAAACTATAGCTTTCGCCACTATAATTCCCATGACTATACCAGAAGCGATCGCCCAAATTAAATCAACTAACAACCAATCTCGCAACCAATTATTCCAATTGCTATCTTTGAGGGTATAAAGACCAAAATATACAAAAGGAAATGCTAACGCATCATTCAAACCACCTTCAGAAGTTAAACCAAAACGTAGCTCATCTTGGTCATTTGTATCTGTTAATTGAACTTCCGAAGCGAGAACCGGATCAGTAGGTGCAAGAATGGCTCCTAATAAAATAGCTGCTCCCCAATCCATCCCTAGTAAAAATTTACCGACAAAAGCTATAGCAAAAATAGAAATTGGCATTAAAAAGCCAATTAAGCGTGCTGTAATATCCCAAATTCCTAATTTAAATGGTCTGACTATTTTTAACCCACAGCTAAATACAGAAATAATCACTACAAGTTCGCTGATTCTTTCTAAAAATTCCGCATTAAATACATCATTCCGGCGTAATTGAATCAACCCTACACCGTAAGGCCCCAAAAAAATCCCTACTAAAAGATAGATTAAGGCAAAGGAAAGCGGTAACCGAGAAATCCACCCTGAGCCTAATGTAACTATTAGCAAAAGTAGACCAATGACTAGTAAGTCAAGAATATAAACATCTACCATAGCTATTTGTATAAAAATTTAACTGATGCCTTGTCAGTGTAGTGGCGATCGCACTGCTGACTGCATTACCTAGGGAGATATTTTGTCAAAATAATTAACAATAATTTCTACCTCTATTAGCTGAAGACAACCGTATTTGTGGACAATCTCTCTTGCTACGCCACGCAGACTATTAAGACTCTCGCCCTCATCCCCTAACCCCTTCTCCTGGGGGAAAAGGGGAATTGGATCTCTAGCTCCCCTCTCCCCTGGGGAGAGGGGCTGGGGGTGAGGGCAGAACGTTGTCGCCAAGCGGGTTTCGCCTTAAGTTGACACGTATGGGCACTGACAATATTTTGGTACATACAATAATTTTACTGTTGTTCCCTAGGACAGATGTGGTTCAAATAGGTGAAAACTGCTGTAATTATTAGTAATATTGGTATGCCAGAAATCGATGGCGACATGCTTATAAGGAATGCGGGCTGAAAACCCTTGAGGAACAGGCGCATAGCGCCGTATTCCGTACTTTAGGCAAGGGGACGGCAGTTGCTTCAAGCCGGGGAACCCGTCCAACGCACTGCCTCATGAAAGCCGATAGAAGGCGTTTACGCCTCAGTCATGTTTTGTTTTCTCGGTATATTTATGTATTATGTAATAACATAAATATGTGGTCAACTGGTCGATACCCGTGATTGTTTACGAGTTCAAGGTCAAAGGAAAAGACAAGCAATATCAAGCTATTGATGAGGCTATCCGCACCTCACAATTCATCCAAAACAAGTGCTTGCGCTATTGGATGGATAACAAAGATGTGGGTAGATATGACCTTAATAAATACTGCGCGGTATTAGCTGCTGAGTTTCCCTTTGCCGATGAATTAAACTCGATGGCTAGACAATCTGCGGCTGAATGCTCTTGGAGTGCAATAGCTCGGTTTTACGATAACTGCAAGAAGCGCAAAGTTGGAGCGGAGGCTTCCTCCGCTCCAAACTTTGTAAGAGAGAAGATTAAAGGTAAAAAAGGCTTTCCAAGGTTTAAGAAAAACTGCCGTTCTGTTGAGTATAAATCATCTGGATGGAAACTTTCTGATACTAGGAAAGCTATAACCTTTTCAGACAAAAAAGGTATTGGAACCCTGAAATTAAAGGGAACCTACGACCTTAATTACTATGACATCAAGCAAATTAAGCGTGTGCGCTTAGTGCGTCGTGCAGACGGGTATTATGCCCAATTCGCAATTGATATCGATGTCAGGATAGAAAGTCAACCAACCAATCAGGTAGTTGGTATTGACTTGGGGTTAAAGTATTTCATTGCCGACAATAAAGGTAATGTAGAACCATCACCCCAGTTCTACCGTAAATCAGAGAAGCAGTTAAACCGCGCAAACCGTAAAAAGTCTAAGAAGTTCAGTTTAGCTAAAAGAAAAGCCAAGAGTAGACAATCAAACAATTACCACAAAGCTAGAAATAGATATGCCCGGAAACATTTAAGGGTAAGTAGGCAACGAAAAGAGTATTGCAAGAGATTAGCTTACTCCGTCATCCAATCTAACGACTTGGTAGCCTATGAAGATTTAAATGTGAAAGGGCTCTTCCGTAATCGACATCTAGCTAAATCAATTAGTGATGCTGGTTGGTACACTTTCCGCAGTTGGTTGGAATATTTTGGTCATAAATATGGGAAGGTAACTGTTGGAGTTCCTCCCCACAATACAAGCCAGAACTGCTCTAACTGTGGCAAGAAAGTAAAAAAATCTCTATCTACTAGGACTCATGTTTGCCCTCATTGCGGGTACACCGAAGACAGAGATATCAATGCAGCAATCAACATTCTGAGATTAGGACTCAGTACCGTGGGGCACACGGGAACTTACGCTACAGGAGATTTGCCCTCTTGGGCGGTTGGTGCAAGCCTGCTGTCTAACGGCGAGTCTATGAATGTAGAATCCCCTCGCCTTTAGGCAGGGGAGTGTCAAGGAACAAATTCGCCGCCTACCCCAAGCCAAATCTCTTCCCGCGATCGCCTTAAGTGCTTATGCTGGAGAAGTGAACCAGCAAAAAGCGATCGCAGTCGGTTTCCAAAGACATATCGTCAAACCCATCGCTCCTCGCGCTGTCGTCGCTTTAGTTATCGAATTAGTTCACCAAAACGAAAAATTGTACAGACAAGGGTTCATCGCTTCTCTGACAACTGACTAATGATTAATAACAAATGACAAAAAATTGGTTTCGCATTGGACTTTTAACTATATATATTTTCTCATTTGCCTTGCGTTTTTGGGGTTTGGATCGATTCAATACCCTAGTATTTGATGAAGTTTACTTCGCCAAATTTGGTAACAACTATCTCACTAATACTCCCTTTTTTAACGCTCATCCTCCCTTAAGTCAATATATTATTGGTATTGGCATTTGGCTAGGTCAACATGTTCCTTTTTGGCAACAACAAGTTAATGGTTTAGCAGGTTCTTTATTATCGCCTTGGAGTTATCGTTGGGTAAATGCGCTCACTGGTTCATTTATTCCTCTAGTAGTAGCTGCAATTGCTTATCAAATTAGTCATCGTCGCAGTTTTGCTTTACTTGCAGGATTTTTTACAGCTTGTGATGGTTTATTTTTGGTTGAATCTCGCTATGCTTTGAATAATATTTATATTGTCATTTTTGGTTTATTAGGGCAGTGGTTTTTATTATTAGCCTTAGAAAACAAAAAACGACGGCGTGCTTTATGGTTAATTGCATCTGGTATTGGTTTTGGTGCTTCAATTGGCACAAAATGGAATGGTTTATGGTTCCTTTTAGGAACTTATTTAATATGGGTTACCGCTTGGTTATTGCGATTGTTACATGCTTATTTAAACAAGCAACCAATTGATAAACCAATTAATAAAATAGATACAAAACCACTCACACCCCTAGAAAAGCTAACAGAGATAAATATTTTGCAGATGGGGTTTTATTTAGGAATAATTCCCGCCTTAATCTATAGCTTAATTTGGATTCCCCACCTGCGATTAGATACAAGTTATGGTTTTATCGAAGTACATCGACAAATTTTAAACTTTCACCTACACATGGGTGGTAATACCCCCGATGTGCATCCTTATTGTGCAGCTTGGTACAAATGGCCGTTGATGACTCGACCAATGGCTTATTATTATCAAACCACTCGTCATTTTAGCGATCCTCTACCTGTAATGGGGCCGAATTTACCTGCTGCTGATGGCTTGGTAATTTATGATGTTCATGCAATGGGTAATCCGTTTCTGTGGTGGTCGGGAATGGGTGCTATGTTATTTTTAGCAGGATGGCTATTATCTAAAATAGTCATACCTTTATGGAAAAATCAGCCCTTATCTGTACCTGCAACTCTTTCCATTGACACTTGGATTGCTATATTTATCGTCTTCAATTATGCCGCGAACTTATTACCTTGGGTAAAAGTCACTAGGTGCGTATTTATCTATCATTATATGTGTGCTGTCGTGTATGTCTTTTTAGCGATCGCTTGGTTTGTCGATCAATCTCTGCGCAGCTATCATCGCGAATTACGCGCTATTGGCGTGACTGTGAGTTTTTTGATTTTAATTGGTTTTATCTTCTGGATGCCAATTTATTTAGGTTTACCCCTCACTTCTGAAGGTTATAAATTGCGAATGTGGTTTAGCACTTGGATTTAAAATCAACACATACCCACTGGAGTAACAGCTCCCCGACTTCTTCGAGAAGTCGGGGAGCTAAACATCAGTGTTGCGTTTAGATGTATTTCTACCTATATTTTTTGGTAAATTGGTATTTATCGGATTTATGTTGCCGGAAAATATTTACATAAATTATGCATGAATTGAGTTAGCGATCGCGCAATTCACAACTCTGGTTAAAAATCATGTACTTTTAGCTTACCTGAGCGCTTATCTGTTGAGCAATTAATCCAACAGACTCAGCCATTATTAGCCAGATTAGCTTTACATTGTTGCTGATTAAATTTGATTTAATTTACTAACTGGAAACTTAATTTAATACAACTACATATTTACCAATTGATTTAATCACGAGGTTTTTATATATCTTATCCCCCGATGATGTAGCAGCCTGTTAAACTGTAAATTGCCAAGCAGAAAAGGGAGAATCTGCGTATTGCTACGGAAAATCAAAAAATTCTCAATATGAGAAATAATAAAGCTAGGGCAGTAAATAGGGCAAGAATTAGCAATTAAGGAATAAATACGTCATAGATAAATTTGTTACTTTAGTCCCTTAGCCCTAATTACTTATCAGAAAATTCCCGTCAGGTGCTTAACAGTATATATTTGGAAACTGAAAATCCTCTCTGATAAGGAAAAAATTGCATTGCTGAATAAAGGGATGAAAATTCAAAATTTGATTTTTCAAACTCTTACTCTCTGCGCCTCTGCGCCTCTGCGTGAGACAAAAATCATCCCACTAATAAGCAACGCCGAAAAAATTTCCACTCAGGTATTTATCTCACTCCCTGCAAATGAATTGTTAACATCATCAGTAATGTGGAAATTTTAGTAAGTAATCTACACTGATTGCTACTTTACTTTTGATGCTCCCGCCCTATAGAGGAGAAGTCTCATGGTAGCCGAATTTGAAGTTCAAGGTATTAATGTTAGCAGCTTGAAAGAAGCAGCAATACATAATTCTAGCCGCATTCAGCCTCACGGCGTGCTGTTTGTGCTGCAAGAACCAGAGTTAAAGATTATCCAAGTTAGTAATAATACATGGAGCGTTTTCGGCATTGCGGCTGAAGATGTTCTGCAAAAAAAATTAGAAGAATTACTCGATCCCTTCCAAATTGAGAGAATTAAATCAGGGCTATTACAAGGTAATCTCGATTATATTAACCCTACTAAGGTATGGGTGAGAAAAAAAGGCGATGAATATGTGGTATTTGACGCAGTTTTTCATCGCAACCCCGAAGGAATTTTAATTTTAGAATTAGAACCAGCTATTTCTCAAGAAAGTATTCCTTTTTTGAGTTTTTATCATTTAGCGCGAGCTTCCATTAATCAATTAGAAAAAACTACCAATTTGCATGATTTCTGTCAAATCATTGTCCAAGAAGTTAGGAAAGTGACGGGATTTGATAGAGTCATGCTGTATAAATTTGATGATGACGGACATGGCTCTGTGATTGCAGAAGAAAAATTAGACAGCATGGAACCTTACTTAGGGTTACATTATCCAGAGTCAGATATTCCTAAACCAGCGCGAAAATTATTTGCTTCTAATTTTATCCGCTTAATTCCCGATGCTTATTCCGAACCTATCCAAATTATTCCGGGAGAAAACCCAGTTAGTAAACGTTCGATTGATTTAACTAATTCGATTCTCAGAAGTGCAGCCTCATGTCATTTAGAGTATTTACATAACATGGGTGTAGGTGCTTCTTTGACAATTTCTTTAATCAAAGACGGTAAACTCTGGGGTTTAATTGCTTGTCACCATCAATCGCCAAAATATGTTTCCTATGAATTGCGGAAAGCCTGCGAATTTTTAGGAAGAGTCATATTTACAGAAATTTCTGCACGAGAAGAAACAGAAGATTACGATTACCGCATGAGTTTGGCATATATTCAATCAGTTTTGATGGAATATATGTCTCAAGAAGAAAACTTTATTGATGGATTAGTTAAACACCAACCAAATCTTTTAGACTTAACTAGCGCCCAAGGTGCAGCTGTTTGTTTTGGCGATAATTGTACAGTAATTGGCGAAACTCCCAATGAAGAAGACTTGAATTTTTTAGTCCAATGGCTGAAGAATAATGTAAAGGAAGAAGTATTTTATACAAATTCCTTACCACAAATTTATCCAGATGCCGAAAAGTTTAAAAATGTAGCTAGCGGTTTATTAGCTATTCCCATTTCTAAACGCAATTATGTGTTGTGGTTTAGACCAGAAGTCATTCAAACTGTCAACTGGGGCGGTAACCCTCATGAAGCTTTTGAAGTCAACCAATCAGAAGGAAATTTGCGCTTAGTTCCCCGCAAATCTTTTGAATTGTGGAAAGAAACGGTGCAATTAACTTCTTTACCTTGGCAATTTGCGGAAATTAAAGCTGCATTAGAACTGCGCAAAGCGATCATTAATATTGTTTTACGCCAAGCCGATGAACTAGCGCAATTAGCCCATGATTTAGAACGTTCTAACGCCGAATTGAAAAAGTTTGCTTATGTTGCTTCCCATGATTTACAAGAACCGTTAAATCAAGTAGCAAACTATGTACAGCTATTAGAGATGCGCTACGAAACCGAACTCGACGAAGACGCAAAGGAATTTATTAACTTTGCCGTTGAAGGCGTGAGTTTAATGCAAACGCTAATCGATGATGTATTAGCGTACTCCAAAGTAGATATGCAAGCGATCGCATTTGGGCTAACTGAGGTAGAAACTCCCCTAAATCGTGCCCTCAGTAATTTACGTGGACGCATCCACGAAACTGGAGCCATAATTAAACACGATCCTTTACCAACAGTGATGGCTGATAGTACACAACTAATGCAGCTATTTCAAAACCTCATCGGTAACGCCATCAAATTCCGCAGCGAAAAACCACCACAAATCTACATCGGCGCAGAACGTTTAGAAGATGAGTGGCTATTCTCCGTGCAGGATAATGGTATAGGTATCGATCCCAGATTTAGCGATCGCATTTTCGTCATCTTTCAACGCCTACACACCAGAGAAGAATATCCCGGCACAGGCATGGGCCTAGCAATCTGTAAGAAAATTATAGAATGTCATCGGGGACGAATCTGGGTAGAGTCGCAGTTAGGTGCGGGTGCAAGCTTCTACTTTACGATTCCAGTCGGAGGCCGCGAGCGTGAGCGTAGAAACGGAAGAAAAACACAAAACAATCTTTTTGGTCGAGGATAATAAAGCCGATATCCGCTTAATCCAAGAAGCGCTAAAAAATAGCACCGTACCACACCAAGTGGTAACCGTCAGGGATGGTATGGACGCAATGGCTTATTTACGCCAAGAAGGTGAATATGCTGATGCTCCCAGGCCTGACTTGATTCTCTTGGATTTAAACCTACCCAAAAAAGATGGACGGGAGGTACTAGCAGAAATCAAAACCGACCCCACACTTAAACGGATACCAGTAGTCGTGCTGACGACATCCCACAACGAAGATGATATCTTTCATAGTTACGATTTGCATGTAAATTGCTACATCACTAAATCTCGTAACCTGAGCCAGCTATTTCAAATCGTCAAAGGTATTGAAGAGTTTTGGCTCTCTACTGCCACATTGCCGACGGAGTAGGCGTGTTAGCCAGGCGGACAGGGAAGGGAAACAATTGTAGAGACGCGATTCATCGCGTCTTTGCCCCATGCCCGATTCATCGCGTCTTTGCCCCATGCCCGATTCATCGCGTCTTTGCCCCATGCCCGATTCATCGCGTCTTTGCCCCATGCCCAATGCCCAATGCCCAATGCCCAATGCCCATTTTCAAAGAGGAGGTAGAACCAGAAAATGATGGCGACAGACTCAGTAAAAATCTTGTTAATTGAAGATAACTTAGCAGAAGCGAGATTGTTACAAGAGTTTCTGAAGCAAGCTCAATCTCAAGACTTTATTGTAGTTCACGTACAACGCTTACAGAATGCACTCCAGGAATTAACTCAAGACCACGGATTATACTCCTATAATGCCATTTTGTTAGATTTAACTCTCCCGGATAGCGACGGATTATCATCTCTACCTAAGTTAATTGATTCTGCCCCTAGTGTCCCGATTGTTGTCTTAACTAACACCAATGACGAAGCCCTAGCAATTGAAGCGGTAAGACAAGGGGCACAAGATTACTTAGTGAAACGACAGGTAAATGTTAATGTGTTGGTGCGCTCTCTACATTATGCGATCGCCCGCAAACAAGTTTTAGAATCATTACGGACAACTAATAAAACTTTAGAAACTCGCGTTGAAGAACGCACGGCTGAACTGGTAAAAGCGAAAGAAATTAACCAGTTCAAATCAGAATTTGTTTCCATGATTTCCCATGACATCCGCAATCCTTTAAATACAATTCTCCTCGCGGCTGGTTTACTCCAAGATAGCGGTGATAAATTAACCAAAGAGAAAAAAAGCTCTCATTTTCAAATGATTCGCTCGGCGATTAAAAACATGGCACAGCTATTGGATGAAGTGTCGTTAATCGGTCAAGCGGATTCAGGTAAATTGCAATGCGAACTCATCTCCTTAGATTTACAGAGCTTTTGCCGACAACTTATTGATGAAGCACAATTAAATCTCAAAGATAAGCAAATCAATCTGGTGTTTACCAGTATCGGAGAATTTAGAAATGCTCTGTGGGATGAAAGTTTATTGCGGCATATTTTGGGCAATTTGCTGACAAATGCCATTAAATATTCACAACCAGGTGGTACAGTTAAATTTGAACTCATTGGTCAAGAACAAGCGATCGCATTTCGGATTGCGGATGAAGGCATAGGTATACCCACAGCAGATCAACAGCGCTTATTTCAACCCTTTCAGCGTGCAGAAAATGTTGGTTCTATTCCTGGTACAGGTTTAGGTTTAGCAATTGTGAAAAAATGTGTTGACGCACATGGCGGTGAAATTTTCGTTAATAGCCAAGTGGGAGTAGGTTCAACCTTTACGGTGATTTTACCATTGCTGGAATTGTAATTGCTGCGCGATCGATTGGGCATTGGGCATTGGGCATTGGGCATTGGGCACAGACGCGATGAATCGCGTCTCTACAATTGTCCTCCTGACCCTCTGCCTAGACAGTGATAGTATATTTTTTGGTTAGAAGTCCCTAACACCAAAATATATTTCTTCGTTCAACCCAGTGGAAGCGGAAGCTGATGAGCCGAGAGCAGTTGTTACAAAAAATTTTGCTAATTGATGTTAACTCTGTCGATCGCGCTCTCACCATTCAAGCACTGACTCACGCCTTCCCAGAAGTTGATATTGCAGAAATTGTTAATGGTGATGAGTTAGCTCAGGCGATCGCATCTGCTAACTTTGATTTAGTAATTACCGATTATCAATTACCTTGGACAACCGGACTGGATATTTTGCGGAGTCTCAAAGCGCAGATGAGCGATTGTCCCGTGATTATGTTCACAAATTCCGGTAGTGAAGAAATTGCTGTGACGGCGATGAAAGCAGGGTTAGATGATTATGTCATCAAGTCACCGGCAAATCTCCCTCAATTAGTGCAAGCTGTGATTACTGTTTGGCAAACTACGCCAACTCATTATCAAACCGCTCAAGCTTTAAAAAAAAGCGAACGGCGTTTATCTACTTTAATTAGCAATCTCCCTGGTTATGTTTACCGGGTAGCTAACGATCGCAATTATACCCCAGAATTCATCAGCGAAGGAGTAGTGAAAGTTACTGGTTATTCCTGGGAAGAATACGTAATCGAACGCACAATTTACTGTGGTCGAGAAATTCACCCAGATGACCGCGATCGCGTCTGGAAATCGGTTCAAAAAGCCGTCGCCCGACAGCAACCCTATGAATTTGAGTTCCGCATTATCACCAAATCGGGAACGGAAAAATGGGTTTGGGAACGGGGTAGAGGTATATTTTCTGACAGTGGTGAACTGCTATATTTAGAAGGTTTCGTCACGGATATTTCGGCGCGCAAAGCTGTGGAAACGGCGCTGCAAGAATCGCAACAGCTTTATCAAACCTTGGTGGAAAATTCCCCGGATATTATTGAACGCTTCGATACGCAATTGCGGCATCTTTATACTAGTCCCGCCCTGACAAAAATCACCGGCATTCCCGCAGAATTGTTTTTCGGTCGAACCTGTCGCGAAATTGGTATGCCAGAAACAATGGTTCATACCTGGGAAGCTGCTGTACAAACATTATTAACCACAGGGCAAAAGCAGATAATTGAATTTGCAACGCCTACACTTTATGGCATACGTTATTTTGAAATGGCGATCGCGCCGGAGCTAACACACGAAAATGTCATTAAGTCAATACTCTGTATTTCGCGGGATGTTAGCGAACGCAAAGCAGATCAAATTGCCTTACAGCAAAAAGCACAGCAAGCACAAACTTTAAATCGCGTAGTCCAAAGTATTCGCAGTTCTCTAGATTTAACTACCATCTTTTCCACTACCATAGCTGAAGTCACGGAATTATTGGGAGTGAACCGGACTACAATTGTCCAGTACTTTCCAGAACGTGAATGTTGGCAAGTTCTGGCGACTCACCGCCAAGATACATCCCTTGTAGATACGACAGGTTTAGAAATTCCCGATATTGGGAATCCCTATGCGGCACAACTCAAACAACTGCAGGTAGTGCAGGTAAATACTGTTGAGAGCATTACAGATCCAATTAACCAGAAAATTTCCCAGTCTCTTCCCCCGGCTTGGTTGTTAACACCTATCGTTGTTAACGGGAAAATTTGGGGTAGCTTATCGCTGTCAAAAGCCATTGCGGAAGCTCCTTGGAAGCAGGAAGAGATAGAATTAGCAACTAAAGTAGCCGATCAATTAGCGATCGCTATTCAGCAAGCACAACTTTATCAACAAGCACAGCAAGAACTACGCGATCGCCAACGCGCCGATGCAGCTTTACAACAACTCAACCAAGAACTAGAACAGCGCGTACAAGAACGCAGTTCCCAATTGCAAATGGCTCTTTCAGCCGCTAAAATGGGTACTTGGGAATTAAACCCACAAACAAAAGTCGTCCGTTGGTCACCGCAAGAATATGAGCTATTTGGCTTTAAAACCGATGCTCAAGGACGGGTTCTCGATGAAAATGGCAGCGAAATCAGTCCTTTTCCTACCTTTGAGTTGTTTTTAAGTTGCGTCCATCCGGAAGATCGCGACTATGTAGTCCAAAAAACCCAGCAAGCAATTCAACAAGGTGCAACCTTTGAAGTAGAATATCGATTGCTACGGCGAGCAGGCTGTTGGTTATACGCCAGAGGTGCTTGTGTTCTCAACGCTGAGGGAAAAGCGATTCGCCTAGTGGGAGTGGCGATGGATATCACTAATCGCAAACGCTCAGAAGAAATCTTCCGCCACCAAGCCAGACAAGAGCAGGTACTACGGCTGATTACCCAAGAAATCCGCCAATCTTTAAATTTAGATGCTATCCTCACCACCGCAGTCACAGAAGTTAGGCAGACATTACAAGCTGACAGGGTAGCGGTTTATCAATTTAATCCCGATTGGAGTGGACATTTTATCGTTGAATCAGTTACCCCCGGTTGGCTGGAACTAGTACAACCCAATATCCAAAAAGTCTGGGTAGATACTTATCTGCAAGAAACTCAAGGAGGACGTTACAAAAATCACGAAAGCTTTGCTGTGGCAGATATTTATACAATTGGGCATCAAGATTGTCATATAGCCCTTTTAGAACAGTTTCAAGCCAGAGCTTACGCGATCGCACCGATTTTTTCGGGAGATGATCTTTGGGGTTTGTTAGCAGTGTATCAAAATTCCGCGCCGCGCCATTGGTTGCCTTGGGAGATGGAACTATTGCAACACATAGCCAACCAATTAGCGATCGCCATCCAGCAATCGGGGCTGTATCAACAACTACAAATTGAACTTCAAGAACGTCAGCAAATAGAAGAACAAATCCGCGCATCTCTCAAAGAAAAGGAAGTTTTATTGCGCGAGGTGTATCACCGGGTAAAAAACAATATGCAAATGGTTTCTAGTTTGTTAAACCTACAAGCCAGTACCATTGACGATCCTACCGTCCTCAAATTATTAACTGAAAGCCAACGGCGAGTCAAAACAATGGCACTAATTCACGAACGCCTCTATCGTTCGGAAAATCTAGCCCGGATTCACTTCGCCTCCTATGTAGAAAAACTCGTTAAAGATATAGTCCGTTCTTATACGTCTAATAAAGCATCTATCCGTATTTCCCTGGATGTGTCCGATGTGGAACTCGACCTAGATACAGCTGTTACCTGCGGTTTAATCATCAATGAGTTAGTATCTAACGCCTTGAAATATGCCTTTCCCCAACAAGCCGGCGAAATCGCTTTGCAATTTTGGCTCGACGATTCCGAACATTATTGTCTAGTTGTCAAAGATAATGGAATCGGAGTACCTGGGCACATCGATCCAGCACATACAACTTCCCTAGGAATGCAACTTATATATGGGTTAACAGAACAGCTAGGAGGTAAAGTACAAGTAGATAGACAAGGAGGCAGTCAGTTTACAATTATCTTGCACAAAAGGGTTTAAGGTATCATGGCGCAAGTTTCTTCTTTGCCAACTATTTTGATTGTCGAAGATGAGTGGGTGATTGCTTTAGATATCAAACAACATCTTCAAAAATTAGGTTATAGCGTATGTGGAACTGCTAATTCTGCCGCCAAAGCTTTAGAACTTGTGGCGACAACAAAACCCGATTTAGTGTTGATGGATATTTACCTGCAAGGCGATAAAAGCGGTATTGAAGCAGCAGATCAAATTCGCCAACAGTTTTACATACCCGTGATTTTTTTGACTGCCCATGCTGATGAAGCTACATTAGCACAAGCGATCGCTACCCATCCCTATGGTTACATTGTTAAACCCTTTGAAGAACAAGATTTAATTATTGCAATTCAAGTAGCCTTAGCTAATCATCTCGCCGAACAAGCTAATAGACAAGCATTAAAGAAAGAAAAACAACTCAACGAGCTAAAATCTCAATTTGTTTCCATCGTTTCCCATGAATTCCGCAATCCCTTAAGTTCCCTCCTCCTCACATTGGAACTTTTGGAACAACCAGATATACTCACCCCCGAAAAGCGACAAGCCCATATCGAACGGGGAAAAATAACCATCAAGCACATGGCGCAACTGATTACAGATGTGTTAGTTCTCGGACAAGTAGAACAAGAACAATTTCACTGTCAACCAACACCACTGAATATTTATCATTTTTGCTCCTACTTGGTAGAAGATTTACAATTCCGTTCTCCAACCACAGAAAGATTAGTGTTTACTGTTTCTGGATGCGACACTACAGCCAATCTTTTTTATGAGCTTGATGCCAGCTTATTGCAGCATATCCTGACAAATTTGCTAGAAAATGCCCTGAAATATTCTCCAGAAGCCAGCAAAGTCACCTTTACGTTACACTGTGAGCCAGATTGCATTGAATTCCAGATTCATGACCAAGGTATTGGACTTACAGAGCAAGATCAAGCTAAATTATTTACTCCCTTTCATCGCGGAGTCAACGTCAACAAAATTCCTGGAACGGGATTAGGGTTATCAATCACCAAAAAGTGTGTTGATGCACATGGAGGACAAATCTCCGTTCATAGTAATGTGGGCGTGGGTACAACTTTTACCGTCGTCATCCCCGCACAAAAAATTTTTACCTCTAACTCACCCTCCGCACCTTAACTAAAATTCCCCTGTATAGTACAATTGTATTGTATATTGTTCTCAATACGCGTTCCTGGTAAATCCCTCAGTCCTCCTCTGAGGGATTTTATTTCATTGACTTAAGCGATACATCAAAATATTCTAGAGGGCATGGCAGTGCCAGTGCCCCTACAATCTGTCGCATTCTTTTTTGGGACTTCCAAGAAATAAATTATCCAATCTTGTGGGGTGGGCAGCGTTCGACTGAGCGCTCACGCCGAAGTCTTGCCCGCCTTTGACTATGGGCGGGCGAGACGCCCACCCCACAATAAATAGTTGTATATTTTTTTATTTGGAAGTCCCTTTCTAATTGGTATTATCGCCACCATCGCCCCACATCTGCGATCGCACGCGCAGCTTCTAAGGTTGCAATGTCACCACCTAATGCACAGATAACTGGAAATAGTTCCTTGATACTGGGTAACAAAATAGGGCGAGTATGCAAGGATAAATCATGAAGAGTATCTCGCCACAGGGGGAAAAGTTCTGTTGCGGGTATTGGTGATAAACCTAATGCAATCAGGATGGAAACGCGATACTGCACATTCTCAATCGCCTTAGAAGCAGTGATTGCTTCTGGTAATAATTCTGCTGGTAGTTGCTTGATTAATATACTCAAAATATTAACGCGATCGCGCTCATTGTGAATTTCTCTGGTAGTGGTGATTGCTTCTGGTAACAATTCTGGTAGTTGCTCGGCTAATGCAATCATAACTGGGGCGCGATCGCTTTCATATTCAATTGCTCTAGCGGCGGTGAGTGCTTGTGGTAATAACTCTGGCGGTAGTTTCTTGACTAATGTCGCTAAAACTTCGGCGCGATAATGTTCAGAGTACATCGCCATAGTTGTATTGAATACTTCTGGTAATAATTCTGCTGGTAGTTTCTCGGTTAATGCAATTAAAACTTGGGTGCGATATTCCTCATTCTCAATGGCTGTAGGGGCGGTGAGTGCTTCTTTTAACAATTCTGCTGGTAGTTTCTCGGCTAATGTTACCAAAACTTCGGCGCGTAAGTTTTCATAATCGTCAATCGCCTGAGCTGCGGTGAGTGCTTCTGACATGCAATCTGGTAGTCGTTCTCCTAATACCATCAAGGCTTGAGCTTGAAAATACTTGATTTCCAGTTCTCTAGCCACAGTGAGAGCTGCTGGTAATAATTCTGGTGGTAAACTTGGGACTAATGCACTCAAGACTTCGGCACGATAATACTCATCCTCAATTGCCTTAACGGTGGACAGTGCTTCTGGTAATAATTCTGGTAGTTTTTCGGCTAATATCTGCATAGCTTTGGCGCGATCGCGCTCATTCTCAATTCCCCTCGCGACAGCAAGCGCTTCTGGTATACAATCAGGTAGTTTTTGCACTAATGCACTCAAAATTTGAACGCGAGAAAAATCATTTTGAATTGCTCTAGCGATGGTGAGTGCTTGTTTTAACAACTCTGGTGGGAGTTTTTCGGCTAATGCAATCAGGGCTTGGGCGCAATATTGTTCATCCTCAATTGCTTGTAAAATTGAGATTGCTGCTGGTAATGACTCTGGTGGGAGTTTTGCGGCTAAATTTTTGAGGGCTAGAGTGCGATCGCTTTTATACTGAATCGCCCTCGTTAGTTTGAATGCTTCTAGTAACAAATCTGGCGATAGTTGCTCTGTGAATACACTTATAGCTTGGGCGCGATACTGTTCATCATCAATTGCTTTTAAAGCTGAGAGTGCTTTTGGTAACAACTCTGCTGGCATTTTTTCCGTTAATGCACTGAGGAAAGGAGCGCGATCGCTTTCATATTGAATCGTCTTCGCCACAGTCAGCGCTTCTAGCAGTAATTCTGGTTGCTTGTCAGCTAATTTACTCAGAACTTTAATGCGACAGTTTTTATCTTCAATTGCTCTAGCGGCTGAGAGTGCTTTTGGTAACAACTCTGGTGATAGATGCTCGGCTAATGCTATCAAGAGTGAGGCGCGAGAATATTCATCCTGAGCCATAGCCATAGTCAGAGCTTCTGATAACAAATCTGGTGTGAGTTTGTCGGCTAATGCAATCAAGACTTCGGCATAATACCATGCAATTTCCATCGATTTGACGGTGGAGAGTGCTTCTGACAATAAATCTAGTGGGAGTTTTTCGGCTAATGTTCTCAAGACTTCAGCACGATATTTATCATCCTTAATTTCCCTAGCAGAGGTGACTGCTTTGATTAACAAATCTGCTGGTAGTTTCTCAGCTAATCCTATTAAGGTAGAAACGCGATACCGTTCTTCCTCAATTGCTATCCAAATAGCGATCGCTTTTGGTGATAAAAATGATGGTATTCCGGAGTGAGGTCTGTTAATTAAGGGTATAGAAGTATAATATATTTCTCGCTCCATTGCCATGAAGAGGGAGAGAGCTTCTGGTAATAACTCTGGCAATCTCTGAGATAAAGCTATCAGCGTACAGGCACGATATTGCTCATCCGTAATTACTCTAGCGGCATTGAGTAATTTCGGTAACAATTCTGGTGGTAGTTTATCGGCTAATGTTATCAAAACGGGAGCGAGACAACGCTCACCTGTAATTGCTAAAGCAGTAGTCAGTGCTTCTGGTAACAATTCTGGTGGTAAATTATCGATTAATGTTATCAGACTAGAAGTGCGATCGCTTGCATAGTTAATCGTGTTCACCGCCGAAAGTACTTCTGGTAACAACTCTGGTGGTAAATGTGGATTCTCGGCTAATGCTATTAAAGCGTAAGTACGATCGCTTTCATTCTCAATTGCTCTAGCGGCGGAGAAAGCTTGTGGTAGTAACTCTGGTGTTAATTTTGGTGCTAATATTCTCAAAGCTGTAGCGCGATCGCGCTCATATTCAATCGAATTAGCAATTAACAGCGCTTCTGGTAACAATTCTTGTACTTTATCGGCAAATGCAATCAGCACTTCGACACGATATAACTCATATTTAATCGCCTTAGCAGATGAGAGTAATTCTGGCGATACTTCTTGTAGTTTCCCGGCTAATGCTATCAGAAAATCGGCGTAATACTTCTCATCTGAAATCGCCTTAGTAATAGTAATTGCTTCAGATATAGCAATTTTCTGTAAATTTTCTGGCAAATATTTAATTAACTCTGTAATCGCTTCTACTTTCTGTTTTAGTTCTGGTTTTTGCAAGGCGTAAGCTAATCCCTGTTCCGGAGTCCAGATTTTATTTTTTACTAATGCTAGCAGCAATTTTGCTGGTAAATTAGCAGCCAAACTATTCAAAGAAGCTTTAATCAAAGCATAGCGACATTGCAAACTTACCACATGAGACAGCGTTAATTCATTCCAATTCGCTTCAGCTAATTCCCAAGCGCGAGAAATATCGCGGATATAACCCCCCACTTGTCCGAGTTTTTCTTGTGCTTCATACCAGCCATTATTTCCTGTTACTGACTCTTCCCGGAATAAAGCGTGAATTTCTGCTATCTGTTGCGCTTTTTCTAAATGCCAAACTAAATTTTGATGAATGTAACCATCAGAAATTAAACTATGCCAAAGCTTATTTTCTGTCTTTTCTTGATAACGTTTTAGCAGTTGGTTATGTGCATCAATTAAATCAATACCTATCCCTGTAGGCGGAGATTTAGTTAAACGACTACGAGCGACATCATGTAATAAGTCATGTAACCTATAACCTTTGAATTCTACACCACCAATAAATACAGGTGCATCAGATTGCAGTAAAGCATCATTCCACAATAACTCTAAACATTCATTAGCTTCATCTTGAGATTTCATACCCCATAATGTCACCGCCATTGGTGCAGCTATGGTGACATCTTCAGGTAAAACGCCTAACCAAATAAAATTTTCCCATGCTTCTTTATCATAGTCTTGCAAAGCCTTCAAACTTAAATTAAAAGTTGCTTCTAACAAATTTTCTTGACGCGCCCCATATAATACTTTTAAATTAGCAACTTCTTGCTTTAAAGCTGTTTCTAACTTCTTCCATGTAATGCCCCATTTAACTCTAGCGGCTACCAAATTCAGAGCAATGGGCAAATATCCCACAGTTTCAGCTACTCTTAAAGCCTCTGGTTTTTCTACTTCTGTAATTTCTCGTTCTAAAGATTTAGCAAGTAATTCTAGAGATTCTGCTGGCGTCATCAAATTTAATTCTTGCAAATGAGCGCCAATAGTATTAGCCACATCAGCACGCCGGGAAGTAATTAATAATTGAGATTGGGAACCAGCTACCATAAAAGGTTTAACTGTCTCAGGCTCCCAAGCATCATCTACTACTAATAAAACAGCTTTATCGTGTAATAAACTGCGTAAATGGGCTGAGGTTCCCTCTATATTTACAGCGCGAAATTCATAATCGCCTAAAGCTTGCACCCAGCTACTAAGTAAAGCGAGAATATCTGGTTCTTGTCCTAAAGTTGCCCAGAGAACGCCACCAGAGAACCGTTTTTGAATATCTTCATCGTGGGTAATAGCTGTAATTAAAGTAGTCTTACCTATGCCACCTAAACCGTGAACCGCACTAATTAGTAATGCACCAGTAGCAGATGTATTTGCTAGTAAACGCGCTTTAATTTCTAGAGTAACTTGTGGACGATCGACAAAATTAGCAGGTAAATTTGGTGCTTGAAAAGGTCTATCTATAGGGCGACGATAATTAATAGTTAAACTACCTTCTACCCGCCCAACAATAATATTATGATCGCCTTGGACATTTTGCACAACATTTTCGTTACCAGAAATTGTTGGTGCTGTATGTGCAATTTGAAGAGGAATAGGAGAAGCAGCTATTGGCGATGGATGATGTTGATTTAAATTTGTTTGAGTAACTTGATTTTTGAGGATTTGTTGTTGATGTTTTAATCGGCGACGTTTACCTGTGAAAACGCCAGTTAACTTAGATAAAAAAAGTAATACTCGCTTCCATAATCTTTTTAAGCGGCTTTGTGGCACTGTTTTAACTTCCTATATTTTGGCTGCTTATACCAAATGGCAATTTAAAACCTAACATTGAAACCCTCACCAGGACGGGGAAACCCCGCCCCTACCGAAATTTTAATTATGTCTGTCCCATGAGTTGTGAGTTATCAAAAACAAACCCCATACTCTACAGGAGAACCCGAAGGGTAGGAAGACAAATGAAGAGTAATTTTAAATTACATAATTAATGAGGCAAATTACTAGTTAATTGTTGCATTACCTCCAACTGTGCCAATTATTTTATTACCATCACCAGCAGTATTTTGAACTAAGTTATTATCCCCAGAAATTGTTGTATTAAAGTTATTTATAACTTGAGCAATTGCTTCTGCATCTTCCTGCATTAATTTGGTAATTTCTGCCGCTAAATTTTTATCTTCATCAAGTAATTTTTTCAGTTGTTTCTGGAGTATTTCTTTCGCATCTGCATCATCAGGCGAACTAGCTAATTCTTCAGCTGCACCTTTAGCCATTGGCTTGGCTTCTACTTTTGGTTGCAGTTTACTCCACAACGATTTCGCTTTTTCCCAGCTATTAGCACCCAAAGTTTCACCGAGTTTCTTAGCGGCTTCTTCTGCTGCTGTCTCTCCCGCTTTGAGCAAGTACGGTAAGAATGGGGTGAGAAAAGTAGTTAAAGTTATTATATCCATTAGCTTACTCTGATTTTTTAGACGTTAAATACTGGTCAATTTCTTAAGACCACTCTGTATTAACATCTAAAAAATCAGGGGTCAAACTCAGGGATAATACTGAGTTATACAGAAGCGATTAATCTATTGACTATTGACTAACCCTAAGAAATGTGAGCCAAGCCCAATCAATCCACCTGCTAACACTAACCAGGCAGAATTGATTTTAAATCGAAAAACAGCGATCGCACTCGCAATAGCAACAATAATTGTCACCCAATCTATCAAGGCAGCTCTTCCTAAAGTATAGGTAACTCCCGCCATTAATCCCATTGAGGCTGCATTTACACCATCGAGAAAGCCACTAGCCCAAGGCGATTGACGTAATTTAGGTACCCAAGGGTTAACTATCAACACTAAAAGAAAAGCTGGTAAGAAGATACCAATTGTACCCGCGATCGCTCCCGCATTGCCGGCTAACAAATAGCCGATGAATGTGGCAGTAGTAAATACAGGCCCCGGTGTAAACTGGCCAATGGCTACCGCATCTAATAATTGTTGAGAGGTTAGCCAATGGTTGCGTTCTACTAAATCTCGTTGCAAAAATGCTAGCAATACGTAACCACTACCATACAACACACAGCCAATTTTCAGAAAGAACAGAAATACACTCGCCCAACTCACTGATGTGGCTGCGGCTGTTGTCGTGCTTATTTGTGCGAAAATACCAGACAAAGGTAACAACCATGCACCGTTTGTTTGGCTTTTTGTTTGCCAATTCTTCACGAGCATGACAATAACACCGAGAACAATTAGTAGCAAAATTTCATTCAAACTCGCAAAGTAACCTGCGATCGCGACTACTGCGGTAATTCTTGTCGGCCAGTCTTTTACTGCTTTATTCCCTAGATTCCACAAGGCTTGCAGCACTATGGCAATAATTACAGGCTTGATACCATACAGCAACCATCCTACCTGAGGAACAGTTTGATAGCGAGTATAAATTGCTGCTAACGTCCAAACGATGAGCATAGCAGGTAAAATAAAACAGCTACCTGCAATTAGTAAACCACGCCATCCACCGCGCTCATAACCAATGTGAATCGCTAATTCTGTAGAGTTCGGCCCGGGAATCAAATTCGTAATCCCCAGCAAATCTAACAGTTTCTCCCGACTCATCCAGCGATGGCGGTTTACCACCTCATTATCCATCATAGCGATATGGGCAGCCGGGCCGCCAAATGCGATCGCACCCAAGCGCAAAAATAGAGTTGCTAATTCCGTTAATCGCTGCTTTTGTTCTCTAGGAGTCAAAGCGTTATAGGAAACCGCTTCCGGCTCTTTCTGAATACCCTCAGCTTCCGGCATCACAATAGTTTTCCTAATCATTTTATGGACAAACTTAATATATCGGTTCTCGATAACGAAAATCTATATTCTTAAGGAAAATGGGCATTGGGCATTGGGCATTGGGCATGGGAAAAATAGATTTTCTGGCGATTAGGTGACTTGAGAGTGATGGAAAAGCGATAAGCACGATACACTGGGTTAAGCTTATCCCACCCCTAAAATGAGTGGGATTGTGCGGACATAGAACATGGGAAAAGCTACCAATGACGCCAGTTGCTTTAACGGGGGGAACCCCCGCAACGCACTGGCTCCCCTATGCCCAATGCCCTATGCCCCATAACCCAAGTCGGCGGGCAAAAGTTTATCTCACCCCTTGCAGAATTAATCTTTCCCGCCGACTTTCTGTAAATTTCTTGAGGAAGCGTTGATGGCAAAGACAAACGCGGTTAAAAGTGAAACTTCTAACGAGGAATTACCCGCAGTTGCAGAAACTGAAGATGTAGTCACAGCTACAGATTCTCCTGCACCAGTAGAGGATGCTCAGAATATTGATGAAATTGTTAACTCGCTCAAAAGTTTGTTGAGTGCTTTAGAAAAGTTGCAAAAAGTACGTCAAGAAGTAGGTGATATTAAACCTTTAATTGGGCGGATGCTAGATGGCGAGCTAGTAACTGGTGAAGATTTGGAGCAACTTAAGGTAGGTGTGAACGGTTTGACGCGCTTAATTCGGGCTTATAGCGATCATCAAACAGCGTTGACTAAAGCACAACCTGCGAGAAAATTGTTAGATCAAATGTTAAAGGAGGGTAAAACTGATTAAAGTTTTCGGCTAAATTGGTGAAAGACGATGAGTAGAAAATCTCACAAAGCATTGATTGGTATTACTACCTGTGGTCAGCATGGAGCATTACCATTTTCTGTTGCCAGAGATTACCTAGATGCAGTCCGTGCAGCAGGCGGTACTCCCATATTATTACCACCAGGAGAAACTGACCCCAGCATCCTGTTAGAACCTCTGGATGGCTTAATCATTTCTGGTGGTGGAGATATTAATCCGGTTTGCTATAACGGTTGCAATCACCCCAGCATATATTCTGTAGATTGCGAGCGCGATGCTTTTGAACTACAACTAGCTAAACTGGCTTTAGAAAGTCATTTACCAGTGTTAGGTATATGTCGGGGTTTACAAATTCTCATCGTTGGCTGTGGTGGTACGCTAATTCCCCACGTACCAGAAGTATATGGTACATCAGTTTTGCATCGTCTAGAACCTGAAGCTGGAAAGCGTTTGCCAACAGAACACATAGTTAAAATTGATGTCAAAAGCCGTTTAGCTAGTTGCGTGCAAAATACTCATATTTCTGTAGTATCGTGGCATCATCAAGCAGTACAAAAAGTACCTCCCGGTTGGCGCGTTGTCGCCCATGCTCTAGAAGATGAAGTAATTGAAGCCGTAGAATGCGAATATCATCCTTGGGCATTGGGTGTACAATGGCATCCGGAGCTATCTGCTAACGATCCCCATCATCAAAGAATTTTTCAGGCTTTCGTCCAAGCTACATTTCGTCAATGGTCAATGGTCAATAGTCAATAGTCAATAGAGACGCGATTAATCGCGTCTGTACAATACAATAGTCATTTGTCATGCGTAGGGGCGGGGAAACCCCGCCCTTGTGTGGGTTTCTCATTCCTTGAAAAACGTAATACCAATTCTCTAAAATCTAGCAACACAATCAAAAGCACAAACCTAGATACAGTCTGAATTTTAAATTTTGAATTGGTATAACTTGCTTTATCAATACCTCTGGCAAATTACGAATTACGAATTACGAATTACGAATTTGTTTAATGGTATCACGAGCTTGTTCAGCCATCTCTTTTTCACCATCTTTGTCAAAGAGATTGGCTGCTGTTTCTAAATCAGAAATTGCTGGCTCTTTACTACCTAAAGCAAAATGAGACATCCCCCGAAATAAATAAGCATAAGCAATATTCCCATCTATAGTTATAGATTGTCCAAAATCAGATCTAGCTGACTGATATTCCTTAACACTAAAGTAGGCGATACCTCTACCCAGGTAACCATAGGGATTATCAGGTGCTAAACTAAGTCCTTGACTAAAAGCCTTAATAGCTTCGCGATAATTTTTTTTATCTAGTAAATCAAAACCTTGGTCTATAAAAGCTTTGGCATTAGATTTATTATTTGTAACTTGAGTAACGTTTGCTGTTGTTTCGCTTGTTAAGTTGTTAGATAAACTTTCAGCATTAGCTTTAGGGGCACATAGCATTAAACCAAATAAAATCATACCCGATGCTAAAACTTTTAAGCTTTTCATGTGTATTTCTCCAATAAAATACATGACAAAATTTGTTGCGTATTTACTTAAAATGAGAATTTGGTAGAAATTAGCAATAGATAATAGCTTGATATAAGCTGTTTTACCTAAGTAGAATCTCTATCCGTTGCTGTCTTGTCAATCAATATCTCTCAGGGGAGTGAGCTTATGCAGTTTTGTCAGCTAATGATATTGTCGAGTATCCACCTGAGTGAAAATGCTGAAGATTTGATAAATTTATTGTGAAACTTGGGGAAAGTGGGGAAATGTGAAAATTTGATACCAATTTGAAAAAATCATCAGACAGATGGTACGGGCATGGCACTGCTATGCCCTCTAGTAGTCTGTCAATTTTGTTTTGAGGAATTTTTGGTAGTGCGGGCAGCGTTCGACTGAGCGCTCACGCCGAAGTCTTGCCCGCGTGAGCGAGACGCTCACACTACTGTCCCTCATTTCAACCCTGACAGACTACTAGAATATATTGATGTGTCGCAAACATGATTTAAATTGGTAAGAGTTCGATGCGCCACATAACGCCCGCAGGCGGGAAGCCTGGGGCTATCAGTACAAAGCCCACCTGCGTGGGCTGAATGCGAAGGCGCGATTCTGGAGTAGCCAGTAATTTTACTGTTATTTTGTTGGTGCTGATATTACACCTTGAGCTTCTAATACTGCTGCAACTTTTAAAATTAAAGCTTCATTATCAGGTGCAGCGATGATTTGCACGCCTAAAGGTAGAGAATTCGGGCGCTGAATTGGCACTGATAATACAGGTAAGCCAATAAAAGATAATGGTTGGGTAAATAATCCCAGGTGAGGACGAACTAACATTTCCTCACCATCTAAAATCATAGTTTGTTGCCCAATTAATGGGGCGGGAATTGGTGTAGTAGGCGCAAGAATGATATCAACATCGGCAAAGATTTCTCGCAGGCGATCGCGATACCATCTTCTAAAGCGCTGTGCTTGCAAATACCACTGATTCGGAATTAACGCCCCAGCCAAAAAGCGATCGCGCGTAGCAATATCAAAATCTTGGGGACGCGATCGCAATTTATCTAAATGCAGATTTGCGCCTTCGCTGGCGGTAATTACAAAGGCGGCTGCTCTAGCCCGTGCTGACTCTGGTATTGTTACATACCGCTTTACATCTAAAGCTTGGGCTACTTTTTCTACTACTGCCAATGCTTCCGGCACTGCACCCCTAGCAAAATACTCATCAGCAATCGCAATTTTGATACTAGATATATCTTGATGAAGTTGAGGCAAACATAACTCCGGGGGACGTTTTGTACATACCGGATCGCGATCGTCTGCACCTTGGAGAATATCAAATACTGTAGCAATATCCCGCACCGAACGGGCAAAAGGGCCGACATGATCGAGACTGGTAGAAAATAAAGCTACCCCAGCCCGAGACAATCTACCATAAGTCGGTTTTAAGCCAAAAATCCCGCAAAAAGCCGCCGGTACGCGAATCGAACCATTTGTATCAGAACCCAGCGTTACAGGAACCAAATCCGCCGCCACCGCAGCAGCCGAACCACCAGAGGAACCCCCAGCCACGCGCTGTAAATCGTGGGGGTTGTGAGTCGCGCCGTAATGGGAATTTTCCGTCACAAACCCATAGGCGTACTCATCCATATTTAAAGCACCAACCAACACTGCACCAGCTTGCTTTAAGCGCGCTACTGCGGTTGCATCTTGGGTAGCCGGGGAATTTTCAGCATTAATTTTCGCACCAGCGAGAGTCGTTAATCCCGCGATATCGTAGAGATTTTTCGCTGCAAAAGGTACCCCAGCCAACACACCAGGATCTTTACCTTGGGCAATTTCTTGATCAATTCTGCTTGCATCTGCTAAAGCTGCTTCCGTCATTATCGCCGTAAAACAATTAAGTTGGCGATCGCGTGCCGCAATTTTATTTAACGCCGCCTGAGTTACCTCCACCGCGCTAATTTTACCCTCACGCACAGCCGCAGCTATAGATACAGCATCATTCATGGTTCAAACACAGGTGCAACTTCAATATCTTCTGGTATTGGGAATTCATTGACAAGAAAAGCGATCGCTTTAATTCTCTCAAAATTTGCCACCACCCCATCACGATACTCATCCCGCAACCGCAAATCCACCAGCAACGCCATCCGATCAACATACTCCCCCACATCAAACCCTTGACTCTCCATCTCTTCTCCTCTGCGTTCTCTGCGTCTTCTGCGGTTAATTATTCTAAATTTACAACCTCTGGCGGCAAATTAAACAAACCATCTTCCCCAGGTTCAAAATCAACTACCCCAAACACAGCATCAATATTTAACTCCCCATAAATATGCGGAAACAACTCACCAATTTCCGCTTCCTCATAACGAACTTCCGCCTTCACCTTACCAGCATCAATAAATAGTAATACCAAGCCCTGTTGATTAAAGAAAAACTTATTTGCAGAATTAACTATTTGGTTTACTTCCGAACAATGAATAAACCCCTCATTCTCCAGCGAATCAGCGCGATAGCTACCGAGGATTTTTGCGCTTTCCCATTTTTCCGCTTGTGTAATATGGAAGATGGTTTTCATATTGCTTGCATCATTTTCCGCATATCATCTAAAGGTGATTCAGGTTCAACAGGCTGATCGGGACAAAATTTTAGTTTAACATTATCTTGTGTCTTTCCAGTAGGTGAAATAGACAACTCTATTGTTATCTTTCCAGGTTGCCAACCTTGACTACCTATTTTTAACAATTGGCATTCTTTTACTACTTTAAATTGAATCTCATCTATAGTGATATATTGCTCATAAATTTTAAAAGTTTGGAAGTGACCAATAAAAGATGAAGTTCTAATAGTAGTGTTATTACCACAATTCAAAGGTTCCTTTTCTCTAATTCCTTTGATAACTAACTCTTTTAATCTACTTATTGTAAAACTATCTGTAGCAATGAGGATGATATCATCATCACAATCAAGGGTAATAAAGTTATTACTCATCACAATAAACCTAATATATAGTTGAGAATTCTAACTACACATTTTAATCTGCATTTTTTTACATCAATCCCGTAATAACACTGAAATAAACTTTAAATGCATACTGAAATATAAGATATCATTGCGAAGAAGAACGACAAAACAATTGCAAAGACTAGAATACCTATTTGGCTTGTTGCCATTGTTCGCTTTAGTGATGCGAAGACAGACTTAAAATTAGCAAATTTTATTATTTGTGAATATTCGTCAATTTTTGGGAACTATAATAACGAACCTTTCAAAAGACTGAAAGAAGTTTTGATATATAACCAGAGTGTAAGCATGAATAACCTTAAATACCTATCTATTGGAGCATTATTAATGCTAATTTCTGCCTGTACACCTTCGCAGCAATCAAAAGTAGAGTCTTCATCATCTCAAGCAAATGCTGCTGATACTTCTAAAGTTGAAGCTAATTCAAAAGCAGTCAAAGGTAAACCTAATATTAAAGGTTGGGAAATTAGAGTTACAGGTGTTAAATATGCAGGACAAACAATTAAATGACAGTACCGAACATATGAAGCAGCCGAAATTTGGACAGTTGTTTCTGTAACTTTTAAAAACACAACTAACAAAAGACAACGACAAGATGATGCATTGACTTATCTTTTTATTTCAACTTTAGCTGACTCACAAAATAACAAATATGATGTTAAAGAGACTGAGTTCAAATTTGATACTAATTTATTGAGTAAACCTTTTGCTCCAGGTGAAGCTCGTTCTGTGGATTTACTATTTGACACTCCTAAAGGTATCAAGGCAGATAAGTTTCTAACCAAGAATGAAAAGTTTGAATATATAGCTTTAAAACTTTAATCAACAATTCGGATTTCGTAGGGTGTGTTATGCCGTAGGCTAACGCACCTTAAATTATTGAAGATGCATGATTTTCCGCATATCATCTAAATATCAGCAACTCGAATTTAAGCACGATCGCGATCGCAACTATGGCTGGTAAGAAACCTTTCACAAGAAGACATAAAAAGTTATGCCTGAAATACCTAAAAAAAGCGATCGCCTTTTTGACAAGCTTGATCAATCAGGATCGCCGACGCTAAATACTCAAGGATGGTGCAAATTATTTCTACAAATAAAAAACCCTACACGTATATAGGATTATACTTGCAGGGCAAAAAGCATCATTATTCTAGTAGTTTCGATGATTTTCATCGTATGTCTATCTGTCTAAAGGTATATCTTTAATATTTTATACCAATATATCTACGGTTTTTACTTGCATAAAATAAGTGTGGTGTCTTACTTAACCCTCTGTTTCTCCTGGGGATTAGCTTGGATATTCTCTTCCTCTTAAGGCTCTACAGCACTACTGGCAATTGCAAGTAAAAAAACTAATAATGGCACAACTACTAAAGCTATTGGTATGGGGATAATTAATGAAATCAGCCACCAAGCCAATCCTCATAGAAGAGCAAGTAAAAGATAAATCATTATTTTGCCATGAATCCATGAGCATTTATGGTATATCAGAGCTTATAAAACATATTTCAGTAAATATCACCAAATATTGTGATTTTATCTATAATCTAGCACAATCATTAATTAACTTGTAACATTGCCAATCATCAGGATATAAGCGATCGCACTTATGTAGCCGTTTTGCTCAGGTTCAATAATATACCATTATGGAATGATGTTGCAGTAGAGCGATCGCCCTTCAATAAAATTCCCCTCTCACAGAAAGGGGAAGATGTCACGGAAAACTCATTCTCTCCAAAAAGAGGGCTAGCTTAACGGGCTTTCTTCAAAGCTGTTCTTAATTCAACCTGTAGGATGATAACTGTAAAATCGAGTTTAAGTCTTGCTCAAAGAGGATCTTAACTGTTTAAGAACTTGACCAATTTTCAGAAAATCTGGGTCTTTTGAGAGTTTGACAACAGTTTCCGGGCTGCTTTCTCGCACGATTTTGTTGTAGGCATTAATAGCAGCATTCAGCTTATTAATATCCACCTTTGGTGTTGCACCCTTTTGGGCGATGAGAGAACCAACGGGTAAACCTTTAGTGCTAGCTACTAGCTGTCCAGGTGTTAATTGAGCTGAGGGGCCAGAACTTAACAGGCCTGATAACGCTGTTGCCAATGCTTGTAAGCTTGCTGGAGAAGCTCCTAAACTTGCCAAACTACTCACTAGGGCATTTACCGCTGCAGTTGCACCTGATCCTCCCAGAAGAATGACAATCACAGAACTTTGAGAACTAGATCCTGGTAAAATACCTTGTGGTGATACTATACCAGCCGCAGCGTTATCCAAACTGCTCTGAACTGGTTCTGGGGTGAAAATTTGACCAGAACTGTCAACTGTAACCGGGGTATTAGGTGCTGGCTCTGGAGTGGTTACGTTAATTCCTGGGGCAAAATTATCGCCAGCGAAACCTGATGATTCTGTGGTGCTTCCTAAACTCTGAAATGGACTAGCATTCGCTCTTGGTGACGCAACCACCAAAGAATTCAATAACATTAACACAACACCAAGACTTAGAGAGAATTTTTGCTTCTTCATAATTTTTGTCTCAAATGTAATCAGCAATAAAATGTGGAAGTTAGAACTTGAAACTATACCCGGCGCTTAAGCTAAAACCAGTACTGCTAACCGAGTTATCAGTTACGTCTGTGAAAATAGTGTTGATCACTACAGGTATATTTTGGAAAGGAGCAAAAGATGCACCCAAATTTAATGCACTTCCAGTCCAGCTAGCTACTAGTGATGCTTCAGGTATCACTCTTAAACCTAAACTACCGAAGAAATTTGGCGGATTATCAGCTGAACGATCTCTCAGTGCGCCTAGAGAACGAAAACTACCAGTACCAACACCCAAAGAAACAGTCAAAGGTAATTTATTTGGGCTATTTGGCTGCAAGTAAAATGCTCTAGTAACTACTCCATAGATCGTATCTTTAGCCCTATTACCTTCTCCCCATGTAATTGGGTTTGACCAAGCAACAGCTACTGCTGTACCGTCAGCAAAGAATTTATGTAATTTGAAACCGACACCGCCACTCTCGCCAAAGTCGCCTAATAATTCCTTTTGACCGCCTACGCTGTAAATGTTAATGTCAACTTCCAGCCCTACCGATTTAACTGCATCTCCTAAACCAAAACCAACAGATAATGAACCATCTGCTTTTCCGTCGAAAGGTATGAATCCTCCACCACCAATGAAGGCTTGACCCCAACTCGCACCAAAAGCGCTAGGAGTACCAGCACTGGAACCAGGTGATGCTGCGCGCGGTCTGGGTATCTCGAGTATAGGTTCAATCAAAAGCTCTTGGCGTAATCTATTGACTTCTCCTAGAGTATCGCCAATAGCACCGGAAGAATCTGTTTGTGCAATTAGCTGCGGTAGTTTTTGCTTAAAGTCTGCATTGAGCTTGGCTGGAATATCTGAGGTAGTAGAAGATGCTTCCAATGTAGGAACAGGAGTGAATTCCCAATTGGGATTGTTTTGTTCTACAGTTACTTGGCTGAAATTGATTTTCTGCTCTGCCATAGTTTCATAATTGGCAGAATTCGCTTGTGGTTGATTTTCAGAACTGAAGTTACTGATGAGATGATCAACTATCAATTTATCTTCAGCAGCTGCGGCATGGGTGGATAGACCTGTAGTCAGTAACAAACTAGTGACTATGATTCTTCCTAAACCAGAGAAAAAATACTGCCCATTTTTGAGTAGTAGTATACCTATTAAATTTTGTTTAATCACGAGTACATTCCTCACACATGGAAAAAATTACAGATTGTACAGGGTTGATTCATCCTATATTAAAGTATTTATAAATACAAGATGGATGAAGGAACTCTTTGAGATTGTAGATATGTGTAATCCATGTAAGGCTTGCTATACAAGTTTTTACAAGATTTAACATGGATAAACTTTCGCCTTACTTACTGAGACAATAAAAGTTGTGAAAAAAATTATCTGCTGTTCAATTTTTACCGTACTCTGATGAATAGTGACTGTTGTGTACACCTGAGTATAAAAATTACACAATATAATTTTTGATGACACACCTAAATGGGATGGAACATAGTAACGGGTGAAGAGTTTGACCAACCCGTAGCATTAGGTAGATGATCTCTCCCTATTCATGAGCGCGGTTTATAAACAGCAGTAAATTCACTATTCAGTTATAAGCGCAAAATTCTCTAACGCCAACCAAATATTAAGCGTATATTTGTTGATGCTGTGATGCGGGAAGGGAGAACACAAGCCAAGGAAGTAATAACTGACAAAGTTCAAGATTTACGTGCTACAAAGGCTTTATGAGCTGATGGTAAAGAATATTGACAATAACTAGCCTTTGTCTCAACCTGGAAGCCAATTTGATGAAGTTGATTGGCAATTTCTGTTGCTGTATATAAACGTTGGTGATGTAGTTCCTCATCCCGTCTGTAGTATTCGTCAACTTTACGAAAGGTGATAATCCGACGGGTTAAGATGCTGAGTTCTTGATTTTCTTCTTTTTCCACGAGTACTACCGAATCTTCACCTTCTGTGAATCCTTTGCTCATTCCTGGTGTTAGCTGTTCTGGTTCTGCAATGTCGAAATTGAATAAATGCGAGGTCTTGTTTGTAATAGCGATCGCCTATGCTCATAGTCGCAAAATCTTGCATAATTACATTGTGCTACAATTGCGCAAGTTTGGTGATGTAGATGCAAATGCGATCGCTATTTAGCTGCTTTTGCTCGTCTAGATACTGGAAGACGTAGGAGAAGTAAATTCTACATACAACAACGGAGCGCCTAGCGCATCGCCGTCGTATGACTCGGCTGTACGCTTACCAGTCCCACTGATAATAGTGGCGATAGAATTACCACTACTCCAACCTTGACGATCCACAATTTCTTGAATCACAGATGCAATATTGGCAGTTCGTTGGTTAATACCTGCTTGGCTGACAGTACTCCAGGCCAAAGGATTCCAAACAACAGCAGCATCTGTAGTCACTCTACTAGAAATATTGTTTTTAGAAGTAGTAAAGGTGAGGGCATTATCCACATCTTCCCCTCGAATGGTCAAGTTTGTTGCAGTTGAACCAATTTCATCAACCTTGAATTGGATATAAGCATTGGTAATTTTTGCTCCTTGGGGAATATTCACGCCTACAAAGCGCAAACCTACAAGTTGATCGACACTATCATTAATCAGTTCTAAATCTGTACTTGTCAAATTCATTGATCCAGTAGTCCGACGTTGTTCAGCATCATCGGAACTGGAATTCACCCGAACTTCAATTACCTTTGGTTGCGGTGGTTGCAATGGAAACTTATAACCAAAGTCTATATTCACCTTTGTCTCATCTGTCGCCAAGCTAACTACTGATTGTCCGTCTTTGGTAGCATCCGGATCGCTAGTGATTTGCGCTCCACTAGGTAAGGTACTGCTATCTACCTGAACAGTGTATGTACCTGCCGATAGATTATTAAATGTGTAGTGACCATTACTGTTAGTTAATTTAGTTGCAATAATTTGTTGAGATGAGTTCAGCAGTTTGACACTAACATTGGCAATCCCAGTTTCCTCAGCGTCTTGGATACCATCGCCATCAGTATCATTCCAGATGCGATTACCAATTGAACCTTGGGGTTGAGGTTGGGATGTACTCCCACTTTCAAAAGCTCCTAAATCCGGTGCAGAACCCTTGTATGAACTACTAGGAAGGTCAATTACTGTTCTACCTCGCCATTGAAATAATGCAGTTCCTTTATCAATTGCTGGACTACCTGTTTGTAATTCTGAGGTCGTACTTAATAGGGGATCGGCAAATATAGTGGTACTAGTATCGACATTACTACCTTGAGTGTTTGTACCATTATTCCAAAAGAGGTTATAGGCAGCGATAGAATTTCCATCTACACCCTTCATAGCAATTCTGGTGTGATTGATGAAAATATTATTGATGGCAACTAGATTGTCACCACCAGTTAGTCCATGATTGTTATTTTTAAAAGTGTTACCAATGACATCTATAGGTTCAGGGATACTAGCAGCTCGATAATCTTCCGATGAGTCTCCGTTATCCATTAAGCCTAGACCGGCATCTCTATTTCCTTCAATCAGATTGTTTTCTATCCGGTAGTAACGTTGAGAAACCTCTGGATAATCAATCAACTGAATACCATCGCCATTATTAGCGGAGATAATATTTCTGCGAATGATATTGTTAAGGACTGTAGTACCTGTATAGCTGTTCATTCTGACTTCAATACCATCATTTCCGTTTTGGCGAATGATGTTATCTTCAACAACTACATCTGCAACTTGATTAATATCAACACCATCATCCTTATTTTTTTCGATGATGTTATTACGAGCTATACCACCACTTACACCGCTAGAAACCAACTTATAGTTAATCCCATCTATGGTGTTAGTAATGTAGTTGTTGAGAATATCTACTTTCGTTCCCTCTACTTTGATGCCATCTCCACCGTTGCGAACGGTAAAACCAATTAATTTTGCACCTGGAGGAACTGTATCTGTAAATCGCACCACATCAGGGTCGGAATCTACTAACGACCCACCACCATCGATGATAGTTGTCATAATGGCATTGGAATCGCCGGTAGTTAAAAACTCAGAAGCCAATGTAATGGCCTTTCCAGATATAGTTAGTGTTTCGCGATAAACTCCTGGAGCAACGATAATGGTGTCTCCGTTTTTGGCTGCATTGATGGCTTGTTGAATAGACTGGCCAGCAGAAACATTAATTATTGCCATAGTAAATCCTCTTAATAATTGTTCAATGGAAAAGTTTTATACAGTAAATTGCACATGACGCGGCTAGGGGATGACTATTGAAAGCCTCCACCATGCAAGGAGAATGCAGCTAAATAAGGGAAATAAATGCTAGCTAGAGGTGTGTGATAACTACTACATACTCAAGTTTAAAGAGAGCGATCGCTCTCTTCTTCAGGTATTGGATCTCTTTCATTGACTACACATTTACAAATCATTTGGGGCTAGTCTGAGTTTCTTAAACAAATCATAAACTGATTATCTATTTAACATAAATTTTCCGTGCTTATCCCAACTTTATCTAATCTTTAAAATCTATCTGCTTACAAAGTAAGTATTAGAAAATACTTGCTAGTTAATTTTTAAACTAATTATCATTTTAAGATTTATTAAATGTAATAAAAGAAAAATATAGTGTTCCTATTTTAAGTTGTGAAAAATATCAGTTTTGGCTGTTGACGGTTGACTGTTGACGGTTGACTGTTGACTGTGAACAACCCTTTATGTCAGATTGCACAAGTCCAAGAGCAGATTGCTATATAGCAATCCTATCTGAGTTGTGAAAATATTTTTTTTGATGAACCGCCTTCGCGCAGCGTCTCGCAGAGAAGACGCCAAGTACGCCAAGGTTCAGAGAAAAAACTGAGAGTTAGCAAATTTCATAAATGACTTAGGATTGCTATATATCAGTTTGTATTAAATTTTATCTGTAGTAATCTTTTTTTAATCATCAGATTTGCTGCAAAGAGCTAACTGGCGTAGACAGGCAATAGACAACGCTTCGATAAGCCGCTTTGCGTCTACACTTTACTCGCAATGAATGTAATAAATTTTGTGTATTTATTCAATAAATCATACGACAAGGGCATCAAAACTATTCTTCTCTAGCCCCTATTTTCAAGCTAGTTAATCACGAGAAAATCTCACAACCAAATATGAAAATCTCTCTTTCCTAGCCCCTAGCCCCTATCTTCAAGACAGCCCCTCATGGGAAAAACCCACAACCAAGCATGAAAATTTCTCTTCCCTATTCCCTGTTCCCTAACCCCAATCTTCAAGCCAGGTACTTGACTTAACGCAAATATATGTCAAGCTAATTATTAGACTAACTAAATGTATTGCGAAGGAAGTGCATCTAACTCGTGACAAATTTGACGGGAAGCGCCGATTGGTTAGCAACGCCTAGTCACTATCCAGAATCGGTTTTATTGGAAACACAAGAACTGACGCGCCGTTTTGACAACTTCATAGCAGTGGATGGGTTAAATATCACTGTTGCAGCTGGTGAAGTGTTTGGCTTACTTGGCCCCAATGGAGCCGGGAAAAGTACAGTAATTAAGATGTTAACAACCCTACTCCCAGCAAGTGCAGGTAAAGCAAGTATCGCTGGCTATGATGTCACCCATCAATCCCAGGCGGTGAGAAGAGCGATTGGTTATGTACCGCAAGCGCTGTCTGCTGATGGGACATTGACAGGTTATGAAAATCTGTTAATTTTTGCCAAATTATATGACATTCCTGCGAAACAACGCCAACAGCGCATCTGGGATGTTTTGGAATTTATGGGTTTAACGGAAGTAGCCCATCGCTTGGTGAGAAATTATTCAGGGGGAATGATTCGCAAGCTAGAAATTGCTCAATCGATTCT
Organism: Calothrix sp. FACHB-168; assembly: GCF_963889195.1. Classification (NCBI taxonomy): domain Bacteria; kingdom Bacillati; phylum Cyanobacteriota; class Cyanophyceae; order Nostocales; family Calotrichaceae; genus Calothrix; species Calothrix sp. FACHB-168. Next base: position 59,811 of record NZ_CAWPNJ010000043.1, read on the forward strand.
ACATCGACCGCAAATTATGTTTCTCGATGAGCCAACAGTGGGATTAGATCCGGTGGCGCGTAATCAAGTCTGGAATTTGGTGCAGGAACTCCGAGAAAATTACGGCACAACTATCTTTTTAACAACTCACTTTTTAGAAGAAGCCGATCACTTGTGTAATCGAGTAGCAATTATGAATCGGGGTAAGGTAATTACCACAGGTTCACCTACAGATTTAAAGGCTGGTTTAAATAAACAAAACGCCACCTTGGATGATGTGTTTATTCACTACACAGGGGACGAATTAGCATCAGGAGTTAGTTATCATGACATCAAAAGAACCAGACGTAATGCTCAACGGTTGGGTTAAACCAAAGCCTACAGGTAAAGGCAATTTTATCTCTGCGATCGCCGAACTATTTCAAAAAACTCTTGTGATCGCAGAACTAGAAATACGTAAACTCCGCCACGATCCCTATGATTTACTCATTCGTGGCGTACAGCCTGCATTGTGGCTGTTAGTTTTTGGGCAAGTTTTTACTCGCACTCGCGCTATTCCTACAGGTAACTTATCTTATTTAGAATTTATGGCTCCAGGGATTTTGGCTCAGAGTGTTTTATTTGTTGCCATTTTCACTGGCGGGATGACGTTGATTTGGGAACGGGATTTAGGAATTGTACATAAATTCTTAGCTACTCCCATACCTCGTGCGGCGATGGTTTTGGGTAAAGCTTTAGCTTGTGGCGTGAGAAGCTTATCGCAAATAGTCATCATCTATGGATTGGCACTATTATTAGGTGTTAAACTCAACCTTCACCCCTTAGCTTTATTGCAAGTAGTGGTGATTGTGCTGTTAGGTGCAGCTTGTTTTTGTGTTTTTTCCTTAATTATTGGCTGCTTAGTCAGAAGCCGAGAAAGGTTTACAGGGATAGGACAACTGATTACAATGCCGTTATTCTTTGCCAGTAATGCTATTTATCCTTTAACATTAATGCCAGCTTGGCTGCATGTGATTTCTAGCATCAATCCCTTAACTTATGAAGTTGATGCATTACGCGGCACAATGATTGCTAATGGTTCCAGTGTTTATGGATTTGGTCTGGACTGTACAATTCTCTTGTTAACATTAATAGGCTTAACTGTGATCTGTGGACGACTTTACCCACGGGTGGCAATGTAATTAGGAGAAAAAGATGGCCAAGCTCGGAAAACCAACGGAAGAATGTGCTGCAAGAGTAATGGAAACAGTTCCTTTATTAATGCGGTTTATCCGAGCAGATATGCGCAGTCATAATGCTGAATCTTTATCGATACCTCAGTTGCGATCGCTCGCTTTTCTCAATCGCAATCCTGGTGCATCATTATCTGAGGTAGCGGAGCATTTAGGCGTTACCTGCGCTACAGCATCAACTACAATTGAACGCTTAGTTCAACGCAATCTGGTAGAACGTAACGATCACCCCCAAGAACGGCGGCGAATAGTGCTGAATTTAACGGAAGCGGGAACAATGCTGTTAAAGCAATCCCAAGCAACTACTCGCGCTCATATTGCCGATATTCTTGATAGTTTAACGCCAGAGCAAGTATCAAATCTTGAAGAAGGCTTGACTTTATTAAAAAATGTCTTCGAGCAAACAGAAATTAAAAAAGCTCCTTAACCGAGAGGGGACACAACACGATTCTTTTGCAGCTTTGCGGTTTCGCGATTATCGACTATTTACCCTTGGGCGCGTACTGTTGTTTACAGGCTCCCAAATGCAGACAGTGGCGATTGGTTGGGAACTGTATGAGCGCACCAACTCAGCGATGGTGTTAGGTGGGGTAGGCTTGGCGCAAGTCATACCAATGATCGCGCTGACATTAATTGCTGGACATGTGGCTGATAGACGCGATCGCAAATTTACCACCTTAGTATCTATTTTCTTGCTAGCTATTTGCTCTTTGGCTTTAGCTGTGGTTTCCTATATTCAAGGCGCAATTAGTCTTTTTTATACCTGCTTAGTTTTTACAGGTATTGCCAGGGCGTTCTTAAAGCCTGCCAGCGATGCCATGATGTGGCAGTTGATACCGACGAGCGTATTTACCAACGCTGCTACCTGGAACAGTACCAGCTTTCAGCTAGCGACAGTTATCGGCCCAGCTTTGGGAGGATTTGCAATTGCAGCTTTCGGAAATGCTACAGGGGTATATATATTGGCGGCTGTGGCTGCATTTTTATGTTTTGCCTTAACACTGCCGATTAAACAACAAAATACGACCCTTTCCCAAGAACCAATCTCACTGAAAACCTTAGCGGGAGGTGCGGAATTTGTCTGGAAAAATCAGATAATTTTCGCAGCAATTACCCTAGATATGTTCGCAGTATTACTAGGGGGAGCAGTAGCTTTACTACCAGTATTCGCCAAAGATATTTTGCATGTCGGCCCTGTTGAGTTAGGCTATTTGCAAGCGGCTCCTTCCATAGGTGCGCTGATTATGGCGGTAACTTTGGCATATTTACCACCCATGCGTAAAGCCGGGCCAGCTTTACTTTGGTCTGTGGTTGGTTTTGGTGTCGTGACAATTATCTTTGGTTTGTCGCGATCGTTTTGGCTATCACTGCTAATGCTGGCATTAAGTGGCGCATTAGATAGCATTAGCGTGGTTATTCGTCATACTTTAGTGCAAATTCGCACACCCAATCATTTACGCGGTCGAGTTGCAGCAATTAACAGCGTGTTTATTAGCGCTTCCAACGAATTGGGGGGTTTTGAGTCAGGTTTAGCGGCGGCTTTATTCGGCCCCATAGTATCCGTTGTTGGCGGTGGAATTGGCACAATTCTCGTAGTTGTTGCAACGGCGATGATTTGGCCGGAAATGCGGAAGTTAGGCGCGTTGCATGAGTATGAGTAAGAAATATCTATCTCTTATTTAAGATGCTGCTCTGGATGCGGAATGTAAAATTCCGCATTTTTTTTACTGAATTCCAAACCAACCGCCAGTATCACCACCAGCCCAACCACCAGAACGTGCAGCCGGAAATGTTTGATTACAAAGGGTTTTGAATTTTTTAGCCCCGCTAATATCTTTACCTTCATAACCCTGGGGGTGAAATATGCGCCCAATGTATCGCCCTTTGACGCGGATTTGACCCATGACATAGATTCCGTCACCAACAGAATAAATACTGCCGGCTTGATTGCGAGAATAGCAAGCAATATAACCACCATCTCGCTTCATATATTTGTTAATGGTGGGCAAAATTTTCTCTCTATATCCTGGTGCTGGTCGGTTGATAACGCCGCCTTCCGCGCTGACATATACTCTAAAGTCTTCTGGTAAAAGATAGTCTGTCATTTGAGATGCTACTGTTTGAGAAAATACTGAAAGTAAGAATGTAGCATTTGTCATTATTAAGAAAGCCTTAGTAAATTTCATTCTTTTCATCTAAATATTTAGATTATCTATTTTGTCAATACTTTAACAGTGTTTGTCCTGCTATGGATAAATATGTAGCAATCAAATACCATCGCATATTTACTAGTAGCAAAGTATTTATTAATGCGCAATAGAGGTATTCCCTAAAAAGACTTAAGCTTTTATGCCATTTACCTTATTTTTGACTTAACCTAATGAAAAAATCTATTCAGACTATTGTAGTTGTGTATATTTTAACTATTTGTTTGAGCTAACTTATTTTTTTCTTAATCTTGCCGGGGAAATATTACTGGTATTAGTTTAGTTAGTCTCTACTTGTATAACATCCCTAAAAAAATTAGTAAAAAACTCATAATGATGTAGGTTAAAAAATTTTAATCGACTAATAAGTTTTTTTACAAATCTTAGAGGATTGTTATGTAGATAAATTTGAATTTGAAGTTTCAGCCTTCTGTTCTAGAAACTAACTATTAATATCGTTACAATCACTTAGATCATCAGGGAGCGTTGCAGTTTGTTTAATGTATTCTTCAAAAACTCAAAATTGGCATTAAACCTAACAGCAATGTGTAAATTATGTTCAAATGCGCGATCGCACCTTAACTCTGGTTTCTAGATTGAGAAAGGTTTTCATGATTTATCAAGTAATTCTCAGCTAACTGAACTAACTAGTAAAAGTTGTATCCAACTACTCAGTTATATTGCTGTAGACAAAAATTAGTTGGCTTTTTTGACTACTGCTAGAAAACTGTTTGCTTAACAAATATTGCTAATCACAATTGAGGGAATTTTGGCATGGCTAATACACCATTCGATACAAATCAGCCTGCACAGGTAAAGGGTTTAGGCGGTTATACTGTTAACCCTATATTTACTGTTGGTGAGAAAATAGATGATTATGCGCCACCGGGAATTCTCGATGGTACAGGTGCTTTTAAACTCAATGACACCACTGTGAGAGTGTTAGTTAACCACGAAATAGCTAACAATGTCGGCTATAATTACACCCTCAAAAGTGGGGCTTCTCTTCCTGGTGCGAGAATTAGCTATTTTGATATTGATAAGCGTACTTTAAAAATAGTTGATTCTGGTTTAGCTTTTGACACAATTTACAACCGCGCTGGTGAAGTTGTCGATGCGGCTTCTGACTTAGAATTTGCTGGACTTAATCGTTTTTGTTCGGCAAATTTGATGGAAGCTAACCACTTTGGCGCGGGGATTGGATTTAGCGATCGCATTTATTTTACAGGCGAAGAAACCGATGGCGGTACACAGTTTGCCCTAGATACTACCACTAATCAACTCTGGGCTGTACCTTGGATGGGTCGTGCTGCTTGGGAAAGTGTGACTGAGATTAACACAGGTAGCAGTGATAAAGTAGCTTTATTAATCGGTGACGATCGCGGCCCAGCTCCTTTAATTTTATATGTTGGTGACAAAAACGCTAAGGGTGACGGTAGTTTCCTCGATCGCAATGGCTTGGCGCAAGGAAAGCTTTACGTTTGGGTAGCTGACGATCCCACAGATAACTCTGATTCTATTGAACTAGATCCTAGAGATTTCCAAGGTAGTGGTAACAGTCGCGCTGGTAAGTTTGTCGAGATTCAGCACTATCGCCCTGACTTAGCCGGTACAGCTGTAGATGGTACAGATGCTGATACTAGCATTCAAAATGAATTGGGTTATGATGCCCAAGGTTTTGCTACCCAAGCCCAACAAGATGCTTTAGCTAACGAAGTTAAAGCTTTCTTGTTCTCTCGTCCTGAAGATGTCGCCACCAACCCAGCAGATGGTACACAAGCTGTATTAGCTTCTACTGGTCGCACCGGTTTGTTTGATAATGCTGATACCTGGGGTACAACTTACAAAATTGATGTTGATTTCGGTAGTAATCAAATCACAGCTAGCCTCAACATTCTCTACGATGGTAATGACGAGGGTAACAAAGATTTCGGGTTACGCAGTCCTGATAACTTAGATTGGGCTGATGATGGTAAAATCTACATCCAAGAAGACCGCGCCATCGGTGCTGACTTATTTGGTGCTACCTCTAAAGAAGAAGCTTCTATCTGGCGCATCGATCCCAGTGCTACTAACCCAGAAACCACAGCAACCCGCATAGCGCAAATCGATCGCACGGCTGTACCCTCCGGTCAAACTGACTCTAGCCCTACAGATATTGGTAACTGGGAATCTTCTGGTGTCCTTGATGTTTCCCATCTGTTTGACTACGATCCCGGCGAACTGCTACTGTTTAATGTCCAAGCACACAGCATTCGGGATGGCTCAATTATTACTGTTCCTGGTATTGATACCGATGGTGATGGGACTGTTGAACGCACAGATAACTTAGTAGAAGGCGGTCAACTCGGTTTCCTGATTGCGCCGAATGCTGTACCTAAAGTTGAGTTAGTCGGTTTTGCTTCTCTTCCGGCTGATACGTATGGTGAAGGGCCTGCATCTGGTAACGGGATTTCCGCCAATGGTAGAACCGGGCCTTTCCCCGGACAACCTATACAAGGTTTCAGTGGTGTCCAATTTGCTAACAGTAATTCTTTCTACTTCCTCTCAGATAATGGTTACGGTAGCAAAAATAATAGTGCTGATTTTCTGCTGCGTATCCAACGTTTAGATCCCAATTTCAAGGGAACAGAAAACGGCGACGGTACTGTTAAAGTTTTAGACTATATTCAACTATCTGACCCAGATAAAAAGGTTCCTTTCAAAATTACTAACGAAGGAACTAGCGAAAGATTCCTCACTGGCGCAGACTTTGATGTTGAATCGTTAATTGTTGATAAAGACGGTAGCTTCTGGATTGGGGAAGAGTTTGGCCCCTACCTCTTACATTTCGATCGCACTGGTAAATTATTAGAAGCCCCCATCGCCACACCAGACGAATTCAAGACTTTAGATGGGAAAGCACCAAAAGTTCTTGGTCATAGAGGTGCAAGCGGCTTTCGTCCAGAGCATACCATCGAAGCTTATAAACTAGCAATTGAGCAAGGTGCAGATTTTATTGAGCCTGATTTGGTAGTCACCAAAGATGGTGTATTGATTGCGCGTCATGAACCTGCATTAGCGATTTTAAATGCTGATGGCACTTTAAATACTAGCAATACAACTACAAATGTAGCTGAGATTGCCAAATTTAGCGATCGCAAAAAAACAGTCAATTTGGACGGAACCACAGTTACAGGTTGGTTTGCTGAAGATTTCACCTTAGCGGAAATCAAAGAACTACGCGCCATTGAACGTTTATCTTTCCGCGATCAATCCTACAATGGTCAATTTGAAATTCCGACTTTAACGGAAATCATTGATTTAGTTAAGGATGTGGAAGCGCAGACAGGTAAAAAGATTGGTATCTACCCAGAAACCAAGCATCCCACCTATACTGCTAGCGAAGCTACTTATGTAGGGACTGACACCAAGATTAACCGCAGTTTGGGTCAGATACTCATCGATACCCTCAAAGCTGAAAACTTCACCGATCCTAGTCGCATTTTCATCCAATCTTTTGAAGTCGGCAATCTCAAAGAATTGCATGATAAAATCATGCCTGCTGCTGGTGTAGATATCCCACTGGTACAACTTTTTGATGCTGATGGCATTGACATTAACGGTAAACTGATTGAAAATCAGCCATACGATTTCCAAGTTAGTGGTGACGAACGCACCTATGGCGATTTACGCACCCCAGAAGGTTTGGCGGAAATTGCTAAATATGCTGATGGTATCGGCCCTTGGAAGCGGATGATTGTCAGTGTCAAAGGAACTGATGCTGATAATGATGGTAAAGCAGATGATGTCAATAAAGATGGTACAGTTAATGATGCTGACAGAACAACTTTACCACCTACAACCTTAATCCAAGATGCTCATGCAGCAGGTTTGCAGGTTCACCCGTACACCTTCCGCGATGAAGATTTATACCTCGCAGCCGATTACAAAGGTAATCCAGAATTAGAGTTTCAACAGTTCATTCAACTTGGTGTTGATGCATTCTTTACAGACTTCCCGATTACAGGAGATAAAGTCAGAGATTTCCTGAGCAATCCTGAGAATAATTTGGTACGTTCTCCCCAAAACCCTGATGTGCTGGCTGGTAAAGCTTTTGCTAACTTAGGCGGCTCGAAAGGCTTTGAAGGCGGAACAATCAACGCCAGCAAAACCAAGCTGTATATGCTGTTGGAAGGTACAGTTAATGGCGATCGCCCTGGTGATTTACGGATTAATGAATTTGACATTGCTAACCGTGAATACACTGACAAAAAACTGTACTACAAACTAGATAATCCCGCAAATGCGATCGGCGATTTCACCGTTGTTAATGACAATGAATACCTGGTTGTTGAAAGAGACGGCGGTCAAGGAGCCACAGCTAAATTCAAGCGCATTTATAAAGTAGACTTGTCAAAGACTGATGCTGATGGCTATGTAGAAAAGATAGAAATTGCCGATTTGTTGAATATCCAAGACCCCAATGACTTAAATGGTGATGGTAAGACAACTTTTGATTTCCCCTTTGTCACCATTGAAAATGTCTTAGTGATTGACAAAGATACCATTTTGGTAGCTAACGACAACAACTATCCTTTCTCCACCGGTCGTCCAGGAAACGATCCGCAAAATCCCCAAATCGACAACAACGAAATTCTGCTGCTGAAGTTAGAGAAACCCCTTAATCTTGCGTCTGGTGTCGGTCAACCCTCAGCATTAGATATCAATTTTGGTTCTACTGCTAGTGATGATATTACCACTCAACCAAACCAAACTGTATTTACAGGCGATGGCGCAGATTTTGTTGATGCTAATAAAGGTAATACAGTTCAAACTGGTAATGGTGATGACACTGTATTAGCGGGTAGTGACTCTGCTGTTTCTACTAGTGAGGGTAGCGATCAAATAGTAATTGGTGCTAATAATTCTGTTAGCAATACCAATGCTGATGCTGGCGCAGGTAACGATGAAATCACAGTAGTTGAAGCTAGTGGTAGCAATAACTTATTTGGTGGCGCAGGTTCTGATACTTTGCAAGTAGTTGAAGGTTCGCGTCAATTCTTGTTTGGTGGTTCCGGTAACGATACCATCACCAGCAACGGTAGCAACAACCGACTTTACGGTGGTTCCGGCGATGACAAACTCTTCTCTAACACCAATGACATCTTAGTGGGTGGCGATGGTGATGATGTATTATTTGCTGGTTTTGGAGGTAGTAACCGCCTAACTGGTAGCGCTGGTACCGATCAATTCTGGATTGCTAATGCTAGTCTTCCTACTAGCAAAAATATCGTGACCGACTTTACATCAGGAGTTGATGTCATGGGATTAGGTGGTGTTGGAGTTACTAAATTTAGTGACTTGACCCTCTTACAACAAGGTAGCGATACCTTAGTGAAAATTGGCAATACAGAGGTAGTTTCATTATTAGGAATTATCGCTAGCAGCCTAACTGATAATAATTTTGTTTTTGCATAGAATTTTGCTGAAATTTCATCAACAAAATTAGTTAGAATTTGTTTAGGCTGTACTAATTGTCTTATGTGAGGGAGTAACTATCCCTCACTTTTTTATTGGCGCTCCGCGTGTTAGTTGTCAGTAGTCAGTTGTCAGTTGTTATTTCTAGAGAAATCCGATTTGATTTAGTATTTGTAGCAATGCCCACCATATCCGGGTTTCGCTGTATATTTCAAAAATTAAATATGAATCCTATATATTTTTTGATAAATAAAACTTGGAAATTTAAATTTTATCTTTTATTAACTAGCTCTTAATATTCATATTAATAATCACAAGTTATATAGCAGATTGTAGGGGCAAGGCAATGCCCACCTGTGTCAACTTAAGCTCAAAACTTTTCTCTATCTCGTTTCCAGCCGGAGGCTGGAAATGCATATTGCGAGGCTCCGCCTCGAAAGCTGATAAATTGAGGCAGAGCCTCATAAATCTACGCTCCCACGCAGAGCATGGGAGCGAGGTAGGATAAGGGTTTCACGTTAAGTTGACATCAATGGGCAATGCCTTATCCCTACTTTGCGTACTTAGCATCAATCATTTCTTGGGAGGATATTAGAAACAACAGCAGCTAATATATTGTGTCAAAATTTAAATATAATTACCCAGACTTAATATTTTCATAACCTGGAAATAATTAATTTTTAAATGATTACATAATAGATAGTATTAATCCGGTTATAAATTTTGAAATGATATTTTCTTATTGAAAAATTCATAAAGTCCCAAAATCAAATATTCTACAATCACTATGTGAATGAAATTATTAATACATCTTCGAGATTTTCTGTAATTACTTACCTAAAATTAAGTGTTTTACTCAAGAACAAGGTACTAAAATTAGTGCCTTAATTCTGGGCACTAGAGATTTTGTAATTATTAATTAAATTAAATCCTCAATTCTGAATCAACTGAGATTTCCACATCATCATGATTATTAACGGTACTGCTAATCAAGACGAGTTATCCGCCACAACAAACGAGCAAATATTTGGTTTTGAGGGTGACGATATTATAGATAGTTCTAACGGTCAAGGAAATAATTTACTTGATGGTGGTTCTGGTAATGACCAACTTTTTGCTAACAATTACGATACCTTAAGAGGTGGAATTGGCAAAGATAATTTATTTGCTGTTGGCGATTTAGGTTTTAATACCCTCTTTGGTGAAGAAGATAGCGATCGCCTTTTTGTAATCGAGGGTAGCCATAACCTACTCAATGGCGGCGCTGGTAATGATTTCCTCAATGCATCCAACTCCACAGGTAACAACACCTTAGAGGGTGGGGAAGGGGATGATCTGCTAATTGGGGGAATAAATAGCGATCGCTTATTTGGTGGTGCTGGTGATGATTCTTTATTTGCAGGTATAAACGGTAGCCAGTTTACAGGCGGTACTGATTTAGACAGCTTTTATTTAACTAGTGCTGGGGTTCCCGATGTACCTGTAGAAGTATTCGATTTTACTAAAAGCCAAGATAAAGTCATCGTTGCCGGTATCCCAGAAGTTAAGAGATTCCAGGATTTAAAAATAGAGCAAATCTTAGTTAATGGTCAACCAGGGCCGGATACATCGATTAAAGCCGTTATCAATGGCGAATTAAAAGAATTAGGAATTTTAAGAAACGTCAAAGCTGATAGTCTCACACCAGATGACTTTGACTTTTCTGATGTCACTGACGGTACAGATAATAGTAATGCAGGTATTACCATCATCCAGACTGATGGTAGTACGAAAGTTAGCGAGGGTGGTTTAGGCGATCGCTATTCTGTAGTACTCAACAGCAAACCTCAAGCTGATGTCACCATCGCGATTACAAACGGAAAGCAAATTAAAACCAGCGTCAACAGTCTCACCTTTACCCCAGAAAACTGGAATCTGACACAAGAAGTAACGGTAATCGCGGTAGATGATGCAATTATACAGGGCGATCGCAATGATACTATCGAACATACAGCCATTAGCAATGATGGTAATTATGACAATTTAGCGATTAACCCTGTAAATGTCAGCATTACCGATAATGATGTTCCCTTGACGAAGAGTGGGGATGTTTTCACGATTAAAGGTGAAAGCGATCGCGCCAGATTGCAAATTACTCTCACCGGACATAGTTCTCAACTAGTCAATGAACTGGGAGTATATGTAGTTGATGATGCTCAAGGTACAATCAACGGTATTCCTCCCGGTGCTGCGGAGTATGTGCAAGCTGCATTAGAACGTGCTAGGGTAATTTTTTCTGCGATCGCCAAAATTCCCAACGGTTTCACTACTAACAATATTCAAAGTTTCCTGGAATTCAACTCAGGTGAAAACTTGAGATTTTTCTTAGTCAAAAACAGCACAATTGACACTGTAAAATCAGGAATATCTTCTATAAATAATGTACTTCTTTCCAGTCCTACAACCCAACAGATTACAGATTTGGGTGCTGATGGTTTCTCTCTAAATTGGCGAGATAGTTCTGGTAATAATAGCAATAGTTTCCAAGATTTAGTAGTGAAGATTAAGACAACAAATAATCCATTATCTTTAGGGACAAGTCTGCAAAGCCAAACCCAAGGAGAATTGATTGATTTACGAGGAGTAACCCAACAAGTCAAAGCTGAATTTATAGTTAATCGCGAAGCCGCTTTTGATAACTTTGTTGGCTTTTATCAAGCAATTGATGCAAATGGTGGCATTGATATTAATAACGATGGTACAGCAGATATCATGCCTGGACAAGCGGGTTACGCTCAAGCAGCAGTGCGCGGACGTGTCGCTGGAATTAACTTGACAGCTAATCATCAAAGTACAGCAACTTATAACGGCATTTTTCAGCCTGGTTATATATTCGTGCCATTCATTATTATTAATGGCAGACCCGATGCAGTAATTGATAATAATCCGAATAATAATCCTACCGTTTACTTCCCATTCTTAGGCGCTAATTCTGACAAATATGACCATATTCGCCTGTTAGGAAATAATATCTTTGGATTTGAGGACTTAGCCAATGGCGGTGATGGCGATTTTAACGATGTCATTGTCAAAGTTAATTTAAGCATAGCTTAGTGCTTTGTTCTATTTATTTTGCTGCTTTCCTAGATCCCCACCAACTCCTCACTGAAATCTCAATAAATAGTTCATTTTAATCATTAAATAAACTTGCGTTAATGTTAGTCACATAAATATATATTCATGATGTTTTATGCATTGACAAGCAGATTATATGAAGTTTAACGCGCCATTAATTAACAGTTATTAGCTGTACAAAAAACAAGACTGAGTTAAATATATGCAGTTTTTCTGAACTAATTGCTCAATTTATCGGCAATAACTTAAACATGGAGAATAAGTAATGAAAGGACGCTTTCACCCAAAAAATAATGTCAGCCTCAACCCTTCCACTAACGAATCAATTCGTGATGTCATCGATCGGATGAGTGTCAGCCGTCGGCGCTTCCTAATAACAGCCGCCAGCACAGCCGCCTTAACCGTCGTCGGTGATATATCTATTGGTGGCTTAATCCAAACCGTCGAAGCCTCGAACATTCGCAAAAGTAAAGGATTTGCTGGTATTGGCTTCAAGAGTATTCCACCAAATCTGCGTGTTGGTGACAAGCTAGAAAAGGATCTCGTCAGCGTTCCTCGTGGTTATACAGCTAAAGTACTCGTAGCTTGGGGAGATCCTATTGCTTCTGGAGGCCCGACTTGGCTAGCTAATGCTTCCCAAGATGCAGCTGCACAGGAAAAACAGTTTGGGATGCACGCCGATGGTATGCACTACTTCCCCCTCTCTCCAGGAAACGTTGTAGGTCGTACAGTCAGTTCACAAGCCAGATCCTTACGCGGCTTTATTAACCAACAAATTAATAATGGTTTGTTGTGTGTCAACCATGAGTACACCCAAGAATCAATTCTCCATAGTGACGGTCTAGATCCAGTTTCCATTGCTAAGGTACGCAAATCTCAGGCGGCGCATGGTGTATCGGTTGTAGAAATTTCTAAGCAAGGTAAGGAATGGAAATTTAATCCCAATTCACCCTATGGTCGCCGCATCACTGCTAACACCGAAATGCGAATTTCTGGCCCTGCGGCTGGCGATCCACTGTTGAAATCGAAGAAGTTTAATATTAGACCTGATGGTTCTGTTGACACCGGCAGATTTAACGACGGTTACACCGCCTACGGTACAGTTAACAACTGCGCTAATGGTTACACACCTTGGGGTACTTATTTAACCTGTGAAGAGAATTGGAATGGCTATTTTGGCAACAATGGAGAGGCGTTAGTTTCTACTCCCGGAATCCCAGACGCAGAGGTTCTTGCAGGACAAAATCGTTACGGTCTTTCCGCCTCTGGTGCTGGCTATAAATGGCATCAAGCCGATCCACGTTTCAACAACCGCACCAACCCCCTCGAATCCCATTCATTTGGCTGGGTAGTAGAAATTGATCCTTACGATCCACAAAGCAAACCAGTTAAGCGTACTGCCTTGGGTAGATTCAAGCATGAAAGCGCTCAGGTTGTGGTCGATGACAGAAATAATGTGGCTTTTTATATGGGAGACGACGAACGCAACGAATATATCTATAAGTTCGTTTGTTCCCAGCGTTTGAATTCGGGAAATCGTAATGCTAACCGCGATTTACTTGACAATGGGGTGTTATACGTTGCTAAGTTTAACGATAACGGTACTGGCCAATGGATTCCTTTAGTTCATGGTCAACCAGGTCTGACAGCCGAAAATGGTTTTAAAAACCAGGCTGAAGTCCTGATTAAGACTCGTGAGGCGGCGGATAGAGTCGGTGCAACCATGATGGATAGACCAGAATGGACAGCAGTACGCCCTCGCATTGGTGGGTATAAAGAAATTGAAGTTTACTGCACATTGACCAATAATTCCCGTCGCGGTACAACTCCAGTTTCCGTCAACAATGCCGATGGCTCAACAGGCGCAGGTAGTGCGCGTCCCCCTGTGGATAATGCTAACCCCCGTCCTGACAACCGTTATGGTCACATCATTCGTTGGCGTGAAGATGGACGCACCGTCACAGCTAAAACTTTCACATGGGATATTTTCTTTGAAGCTGGTGATAAAACTCGGACAGAATCAAATCTTCAAGGAAATATTAAAGGCGATGACTTAAGTTCACCAGATGGTTTGTGGTTTGATGACTTCGGTCGCTTATGGATTCAGACCGACCACGCAGGTGATGGTACTGGTGATTTGGTGAATATTGGTAGCAATACAATGTCTTGTGCTGACCCCAACACTAAACAGGTTAGACGCTTCTTAACCAGTCCTACAGATTGTGAGGTTACAGGTATAACTACCACCCCTGACGGGAAAGCAATGTTTATTAATATTCAGCACCCAGGTGATAGCGGCGATACTTTGAACCCCACCAAAACTAGTGATTGGCCAGCTAGTCAAGGTTATGGCCCATCCGGTAGACCACGTTCTGCAACTGTGGTGATTACCCGCAATGATGGTGGCGTGATTGGTGGAATGTAACAAAAATTAGCGAAAATCCCCGTTCTATGAGTGGGCGGGGTTTCCCTGGTTTATGAGTGGGCGGGGTTTCCCTGTTTGATGAGTGGGCGGGGTTTCCCTGTTTGATGAGTGGGCGGGGTTTCCCTGTTTGATGAGTGGGCGGGGAAACCCCGCCCCTACTATATTGTGATTAAGCTGCAAGTTTTGTGGCTTTTTTGCGTTTCATCCATAATCCCATTAAAGTTGCGATCGCGGTTCCGCCAACAGTTAGCGGTTCGGGTACGTGATAGCTGACTGTACCTACTTCGGTGGCGTTTACAGATTGGTTCAGCGAATAAAATCTGTTTCCGCCCACATCTGGGTTATTGATATTCTCAGATGCGATCGCAAACTTATCAGCTACAAAATAGCTTAATCCCTGAAGCGTACCATTATTAAAGGTAAGAATGGGGAAAGCGTCAAAATCAAAATCATCTTTTTGTGTATAATTCTTACCCAAGTAATTAAAATTTAAGGCTAATCCGTTTTCAACTCCGATAGTTTCCAGACCTGCCTTAGTTAAACTTGAGTCATCATAGCGAAAAGAACCGAAATATCTACCAGGATTATCTCCTGATGTCGCATTTACTTTGAATTTGTAATTAATAATTGCAGCTTGTGTTGGTTTAGCAGCAGTAATAGTTATCAAGGAAATAGCCGTTGCAATTGTCGCCACTATTAAGTTTTTAGCTGATTTCATCAGAATAATACTCCTAAGATTTAATCCATCAGCTTTAAATTAAATATCTTAGGTTAAGAGGTATAAAATAAATAGTTAATAAAACAGAATATGTAATTAAATTTTATCAGGCTAATTATTTTTATAATAAAAAAATGGTGGGCAATGCCCACCATTTTTTTGATATTCAAAAATCAAGATTATTTTTTCACTAAAATATATGCCGTCGCATATTCAGGTAATTTGCTGATATGGTTGACAAATGCTTTCTGGCTGGGAAAAATACCCGCTAGAAAATCAAGTTGATAGAGATTAGGTAAAAAAGCTCCACCTGTATCAGCAATTACGCCCATTTGTAACTGTTTGCTTCCACCTGTATTATGCTCAATGACAATTACTTTCCCTAAACCTATATTGAGGACATCGCCTGCAAAAGTTACTCCGGGTTTGATGGATATTTTGGCATCAATATTATATCCATAACCTTTAATAGCATTAACTTCTCTAAAATACCAATAACGTTTTTGCGCTGTTGCTTTTAAACCCCTGACATAAGGTATTTCATTACTTCTATCAACATTAAAATACCCCTCTTTACCATCTGGAAACTTAATTAATATAGTGCCTTGCATGAGTGCTTCTTCCAGTCCGGTGCGAGTTAAATATGCTAAGGGTTCAACTTTGCCAAATTCTTTACCACCTGGTTCATAGATTCCCGATAATACATCCTGCTTGGTATATCTGGTGTAGAATTTATCAGCAGTGAAGTTATCATTTAAACTATAAATAGGAATATTATATTTAGCAGTTTTCTTCCGCGTCCCATTGTGAATAAATACCGCATATTTAGTAATTCGCAGTTGGCGTTGATTTTTAACTTTGGGATTATAAGCAGTCCATTTGATTACTTTAAAATTTTTATTAATAAAGTTAGGGTCTTGTAAGCGGGTAGGGCGATTATTAGCAATATCTTCTTTTAAAACCGCAACCATGAAATCTAGGGTTTTAATCACATCGTCTACCGTTACCCCTTGACTTTCAAGTATCCCTTTACGTAAAACATCGGGGTCTGCATTGGCGTGGTCTTGATAATATTTGCGGGTATTTGTGAGAACAGTAAGTAAATCTGCTTGATTTAATTTAATTTTTGTACTTGGTAACTTTCCACTATTAAAAACTTGGCTAGGATTGACATTAAATTTGAATTTCTTTAATTCATCAATAGCTTTATATGGTGTAGCGGCTGATATTAAATTCTGTTCAATTCCTTGGTCATCATTAACAAAATTTAATAAATTTGTGGCGATTAGCTGAACAGATTGAATGAAGGGTAAAGAAAGAAATGGTTGAGTTAGGGTTTCTGCTTTTTGATTTAAAGCAACATTTTGTACAGGTTGCTGTTGTTGATTTACCTGTTCATTTGTTGACTGAGCATATAAATGATTACTACCTAACCCAACACATAATAAGGTTGCTAAACCTGCCGATAGGCGAAATTTTTTACTGAATAATCTACTCATGAAGATGGAAGGAAAGGGAAAGGGGACAAGGAAGACAAGGAAGAATAACAAATGGCCAAATTGTACAGACAAGGGTTCATCGCGTCTCTGACCAATGATTATTGTACAGACAAGGGTTCATCGCGTCTCTGACAAATGACTATTTTAACCTTTCTTCCTGAATGAGGGTACGTTGATAAATTTGATGATTTTTAAACCAATGCCAAGTACGGGCGCGATAGTTATTGTCTGGACTAATTTGAATCATTTCATACAAATTCATATCTGGTGCGTTCTTATAAGCAAACCATAATATGACTGTAGAATCGTCGATTTCCCAAGCTTTTCCGGTAATGCGTTCGGTATCAAAAAATAGGGCTTTGTCGCGATATATGCCCGGAAATTGATGTTCTTCTTTTTTCCCGTCAGCCCAGGTATAACGATTGATTTGATAATAGGGATGGGGGCCATTTTCAGGGAATTGACAACTTAGGTGAGACTGATATTTATCGAGAATAGTTCCGGCGTTATCTACTATTGTATAAGTACCTCCCCATTCTCCTTCATGACGGACAAGTACGGGCATTCCTTCGCGGATGGTAGACATAGAAAACTCCTTGATATTGTTAATGGTGAGAGACGCGAGAGACGCGAGAGACGCGATGAATCGCGTCTGTACAATGGTCATTCATTCATCAAACCACCAGGGGTTATTTGCGGAATTGGTTTTGATTAAAAAGGCTTTTTTACGCATAAATCTTTTCAACGCCGCAGGCCCCATGCGCGAACCACCTAAACCTGAAAATTTGAATGAATTTTTTTCGCCTTCGTGCATGATAGCAGTCAAAGCTGCATCGTTAATACTAATACCTCCTGCTTCTATTTGTTGGGCAACTTCTAAGGCTAATTCTTGGGATTCGGCAAATACAGATGCACTTAAACCATAAATTGAGTCGTTGGCTAAGTTGATTGCTTCTTCAATTTGCGAAAAAGGCATGATTGGCAGAATGGGGCCAAAAGTTTCTTCGGTCATAATTTTCATGGTATGATTGACCTTAGTTAAAACTGTGGGACGACACCACCAACCACCGCCTAATTCTTCAACTTTACCGCCACAATGAATCATTGCTCCTTTATCAACAGCATCTAAAAGCTGATCGCTAATAATTGCTGCTTGTTTTTCGGCAATAATGGGGCCGAGTTCGCCACTTTCTAATGTGGGATGAGCTAATTTTATCTGTTGGGCTTTATTGACTAATAAAGAAACAAATTTATTAAATATAGATTCGGCAACGTAAATTCGCTCAATTGAAAGACAAGACTGTCCGCTATTCACAACTGCACCCCATAAAATTGCTGAGGTGGCTAAGTCTAAATCAGCTGATTGTAATACGATTGCGGGGTCTTTACCGCCTAATTCTAAAAATACGGGAATAAATCTTTTGGCGGCAACTTCGGCAACTTTTCGCCCTGTGGCAACACTACCTGTAAAGCAGACTAAATCTACATATTCTATTAAAGCGGCTCCGGTTTCACCTGCACCTTCAATAAAGGTAAAAACATCGCGTAATTTGGGTACAGCATTTAATGCTGTCATTAATGGGGCGACAAAACGAGGTGCAATTTCACTGGGTTTAACAATGACTGCACAACCAGCGAGTAATGCGGGAATTGCATCGATTGTTGAGAGTAATAAAGGAAAATTCCAGGGGCTAATGACGCCGACGAGGGGATAGGGAACGGCTGTTTGTTGTAAGGCAATAAAGGGAATGCTAGTGTTTTTGGCGGAGTCTTGTAACAAGTCTGGTGCTAACCGACACCAGCGATCTATACTGGAGATGAAAGAGTCAATTTCCATTTCTGAAATTGACAATCTGCCGGTATCATTAACCAAAGCTTCAGTTAAGCGATCGCGTTCTGCTAATATCGCTTGTTTCCATTCTTGTAATACTTCTATTCTCTCATCAATACTGAGCTGCTGCCAACGAACTTGCGCCCGTCGCAGTCGATTGCACAACTGCGCCAGCAGCTTAGGCGGCGGCGGTATAATCACATAATCAAATTTTCCTGTCCGAGGATTGCGAACATCTATGGAGTTGGGCATGGGGCACTTGTACTGAGCGCAGTCGAAGTATGGGGCATGGGGCATTGAGGATTAGTCAACAGTCAACAGTCAACGGTCAACAGTCAACAGTTAATCAGTTACCATCAAATTATGCCTAATTGGGCTAGGCGTTCAATGGTGGCTTGTTGTGTTTGCAGAAAGTGTTTGCGGTCTACTTCTGTATTCAGCATAGTGTTTGGTGGGTAAAATTGCGACTGCAGGTAACTTTGGGCGTATAGTTCAAATCGCTGGCGGGAAAGTATATTATTTAACCCTGGTCTTTTGCGATCGCGTCTTAAGGCTGCTAAATCTATCTCTGCAAAGGCTGCCATACTTTCGCCTGTAGTTGTCTCTGTTAAAACTATTCCCCGATGATCGATAATTTTAGAACCGCCATCTGCTGAGGATATGGGGATGGGGATATTAGCGATACCTGCGGTATTAGCAGAAACAACGTATGCTATATTTTCTACAGCCCGGCTAATTTTGGCTGCATCTTTGGGGGTTAAATTTTTGCTGTAAATTTCCGAGGTGGAATGGAGAAAAATCTCTGCGCCGCGCATGGCTAAACAACGGGCGACTTCTGGATATAAAATTTCTTCAGATGCGATCGCTGCTAAATTGCCAATTTCAGTTTTAGCTACAGGAAAAACCCCTTCTAATCCATAGCAGTCGAGATATTTATCCCACACATCATGGGGTGTGGGTGCAAACATAGAATTTAACCGCCGATATCGCAAGACGATATTTCCCGACGGGTCAATAATAAAGCAGGTTTGAAAGTATAATTTAGGGAAATTCGGGTCTAATTCGTAAGCGTTGCCTGCTAAAAATATCCGATGCTTTTGGGCAATTTTACTGAGGGCTTCATACTCAGCCCCATGCATTTCTAAACAGGCTTTATCTCCCCACACCGCCAAGGATTCACCTAGAGGAAAACCTGTGAGGAAATATTCTGGTAAGACAATTAATTTACAGTCAAAACCAATAAATGCAATACTGGCAGCGATTTGCTGTGATAAGCGGTTTATGGTATTTTGCATTAAAGCACGAGCTTCAGTGCGATCGCTCGCTTGATTAACTGCATGACAGGTAACTTGCAGTGCTAAGGCTCGATAGGAATCTAAGTTATTGGTCATTGGTCATTGGTCAATAGTCAATAGTCAATAGTCAATAGTCAATAGTCAATAGTCAATAGTCATTTGTCTTCCTTGTCTATTTCAGGATACCACCCAATGCCCAATGCCCCATGCCCCATGCCCCATGCCCTATATTTACTCCATCGCGGCTAATACCGATTTTGGTAATAACTTATCTTTAAACCAGATAATTCTAGCTGGGACATCGTTTAATTTAACGCCGGCTTTTTCTAAATTCAAGCGTTCAGAAATTGCTAAAATTAAATCATCTCGTCCCGCTCGTCGCACTTGAGAAAACTTTTTTTGTAAATATTCTGGACGCCAATAACCGACAATTTCTAAGAGGAATGTGCGCCCATCAGGATGAACTAGGCGAAAATCGGGAATCATGACGCTACCAGGAATAGGAATTAAATCTACTTCTCTCTCTAATACCCATTCAGATTTTAAAGCATCCCATTTATCAGCAAAAGATGCTTCGAGCATACTATCGTAGGGTTTACCTGGGGAGTAATGAGTGACTAAACCACATTCAGAATTGAGGGTAAAACGTCCGGTTCTCCAGGTATTCGTGTAGGTATCGCGGGTTTGCAGAGTGGAAGCAAGACTCCAGCGAGTCACGTGGAGTAAAGCGGGGATTAGTTTGGCGATCGCTAATCCGTATCTTGTACTAGGATTAAATAAACTCGTCGGCCCGTCAATGGTAATTGTAAACCCATGATCGGCATCGCCTTCGATATAAGCCATTAATTGAAACAGCTTGAGATAGCGGAATAAAAGCTTATATTCTCCGGGAACATTGCGATGAGCATTTAATATTAATTTACTGGCTTTATAAAATACTCCCTGCACTTGGGATAAATTATAGCGATGTAATAAATCTTGGGGTTTGGGTGCATCAAAAACCGTTAAAATTTTATTTTCATTTAAATCGGCGTATAAGCCATTATGAACTTGTTCTGGTAATATCTCTCGTTCTAATTCGTGAGTTAATTCATCAGCTATTTTAGTTAAAGTCGCTTGGGTTGATTCGCGGCTAGGAACAGATTTTGCAGATAGCGCAAATAGCCTTTCTCTTAACATTGGTGGTTCTAAAGGGCTAACTACTTCAAATGTGCAAAAGCTGCTTTTGAGAATATAAGCTAAACCGCGTTTCACACGGTAATCTGTGGTGTCGCCTTCAAAATCTGCTAATTGGCGTTCTAGTATGCCTTGGGTTTTACCAACGGCTGATTGAAAATAATTAATGAGTTCGGTGGCGAGATTTAAATGTTTATCATCTATTTTTAAGCGTTTGGGGATGATTTCTTCGCCGTTGTGGCGGTGCATTAATAAATCTGAGGGGAGCATAGATAATAATTCGTAATTCGTAATTCGTAATTTAAGTAATATTTTTTATCTCACGCAGAGACGCAGAGACGCAGAGAGGAAAGGAAAGTTGTATTGAGTAACTTAAGTTAAATCAGAAGAGTCTTCATCGCGCTTTGTGGAATAATTGATTTCTAATTGCTCCGCCGCTTTCGCACTTTTATGCTTTCCACTTCCATACACAACTTGTAAATGTCCTCTCTTATCCTTCTTCCCTTCGTGTTCTTTGTGTCTTCGCGGTTCGTTACTCTTATCCACCCCTCTCCGTCGCGCCGAAGTTCTTTCTTCACTCGTATCTTCAGCCACTACTTCATATAATATCGCCTGCTTATCCTCCACATTTCCCTTACGTAAAACTCTCCCCAAACGTTGAATATATTCTCTTGTCGAACCAGTACCCGATAAAATAATGGCAATCGAAGCTGCAGGAACATCAACCCCTTCATTTAACACATGAGAAGCTATCAAAGTGTTATATTCACCCTCGCGAAATTTAGTTAAAATCTCATGACGTTCCTTCACCGGTGTTTGATGGGTAATCGCCGGAATTAACAACTCTTGAGAAATGCGGTAAACCGTAGCATTATCAGCCGTAAAAATAATGATTCTCTCAGGATAATGCTTCGCTAATAAATTCGCTAAAATCCGCAACTTTCCATCAGTTCCTAAAGCGATTTCTTTGGCTTCGCGATGTGCTAACATAGCTCTACGCCCAGCTTGCGATCGCGCGCTCATTTGCACAAACATTTGCCAACCTTGAATACTCCCCAAGGAAATCCGCGAATCGCGTAAAAAATCATTACGGGTTTGAATTAACTCGTTGTATTTTTCGCGCTCGTGTTGGGATAATTTCACTTTAATTTGAACGATTTCATGCTCGGCTAACGCCTTACCCGCTAAATCTTCAGCGCGTTTGCGATATACTTCTCTACCAATGAGGATATTTAAGTCAGCATGTTTGCCATCGGTGCGTTCTGGAGTAGCGGAGAGTCCTAAGCGATAGGGTGCGATCGCATATTCGGCAATTACTCGGTTAAAATCTGTCGGTAAATGGTGACATTCATCGAAAATTAGCAATCCATAGCGATTTCCCAAGGCTTCGGCGTGAATTGCTGCACTATCGTAGGTTGCAATTAAAATTGGTGTCTTATCTTTGGAACCACCCCCCAATAAACCTACCTCCGCATCAGGAAACGCCGCAACTAGATGGGCATACCATTGATGCATTAAATCCAAGGTTGGGACTACAATCAGCGTACTGCGGGGTGTGGCTTGCATTGCCATTTGCGCTAAATAAGTCTTACCTGCTGCGGTAGGAAGTACCACCACCCCTTGTCTCCCCGCGAGTTTCCACGCTGCTAAGGCTTCACTTTGATGGGGGTAAGGTTCCATTTCCATCGTGGCGACTAAATCTAAAGGGTAAAATTCCTTAGCTTCATCGATAAAGTAAGCCTCTTGTGCTTGCAGTGCTTCTACTAAAGAACGATACTGAATTGCAGGTACGCGAAATTTTTCCACTCTATCATCCCAGGTAGCATAGTCCATCCAGGCTTTACCTTTTGGTGGGGGATGTAGTATGAGTGTACCGCGATCGAAAGTCAATGTAGGGGTGCGAGCCATTTAGCGCCTTATCCCAAGGTTTCACATTTATCTACTAATAACGCAAAATGTACTTAGTTGGATATGACCTTGTGAAATCTGCTCAAGTGCAAGGAACTTCTAATTACAAAATCTACTAGTTTGGCACAGATATACTGAAAAATATTTTATACCTTTATGAAAATTTAACAATAGCAATGCTACTTTATGGTAAATTTACATACATCGGTAGAATTGTAAAAATTAAATTAAGTATTTTATACTATCCCAAAATATACTGACTAAATGTGTTTAAATAAGTTCTTAGGCTAGGATTTGCGGCAAAAACATCTAAATTTCACTGTTTCCGGAATTAATCACTGGGGCTAGGGTTCTCAACATCAACTGCATCTACTTTGAAAACTGTAGTTTTTTTGCCATTAGGTTATTAGGGTAAAGCAGATCGCTGCAGCAAAAACTAAATATTATGTCAGTTGTCAAAAGCCTGCTTTTCTATCTGGAATGGCTGGAAATGAAATTTGGCAATACAACTACAAATACTGAATCTGAGGAATTGCTTCTGAGATATTAGTATGGTGTTTATTTATTTATAAAATATTAAGATTTTTATCTTAAAAATATGACATTTACCATTTGTTATATATAGATGTTGTTTATTTTTC
This sequence comes from Calothrix sp. FACHB-168, assembly GCF_963889195.1. Lineage (NCBI taxonomy): Bacteria > Bacillati > Cyanobacteriota > Cyanophyceae > Nostocales > Calotrichaceae > Calothrix > Calothrix sp. FACHB-168. The sequence goes on from NZ_CAWPNJ010000043.1 coordinate 83,296, forward strand.
TTTATTGAAGCTGAGTTTTTAAGTTAAATTAACAACTACACAGGGAATATGACTAGTTTTCAGGATGCATTTATTTCATATGGTAGAGCAGATAGTAAAGCATTTGCTACTTATCTCCATAGTCGGTTGATAGAACAAGGACTGAAGATTTGGTTTGATCAAAACGATATTCCTTTGGGTGTTGACTTTCAAAATCAAATTGATGACGGCATTGAAAAGTCAGACAATTTTCTGTTTATTATTGCACCCCATTCGATTAACTCACCTTATTGTCGCAAAGAAATTGAATTAGCAATTCGCTGCAATAAACGCATTATTCCGGTGTTGCACGTCGAGGAAATTACTCAAGAAACTTGGCAAAAACGTAATCCCCAACGACCTGCAAGTGAGTGGGAACCCTATAAAGCGAAAGGATTACACTCTAGTTATCCTAACATGCATCCGGCAATCGGTAAAATTAATTGGGTATATTTCCGCGAAGGTATAGATGACTTTGAAAAATCTTTTGCCGGATTATTAGAAATATTCGCTCGTCATCAAAAATATGTACAGGATCATACATATTTATTAGATAAAGCACTAGAGTGGAACCGCAATCAAAAACAGTCATCTTATTTATTAATTGGCGAAAAACGGGTAGAGGCGGAAAACTGGTTAAAAATCAAATTTAAAGACGAGCAACCACCATGTGAACCCACAAATATACACTGTGATTTTATTTGTGAAAGTATCAAGAATGCCAATAACCTGATGACTCAGGTGTTCCTTTCTTATTCGGAAAAAGAAAGGGATTTTATGGAGAAAATTGCCGCAACTTTAAGAAGGGAAGCTTTTACTGTTTGGACAAACAAAACAGATATTAAAACGGGAGCGGATTTTGTAGAAGCAATTTACCGAGGGATTGAAGAAGCAGATAATTTTGTTTATTTGATGTCGCTAGCATCTTTACAATCAGAATATTGTCAGCAAGAAATATCTCATGCTTTGTCTCTCAACAAGCGAATTATTCCGATTCTGGTAGAAGAATTAGACTTAGAAAAAGTTCCGCCAGAATTACGTAATTTGCAATTTATCAACTTTGCAGATCATCAAGAAGAAGACGAATATCGTGCTGATGCGGCGAAGTTAATTAATGTGCTGCGTCAAGATGCACTGTACTACGAGCAGCATAAAATTTTACTCGCTAAGGCGTTAAAGTGGGAACGCCAAAAGCACAATCCCAGTATTTTATTACGCGGCTACAATCTCCGTAATGCGGAAGCGTGGTTAAAGGTAGCAAAACAAAGAACACAGCATTTACCGATACCTTTACAAGCAGAATTTATCGCGGAAAGCCTGAAGCAACCGCCAAATGCAGCCATTGACGTATTTATTTCCTACTCCCGTGCTGATTCGGAATTTACCCGGAAGCTGAACGATACATTACAAATTCAAAATAAGACGACTTGGTTTGATCAAGAAAGTATAGCTTCGGGAAGTGACTTTCAGCAGGAAATTTACCGAGGAATTGAAACTTCTAACAACTTCTTATTTATTATTTCTCCTAATTCGATCAATTCGCCTTACTGTGCGGATGAAGTGGAATATGCAATGCAACTGAATAAGCGGATTGTTACCGTCTTATGTCGCGAAGTTGAACCGAGTAAACTTCATCCAGGGTTAGCAAAAGTCCAGTGGATTGATTTCCGTAAGCATGGAGGCGACTTTCTCACCAACTTTGGCGAACTCACCAGAACCCTAGATACAGATCCAGAATACCTGCGATCGCACACTCGTTTATTGCTCAAAGCCAAAGAATGGGAACAACACGGACGAGATGACGCTTTCTTGTTGCGGGGTAAGGATTTGGCTGCATCTGTTACCTGGTTAAACGAATCCCAAACCAAAGAGCCACACCCCACCCCTCTACAGTTAGAATACCTTGATGCTAGTCGCGCCCTACCCCATCGCAAAATCAAGGCTCGCACCGTATTACTGACTAGTTTAGCTGTGACAATGTTGATGTTTATCGGGCGACATTATGCCGTCACCGAACCATTAGAATTAGCAGCATACGATCAGCTGATGCGATCGCGTCCTGATGAAACTCAAGATCAGCGATTTTTGATGGTAGATGTCGATCCAGAAAGTATTGACAAATTGAACGAAATACCCAAGTATCAGGGCGGACAAGGCTCAATTGCCGATCCAGCCTTAGATGATTTATTCAAAACCCTCTCAGAGGCGAAACCCAGAGTCATTGGCTTAGACTTTATCCGCAATTTTCCTGCCAAAGGTAGTTTAGCCCAGCGTCTCAGGCAAACTCAAAATCTGATTGCCATCTGTAAACATAGTTATCATGACAATGAGCGGGATGTCTTAATTCCCGGCTATAAGCAACCGCCAGAATTACCATTAGAACAAGTAGGGTTTAATGACTTAGTTGATGAAGATATCAATGGTGGTCGGTATGTGCGGCGCAGTCTTTTGATGCAAAAACCAGACCCCGACTATTGCAACTCAAGGGAATCCTTCAATTTAGTAATTGCTCGTCGCTATTTAGAGGCCGAGAATCAGCAATATCTCTCTCCCTTAGATTTAAAGACTAAAAGATATGTGCGGAATATGCAGTTTGGCAAAACCCAGATTCCCCGTCTGGTGGGAAATGGTGGTGGCTACCAAATAGCGGACGCGCGGCTGGCGGGGTATCAAACGATGCTCAAATACCGTACCCATAAGGGCGATCCCAATAAATTTGCCCCTAGAGTCAGTATTTTAGATGTGATTAACAATAAGGTTCCTGCCGAGCAAATTAGAAATCGGATTGTACTGATTGGAATTACTGACAGAGGCGCTAGACAATCAGACTACTGGAATACACCACAGGGAGATATGCCCGGTATCACCTTACACGGGCAAGCGATCAGTCAAATACTCAGTGCCGTTTTAGACAATCGACCCTTGATTTGGTGGTGGTCTGTTGAATATGAAATGTTGTGGATATTTGGCTGGTCTTTAGTCGGCGGGATCGTTTGTTGGCGATCGCCAAAAACACTGTATTTAGTCGTCGGTGCGATCGCCTCTCTTGGCTGTCTCTACACTGCTGGCTATCTCATTCTAGTTTTTCAAAGCGCTTGGGTGCCTATCATCCAGCCTGCGATCGCATTAATTGCTACAGGGGCTGGAGTTGTTTATTTAACTTACCAATTACGCAAAGTTTAAATTATTCAGGAGTTAATTGAAATGATCGAGCTTAAATCTAAGTTATGGCGACAGCTAATTACTATCTGCACCATCACAACTGTATTTTCGGGTAGCTTGCTGTCTGTTATATCTGTCTCACCAACAGTAGCTAGGGCTGATATCAACAGCGAGGCCAGTCCTACCGGACGAAAGAATGGTGGAGGGAATCGTTCGCAATGCTCCGAACTCGAGAACGATAACCTCATGGCGTTAGTGCCTGACAATAATGAGATATTGACTACTAAAGAGCATCCTGACTTTTGGTTTTATCTACCCTTTGCTAAGTCTCCTGACTCTGTACCAGCAACATTTAGGCTTTTGGATGAAGAGAAAAATTCTGTTTTGTCACAACCATTGAAACTATCTTTACCTGAGAAAAAAGGTATTGCGAAACTTTCTCTACCCTCTACCGAAAAACCACTCGTTGTTGGTAAACGCTATCACTGGTATTTCAACATCGCTTGTGTAGATGACCAAGGTTCATCAAGCAACATCTTTGTTGATGGTTGGATTAAACGAGTTGAACCTAATTCCACCTTAGTAGAGCGTCTGAAGCAAACAAAACCTCAAGATAAATACCGTCTTTATGCCGAAAATAACATTTGGGCTGAAGCCATGAGCGAACTTGCAGAGTATCGCAATATTTATCAACAAGAATGGGTGAAAATGCTCTCGCAATATCAACTGGAAAAGGCTGCTTCCGAACCGATATCTGAACTCAAACCTTAAGACCAATTTGATTAAATCGTGCCATAAATTGTAGGGGCAAGGCATTGCCCCTACGTGTCAACTTAACACCAAACCCGCTTTGTGCAAAGGTTTTGCCCTCACCCCCAGCCCCTCTCCCTCAGGGAGAGGGGAGCAAGAGATTTAATTCCCCTTCT
>NZ_CAWPNJ010000044.1:0-81846 GCF_963889195.1 Calothrix sp. FACHB-168
ATGAGTCTTTGATACTCATTAATCAGTCTTTGATACTCGTGAATGAGTCTTTGATACTCATTAATCAGTCTTTGATACTCGTGAATGAGTCTTTGATACTCGTTAACCAGTCTTTGATACTCGTGAATGAGGCTCAGAAGTTCATTAATGAGGCTTTGATATTTGTTTACCTGCTTGTTTGGCTAGTACTTGGGTTATCTTACCTTGCGATCGTTTTTTTGATTGCAAAAATTAATAGCTTTGGTTTCTGTGGAAATAATTCCGAATTTTTTGGGTTGGCAATTATATAAATGCGCAGCAATAATTACATGATTATAAATTCTTTGCATCAATCAAAGATGTAATCATGAATAATTACGAGCCTGAACGGAAAAATGATAAACCTAAATATAAAGGTAAATATCGCGTTGATTCAACAAGGTTACCAGCATGGAATTATGCTAGCAATGGTGCATATTTTCTGACTCTTTGCACGCAGGGTAAAAAATACTTTTTTGGTGAGGTTGTGCAGGGGGAAATGCAGTTATCGTCAGTTGGAGAGGTTGTTCAAAGGTTGTGGGGTGAGATTCCTAATCAATTTTCTAATTGTGATATTGATGCGTTTTGCGTTATGCCTAATCATATTCACGGCATTTTGATAATTAATCAAGCACAAGGTTCTGTTGATTTTGAGGAAGGAGGGGACGCGGTGAATTGCGATAAACAGGGAGGGGACGCGGTGAATTTGATGAATTCGCAAGGAGACGCGATGAATCGCGTCTCTACAAGAGGGGGGGTGACGGGGTTGTTTAATCCGATGTTGTCGAAAAATTCGGTTTCTAAAATTTTGCGGTGGTATAAGGGACGATGTACGTTTGAAATTAATCAAATTTATCAAGGTTTTGGATGGCAAGAAAGATTTCATGATGAAATAATTCGCGATCAATTCGCCCTAGATAATATTCGACAATATATTATCAATAACCCAATCAATTGGCACCGCGATCGCCATCGACAACCCCATTAACCCCTTGTAGAGACGCGATTCATCGCGTCTCCCTGTGTGACGGAATTCATCGCGTCTCCTTCTTGAATCGATTCATCGCGTCTCCCTGTGTGACGGAATTCATCGCGTCTCCCTGTGTGACGGAATTCATCACGTCTTCTTCTTGAATCGATTCATCGCGTCTTCTTGTTGAATATTCATCGCGTCTCCCTGTGTGACGGAATTCATCGCGTCTCCATCGTAATGAATCCCGTCCAAATTTCAACCATCCAAACAAGGAACATCATAAAACCGATCCAGCATTGCCCGCACAGATGGCGGCAAAGATGTAAAGTGAATATAAAAGCTATTCTCCGGTGCTGGTTTTTCTAACACCTTGGCATAAAAATCTTCCCCTACCCCTGGCGACACATCCTTATTCAGCAAAATTAACTTCAAATTTGTCAAAGGTGGCGGTAATTCTCCCCCATCGCTGTTGTATTTAATCAAAGCTTCTCGATGGGAAAGTTGAATAATTTCTCCCGCATACAAGCGATCGCCTACATGTTTGCTTTCTAAGGTGACGTACTGGAGTAAAATCGGCTCAGGCAATTCGTGGAATTCTTCTGTAGACTTGGTGAGATATAAGTTATGCTCCCCCGCAATCCCGCTAATTTCATACAGATTAATCGGATCTTTGACTCCTTTCATCTGCACCTGTTGTTTACCATCTACTTTGACAATATCCCGTACTTCCTCTAACACATCCTCAGAAATAATAATTTGTCCGCCGACGCTACAGGCTTCAATGCGGTAGGCGAGGTTAATATGATTCCCCACCACACCATATTTTGTGCGTTTGACTGAGCCAATATTACCAACGACAACCTCACCTGTATGAATCCCAATTCCCATTTCTAGGGGAGGGAAACCCCATAGTTGCATTTGCTGGTTAACGGGAATCATGGCTTGTTGCATGGCGATTGCACAAGCGATCGCTCTTTTTGTATCATTCTCTCTCATGGTAGGCGCACCAAATAATGTGAGAATCCCATCACCCATGAATTCATCAATGGTTCCTTCATAATGGGTAATCACATCTGCCATATATTCCAGGTAAAAGTTGAGAATCTTAATTACTTCCTCTGGGGATAGTCGTTCGGCTGTCGCCGTGAAACCACGTAAATCGGAAATGAGGATGGTAATTTTTTTGCGGGTACCGCCTAACTCTAGCCCTTGGGGAGTTTCTAGCAAATTGCTGACAATCTCATCACTGAGGTAGCGCCCAAAGATTTGGCGAATCAGTGCATTACGGTTTTTTAGTTCCTGATTTGTCTTGGCTAATGCTTGAGTGCGATCGCGTACTTTTTGTTCTAAAGTAGCAAACAATTCCTTTAACTGTTGCGCCATGCTGGTAAAGGATTCCGCCAGTTCGCCAATTTCATAAGAACCTTCAATTACTAACTTTTGTTCCCAATTTCCATCAGCCAAATCCCTAGCTGCATGATTTAAGCGCTGAATTGGCTTAACAATCCACAGAGATGTTTGCAAACCCAACACCGTTGCAATAATTAGCGATAGCAGACACAACATAACTGTGAGTCTGGTATTTTCCTGAATCCGCGCCATAAAATCCGCTTCGGGAATCACCACCGCAATTAAACAATCCAATCCCCGGCTATCTTTTAATGGTGTCACCTGGAGAAATTGACGTTCTCCCTGAATCTCAAAATCTAGGAGTTGGCTATTGTGAATTTGCGCAAAATCGCCAAATTTCTGTTCTAAATGTTTCGCACTCTGCTGAATCAGATAATTTTGACTTTCAGAAGCTTTAATTCTTTGTGTGGGCGGATTCTTACTCTGGCGGTTACTTGCATCGGGGGTAGATGTCGCCACCAACAACCCGGATCGCTCCATAATAAAAGTTTGACCAGATTTACCAATCTTCAAACTTTGCAAAAATCTATTGACTTCGTAAAAAATAAATTCGCTACCCAGTACCCCCTTGAGTTTCCCCTGCTTGTCATAGACAGGTTGGGCGGCGGTAATTGCTAATCCTCCCGTACTAAAATCGCTGTAGATTTTACTCCAAGTTGGTTTACCAGCTGCAACAGCTTCCTGATACCAAGGGCGTTGACGGGCATCAAAATTAGGTAGAGATTGGATCAGTTTTGTGCGATCGCCTTGATTATTGGTAGCAAAATACTGATTATGTCCTGTAGTGCGATCGCGTTGCATTACCTGTAACTCACCATTGGCTAACCTTCTAGCGCCTAAATATTCCCCAGCCGCGTCACCATAAAAGTTATAAGTAATTACCGAAAAAGTCCGAATTTGCTGCCAAAAATACTTCTGTTTATACTGAGTATTTTGTATATCTAACTGCCCTAACTCAATCGCATTAGCATTGAGGCGATTAATTAAATGAGGCGTTTCAATATAAACCAGCAATTGATCCTTAACTCTTGCAGTCACCTCATCCCGCAACTGGGTGGCGACTTCATTCACCGCCTTTTGTCCATTAAGAAAAGAGAAATATCCGGTAAGTCCTACCGCAGTAATCACCTGGAGTAGTGTAGAAAAAACAAAAATTACTCGTAGGGGCATTTGTTTATACATAACTTCATAGCTGGATGCGCGATGACGCATCAGCCGATATCCTCCAGGTGAATGTTCCTCTCTACTCAGGATTCCCAGATTAGATAGTGAAGGTAATATTTTTTTCGTTGACGGTTGACGGTTGACGGTTGACTGTATTTACCGAACTATTTTAGAGATAATTGTGTTTAAAATAACAAAACCCGCATGAGCGGGCTAATACCAATTTGAAAAAAGAATGCGACAGATGGTAGGGGCATGGCACTGCCATGCCCTCTAGAATATATTGATGTGTCGCAAACATTATTTGAATTGGTATAAATAGAAGATGAAAGCACTTAGGGACTTCCAAATAAAAAAATATACAACTATTGATTGTGGGGTGGGCGTCTCGCCCGCCCATAGTCAAAGGCGGGCAAGACTTCGGCGTGAGCGCTCAGTCGAACGCTGCCCACCCCACAAGATTGGATAATTTATTTCTTGGAAGTCCCTTATTTAGGGAATAGGTTGCGATCGCAATAATCGCTCAACTACAGTGCGAGAACTGCGCCCGCCTCTTGTAATTAAACGATGCCCTAGTACATGGGGCACGAGAAATTTGACATCATCGGGAATGGCATATTCACGCCCTAAAATAAAAGCGAGGGCTTGGGTAGCTTTTTGTAACGCCACCGTACCACGGGGACTGACACCAAGGGAAATTTCCTCATCTTGCCTTGTCGCCCTTACCAAATCTAAGATGTATTGCTGTAAAGTCGGTTCTACCCTCACTTGCGCACAGAGTTGCCGTAATTGCGTCACTTCGTCCAAAGTAATGCAAGCTTGCAAATCTTCAGCTTTGATATTATCAGCCAAATTTTGCAGCATTTGCAGTTCTTCTGACTCGGAAGGATAGCCCAAACTCAAGGACAGCATAAACCGATCCATCTGTGCTTCCGGTAGCGGGAAAGTTCCCTGATATTCAATGGGGTTTTGGGTGGCAATCACAAAGAACGGCTTAGGTACAGGACGAGAAACCCCATCAACTGTTACCTGATGTTCTTCCATTACCTCTAACAACGCTGACTGAGTTCTAGGTGTAGCGCGGTTGATTTCATCAGCTAAGAGTACATTAGCAAATATTGGCCCAGGAAGAAAGCTAAATTCGCCGCTTTTCGGGTTCCAAATGTTAGTCCCTGTAACATCAGTTGGTAGTAAATCCGGGGTACATTGTAGCCGTTGAAACTTACCATCAACAGAACGAGCTAAAGACTTAGCTAGCAGAGTTTTACCAACACCAGGAACATCTTCTAATAAAGCATGACCACCGCCAAAAAGAGCAACCAGCACCAAACGTATTGCTTCAGTTTTACCAACGATAGTACGAGACAGGTTTTGTGTTAAAGCGTCAATTTTTTCTCTCATGCACCAGGATTGGGTGTATAGGGCATTGGGCATGGGGCATTGGGCATTGGGCAATTCAATTTTGGATTTTGGATTTCCGATTTTGGATTAGGGTTAAATCTAAAATCCAAAATCTAAAATCTAAAATTCCTAGCCCCTAACCCCTAGCCCCTTTATTGTTCCCAACCAAGCGGCACAACTCATCATGGAAATAGCAAAACTTCTTTCGCAATATTGCAATCGAGTTGAATTTGTGCTTTGAGTGCTTCTAGAGAAGAAAATTTTTGTTCGGGGCGTAAAAATTCCACCAGCTGCACAGCTAGCTGTTTACCGTACAAGTCTCCCGCCCAATCGAATAAATGGACTTCTACCGATGTATTGATACCTGCAACGGTGGGACGATTACCAATATTCATCACTCCCAATAGGGGGACAGATGTCTGTGATGTTTGCTCTGTGAGGAAAACGCGCACGGCATAAACACCAAAGCGGGGTAAAAATTTATCTTTTGGGAGTTGCAAATTCGCGGTAGGAAAGCCAATGGTTCTACCCAATTGTTGCCCTTGAATCACCAGCCCAAACAAAGTGTAAGGCCTGCCTAATAAAAGATTTGCATTTTTGACATCGCCATTTTCTAAGGTTTGGCGGATGAGGGAAGTGCTAATTGGTAAATCTGGTGTAGGTGAAAAGTTGGCACAATGATTTTCTGGTGGTAATTCAGCCTTACCTGCGTATTTTTCTAGGGTAACTATGGTGACAGGGATATCATATTTTGCGGCGAGTAGTTGTAAATCCCTGGCTGTACCGGTACGCTGTTTACCAAAACAAAAATCTTGTCCCACACTCAGCTGCTGACATCGCAGTTTTTGCACGAGAATTTTTTCCACAAATTCTTCAGGCGATAAAGCTGATAATTCTTTATCAAAGGGTAATAGTACTAGTTGTTCTATGCCGAGCGATCGCAATTGGGCAACTTTTTCATCTAGGGGAGTTAATAACGCCCTGGGTTGTCCCGAAAAAAACTCCTGGGGATGGGGATGAAAGGTGACAACAGTTGAGTATATATGGTTTGTAGCGTCTGTGGGTGAGAGTTCGAGTACATTGCTCTCTTCTGCATCCAAAGTCCTTGGTGGGACTTGTTTGTTTGCTCGCTGCAAAACTGGTTTAATTACTCTTTGATGGCCAAGATGCACGCCATCAAATTTGCCAAGAGCCACAGCCGTTGGCGTTAACAGTTCTTCGGTTGCAGAAGCAACCCACACAGAACACCCATTTTGAGACAAATTTAGCACTTGATTCTGGGATTTTAGGTTTATTTAGCTATCAGCCACAAGCTACCTGATGGGTAACCGCCTAGAGGAGAAAATGCGATCGCAACATCTGGGATTGCCCTGTTTGTCAAGGCGAGATGACATGTTTTGCCATCAGCCAAGGAAAGTCGCCAACGGTTAACCGCTCGTTACTCAGTCCATAGCACCCGATACCATAGCCATTTTGGCTTGAGGCTGACATTTTGGGTTGTGGCGAGGTTTGACTCGCAAAAGCCCCAACAGAGTTATTCTCCAGGCTTGTTTGCTCCTCTGATGAACTCGCAAAGCTTGTTCTTCAGTTTTCGCAGTTTACCTCAAAGGCCACTCTCTTGCTGAGAGCTTCCGATCAACAATCTAATCTAAAATCTCGAATCAATGCGACTGCTATCTTTAAACAAAAAATTAGCTGACTGATAAAGATTCCGATAAAGGCACGGAAACGGGAATATTGACTACTAGCCCTTCCTTGGCCATGATGGCATTAGGGAATTGCTCTACCGCTTGTTTGGCGATTTTATCTAAAAAATCATCGTTATGGGCAGGGTCGTGGTGGAAAATTACCAGAGTCTTCACCTTAGCAGCTTTAGCAATTTTTACCGCTTCTTGCCAAGTGGAATGTCCCCAGCCAATTCTCGGCGATGTGGGCAAATGATACTCTTCATCAGTATAAGTAGAATCATAAATCAGCACATCGGCATTCCGGGCTAACCACAGGACATTTTCATCGAGGCGATCGGGAAAATGTTCTGTATCAGTAATGTAAGCTGCAGCACCGCCAAGCCAGTTGACGCGATATCCCACCGCTTCACCGGGGTGATTCAGTGGTGCTGTTTCTACGGTAATGTCATTAATATGTATTGGTTGCCCCGGTGTAATGTCACAAAAATTCAAGTTAGCCTGCATAATTTGCAAAGGCACCGGAAAATTTGGGTGCAGCATTTGGTCATTCAGGCGCTGTTCAATTGTGGAACCATCGGGAGCAATTGCGCCGTAGATTTTAAAACTGTTGCCCTTGACAAACCCTGGTGCAAAGAACGGAAATCCCTGCATGTGATCCCAGTGAGAGTGGGTGAAAAATAGATGACCTTCTAACGGCATTTGTGACAATAAAGATTGTCCCAAAACATGTAGCCCGGTGCCACCATCGAAAATTAAGCGGTTACCACCTACTTGCATGGCGACGCAAGGGGTGTTACCGCCATAACGCACGGTATGTGTCCCTGGACTGGGGATGCTGCCGCGAACGCCCCAAAATTGCACGGTAAATTGGTGTTCTAACCTAGACATGGGTGTTGCTTTCTGGACTGAGCGGGCGATCGATAAAACAAATTGTTACTGATGATTCTTCAGTTTATGCGGTCTTACCATTTTAATAGAGGAGAATTTCTTGGTAAAACAGCATACCCTTTTTCAGGCTATTTTTGTCAGCTTGAGTGAGACATTACTAAGCAAAAATCCTAAGTTATTAGGATTGAGTTTAGCGATGGGAGCGAGAGCGCTCCTACTTTATAGCCTAAATTTCGGGAAAATAGATTTAAATACCTCCTCAGTTGCAAATTTTTCTAAAGAAGACAAAGTTATTACGTAAATTTAAATTCCCAATCCCCTAATTGGTTAATGCCAGTTGCGTAGGTAAGATTGTATTGTAATGGCGTGATACTAATGTAATTTTTACGGATAACATGCACATCAATGGGGATGTGTTGAGGTAAATTTAAACCCTCTGGGGGTTCAACATCCTCCAACACTTCACCGGTTAACCAGTAGTAGGTTTTACCACGAGGATCGACGCGCTTATCAAATACATCCACATAGCGCCGTACTCCCTGCCGTGTAATCGCTACGCCAGCAATTTCTTCCCACTTCACTGGGGGAATATTTACATTCAGTAACATTAACTCAGGCAGAGGTTTGGCAGCCAGTTGGGCTACGAGATTTTGGGCAAAGCGAGCAGCAACTTGATAGTCTTTATATGTATGACTGGCAAGGCTGAAAGCTATACTGGGAAGACCTTCTATTATACCTTCCATTGCGGCAGACACGGTTCCGGAATAGAGAATTTCCGTGCCTAAATTAGCGCCTTGATTAATTCCAGACAGTACTAAGTCGGGGGGAGATTCTAACAAAGCCCAAAGCGCCAATTTCACGCAGTCTGAGGGCGTACCATCGCAAGCCCAAGCTTTGACATCTGGATGAAAAATTGACTCGACAATTTCGGCGCGAATCGGTTGGTGTAAGGTTAATCCATGACCAGTTGCCGATCGCTCTCGGTCTGGGCAAACTACAGTCACATCATGACCGGCTTCTGCTAAACTGTTGGCTAAGGTACGAATACCTAAAGCAGAAACTCCGTCATCATTGCTAATGAGTAATTTCATGGTGATTGGTCATTAGTCATTTGTCATTGGTCATTAGGGACTTCCAAGTCAAAAAATATTCCATTCCTATTGTTCACTGTTGACCGTTGACTGTTGACTGTTGACGGTTCACAGTTAACAGCCAAGGACTTGAACCGAATAATTTATTTTTTGGAGTTCCCTTAGTCATTAGTTATTGGTTATTGGTCATTTGTCAATGTCGAGGGTCACAAATAGCAGACAAAAAACAGATGCAAACACTGAATCCCTTATAAACTGGTAAACAGAGGTTTGGTTTTAATGGCATACTACTAGGGTTATTTGCCGACAAGTCCAAAACTTTGGACGATTGACTATTGACCATTGACTCTTGAGTATTAACTAATGACTAGCAATTTAGAGGCTCAACTTTTAGCACTACGGCAGGAAGGAGAACAAGCGATCGCAGCTGCTGATACCTTAGAACGCCTAGAAGAACTCAGAGTCAGCTATCTGGGTAAAAAAGGGCAACTAGGGGCACTTTTGCGCAGTATGGGGCAGATGAGTGCAGAAGAACGCCCGAAAATTGGAGCGATCGCCAATACTGTTAAAGAATCTTTACAAGATAGTTTAGATAAGCAGCGTACCGCTTTAGAAACTGCGCAAATTCAAGCCCAGTTAGAAGCGGAAACACTGGATGTAACTATGCCAGGAATTTTCAGCCCCCAAGGTCGAATTCACCCCCTCAATGGTATTATTGACCGGGCGTTGGATATTTTTGTGGGCATGGGCTACACTGTGGCGCAAGGGCCAGAGATGGAAACAGATTATTACAATTTTGAGGCGTTGAATACTCCGCCTGACCATCCCGCCCGCGATATGCAAGATACATTCTACTTGCCTGATGGTAATTTGCTGCGGACTCACACATCCTCAGTACAAATTCGTTACATGGAAACTGAAGAACCGCCAATTCGGGTAGTAGCGCCAGGACGAGTTTATCGCCGGGATAATGTGGATGCGACGCACTCAGCCGTGTTCCATCAAATAGAACTTTTAGCCATTGATGAGGGGTTAACATTTACAGACCTCAAAGGCACAATTAAGGTATTTTTGCAAGCTATGTTTGGCGATTTGCCAATTCGCTTCCGTGCGAGTTACTTCCCCTTTACCGAACCTTCTGCAGAAGTGGATTTGCAATGGAATGGGCGCTGGTTGGAAGTGATGGGTTGCGGGATGGTCGATCCAAATGTTTTAAAATCTGTAGGTTATGACCCAGAAATTTATACTGGCTTTGCTGCTGGTTTTGGTGTAGAACGTTTTGCGATGGTTTTACATCAAATGGATGATATTCGCAGGTTGTACGCCAGCGATTTGCGGTTTTTACGCCAGTTTTAAAGCTGATATCTAAATAAACTCTTCTTCTTCGCGTTCTTTGCGTCTTCGCGGTTAAAAAATATGATTAAACCACGAAGGCGCGAAGTCACGAAGAGAAAAAGTAGGCAATTAAGCTAAAAATAGCCTCTGTCTTTGCTTTTTCGCCCGCCTTTCGACTTCGCTCAAGGCTAATAGTCCAAGTAGGGGCGGGTTAAGCGACATAGTCGTGAATTATTGGAGCATATCTGTGAACCCGCCCCTACTGAAGTAGACTCAAGATTTTGAGGATATTTAGTCATCTTGAGATGACTTTGGCTATTAGCAAGGAACTTCAGTTCCTTGCGGTAACTGGGACATTATTTGAATTGGTATTATTTAGACAAACAGCGATCGCAATGTCCACAACGCCAGTTAGCGGCTTCTTTGTCAAAACCAAAGGCGGTTAATAAAAATTGCCAGCGACAATGTTTACTATGTAAATATTGATGCATCTGCTTGGCGGCTGCAAGTTGGTTTACTGGCTGTTTGTTGACTCCTGGCTGAATTTGATAATGGAATGGGTCAAGCCAGTGTAATTGACCGCTACTATGGAGTAGAGAAAGAGCGATCGCACCTTGGGGAAATTGTCGCGCTACATTATTCACTTCTCCCTGTTTGGGTAGTTTTTTGATTAATTGCTGTGCGGTTTGTTGTTGCGATCGCATTTGTTGTGCAAAAAACTCCTGTCTTTGCTTATCTTCCCCATCTAACCATCCTGTAGGTTCGCTAATTAACGTTAAAGCTTCGGCTGGTTTTCCATCTCTTCCAGCGCGTCCGATTTCTTGCACATATTCCGAAAGCAGCAAGGGTGCGTGATAATGTATAACCCAGCGCACATCTGGTTTATTAATCCCCATACCAAATGCACAGGTACATACCACAAATGGCATTTTACCACTTAACCAGCTAGCTTCCACCGCCCGCCGTTCTGTTGCACTCAAACCTGCATGGTACGCAGCCGTAGCATAACCCATTTCCGTAAACCATGCGGCTAAATCCTCGCTATCGCGGCGGGTGCGCACATAGACTAATCCGGCTTGTTGCGGTCGATTTTGGATAAATTTGCGTAATTTCTGCTTTCTTCCTCTGGGAGTCCAAGCTATGCAGACGTTAAGATGCAGATTCGCACGGTAGGGATTGAGACGATAAATATCTGGTTGTTGTAATTGTAAAACTGTGGCGATGGTTTTTTGCGCTACAGGGTCAGCAGTGGCGGTAAAAGCTGCTACGCTAATTTTCGTTCCTGGTGGTTTCGATTGCAGCAAAGCTGGGCGCACTGCTCCTAATCTGCGATAAGCTGGACGAAAGGTTTCACCCCACTGCACTAAACAATGGGCTTCATCGAGAATAATGCCGTTAATCTGCAATTGCGGCTGAGATAAAATTTCCCAAACTGGCGCACTTAGTAAAGTTTCTGGTGATAAATATAATAACCGTAGTTTTTGTTGTGCTAATGCTTGCATTGTTAAACGACGTTGAGATGCTGGTAATTCGCTATGCAACAATGCGGCGCTGAGGTTTAACTGACGTAGTTCTTGCACTTGATTTTCCATTAACGCCACTAAAGGGGAAACTACCAAAGTTAATCCTGTTTGTAGCAGTGCAGGAAGTTGAAAACAAATCGATTTACCTCCGCCTGTGGGCATAATAATTAAGGCATCTTTTTGAGCTAATAAACTGCTGACAATTTCTCCCTGTGGGGAACGAAAATCATCGTAGCCCCAAATTTTCTTGAAGGTATCCAAAACTAAATTCCAAGATGTGGTACCTATTTGATTCATAATTAATAATAGATATATCCCTGCTCTTGCTGAATATAGCCTCTTTCATTCAGCTAACGTTTCAGTAGTTTCATCATTTGCATCTACATCTCGCAGATAAATCAATTTATTGGTAAATTTCTTGAGGTCGCTATGAATGAAGATTTAAAACATAGATTTTATATCAGCATAGATAAATCTAAACTGAATATCCCCATGATTCATCATTTTCTTTGCAGTGCTGATTTAGCAGAAAATATGCCCTTAGAAGTTTTAGCAAAATCAATTGAAAATTCTTTATGCTTCGGACTTTATGAAGATGAACAGCAAGTTGGTTTTGCTAGGGTAATTACTGATTATGCTACTTCTGCGCTGTTAAAAGATGTGTTTATTCTTGAGCCTTATCGCCGACAAGGATTAGGTAAATGGTTTGTGCAGTACATTTTGGAATATTCAGAACTGCAAGCTGTACCTAAGTGGTTTTTAGGAACGAAAGATGCTCATGGATTATACCGACGCTGCGGGTTTAAAAATTTAGCTGCACCAGAAAAAATGATGATGCGCTTTAGTCATTAGTCATTAGTCATTAGTCATTAGTCATTTGTCAGGGTAATTACTGTTGACGATATTTAATGAAATCAAACACAAGATAAAGATTAGGTGTGATTTTTGAGGAGGAAATGGGAATTATAAGAATTTGTCTTTTATTAGGGAATTATTAATTTTAAAAATCTCATATTTTCTTTATTTTCTCTTTATAGAATTAGCATCGGTGCTGAAATGAATTTTGCTGGCAGAGAAAATAAATTTATTATATGAGTACAGTTATTACTGGTAGTTATGACATTCGGTTATTAATTCTTTCAATAGCGATCGCACTACTGGCTGCTTACACCAGCTTAGATTTAGCGGAACGAGTGCGCAGATCAATAGGTTACGCGCAAATTGGCTGGTTAATTGGCGGTGCGATCGCAATGGGAACTGGTATTTGGTCTATGCACTTTGTCGGCATCCTCGCCTTTCATTTACCAATTCCTGTAAAATATGATATATTTACTGTGCTGATATCAGTTTTGGCAGCTATTTTCGCCTCAGGCTGTGCTTTATTTGTGGTCAGTCAGGAAGTAATGGGTATCTCTAATTTACTTGCTGGTAGTCTATTGATGGGGCTGGGTATTACCACCATGCACTATACGGGAATGGTGGCGATGCGTCTGAATGCGAGTATTCATTACAACTATCTATTAGTAGGAATTTCCATTGCGATCGCTTTTATCGTTTCCTTCGCAGCTTTATGGTTAGCATTTCATCTACCCGATCGCCATACTGTAGCCTATAGAAGGAAGAAAATATTTAGTGCCATGATTATGGGTGCAGCTATCCCTACTGTACATTATACAGGGATGACCGCTACTAACTTTCATGCGATCGCAGTATTACATACACCTTCAGCGATGACTGTTGATGCTGCTGTGCTAGCTACAACTATTGGTATCGTCACCTTTGCAATTTTAGGATTAGCATTAATAATTTCCTTAGAGACAACAGCAATTGAGAGAACAGTAGCTTTAGCCAATCTCGAAAATGAAATTATCCAACGTCAACATATAGAAAGATGTTTTCAGCAACAACAAGCGAGTAAACTAGAACAAGCTTTACAACAATTGCAACGCACTCAAGCCAAATTAGCACATACAGAAAAAATCTCTTCTTTAGGACAGTTAGTTGCAGGTGTTGCCCATGAAGTGAATAATCCGGTAAATTTTATCTCTGGTAATTTGTCTTTAGCTAACGACTATATTCAAGATTTAATTAATATAGTCAACCTTTACCGCCAAAAATTTCCCGAACCGGGTAAGGAAATTGAACAGCAAACAAAAGCTATTGATTTAGAATTCTTGCTGATAGATTTACCGAAAATGATTTCTTCCATGCAATTAGGTAGCGATCGCATTCAAGAAATCATGGAATCATTGCGCAATTTTTCGCGCCTAGATGGAACTGAGAAAAAAATTGCCGATATTCATCAGGGAATTAACACTACCCTAATGATTTTACAGCATCGTCTCAAAGCTACCACAAATCGTCCTGCCATTCAAGTTGTCAAGCATTATGGTAATTTACCGAAAATTGATTGCTATATCGGACAACTCAACCAAGTTTTTATGAATTTGTGCGCCAATGCGATTGATGCTTTAGAAGAGTCGAACCAGAACAAAAGTTTTGCTGATTTAGTCGCCCATCCTAATATCATTACCATCACCACCAGTAGCGACGATAATTATATATTTATCAAAATTGCCGATAATGGTACAGGAATGTCAGAAGAAGTGCGATCGCAATTATTTGACCCTTTCTTCACCACGAAATCAGAAGGTAAAGGTACAGGCTTAGGATTAGCGATTAGTCATCAGATTATCACAGAAATGCACGCTGGCAGTTTGCATTGTGTCTCATCTCTAGGAGAAGGTACAGAATTTACCATTCAAATCCCTCTAGTCACAGCAACTTCCCCCCACTCTCCATCTAAACTCTGCTTTTAAAGCGAAAAATATTCCTATTTCTCTCTGCGCCTCTGCGCCCTCTGCGGTTAATAATTAATTTATGAACCACAGAGACACAGAGGACACAGAGAATAAGAGATTACAGCAGAATTGATTGGGTGAAAACGTTTATCCGCCATAAAAATAACCCCCGCAATTCTCCAATTAAGAATAATTGCAAGGGCTAAAAGCTCAGATTTATCTAGACTTTCTGTGGAGTCGCTTCTTCCGCCTTCTCCTTACTTTGCAAAGAAGCATACAACCTATTTAGTGCATTTACGTAAGCCTGTGCCGAAGCCACAATAATATCTGTATTGGCTGCATGACCTGAGAAAATGCGCGATTCATGCTTTAACCGGATAGTTACTTCGCCAATCGCATCAATACCTGCTGTAACCGATTGTACAGAAAACTCAATCAACTGGTTAGGTACGTTAACTACACGGTTAATTGCCTTATAAACTGCATCCACAGGCCCCGTACCAATGGCGGCGTCGGTTAATTCTTGTCCGTCGGGAGTGCGCAAGGTAACGGTGGCGGTAGGTTGGGCGTTGCTTCCACAGGAAACTTGCACCAATTCTACTTTAAACAAATCCGGCGCTTGTTGGATTTCATCGTTGACGATCGCTTCTAAATCCCAATCGGAGATTTCTTTCTTTTTATCAGCGACTTCTTTGAATCTGACAAAGGCTTTATTCAATTCGCTTTCAGATAGTTCAAAGCCCAATTCTTTTAAGCGGGTGCGGAAAGCATTTCTCCCGGAATGTTTACCCAAGACGATTTGATTGTCTGTTAAGCCAATCAATTGGGCATCCATAATTTCATAGGTCAGCTTGTTCTTTAATACACCATCTTGGTGAATG
This sequence comes from Calothrix sp. FACHB-168, assembly GCF_963889195.1. Classification (NCBI taxonomy): domain Bacteria; kingdom Bacillati; phylum Cyanobacteriota; class Cyanophyceae; order Nostocales; family Calotrichaceae; genus Calothrix; species Calothrix sp. FACHB-168. The sequence continues at coordinate 15,174 of NZ_CAWPNJ010000044.1, forward strand.
CCGGATTCGTGGGCAAAGGCGTTAGCCCCGACTATGGCTTTATTTGGCTGCACCAACATCCCAGTTAAATTAGACACCAAGCGCGAGGATCTATAAATTTCCTTGGTGTCGATATTGGTTAAGGATTGTTCAGAATCGGCTGGTCTGCCCAAGAAGGGATTAAAATATTGTCGCCGGACATGCAACGCCATCACCAATTCTTCTAAAGCTGCATTCCCGGCACGTTCGCCAATGCCGTTGATGGTACATTCTAATTGTCTCGCGCCATTCTTGACTGCTTCTAGGAAGTTGGCAACGGCTAAACCTAAGTCGTTGTGTCCGTGAACAGAAATAATCGCTTTGTCGATGTTGGGGACGTTTTCTTTTATCCCCTTAATTATTGCCCCAAATTCGCTGGGGGTTGTGTAACCCACAGTATCGGGAATATTCACTGTGGTTGCGCCAGCTGCGATCGCTCTTTCTAAGACTTGGTACAAAAATTCTGGATCGGAGCGTCCGGCATCTTCTGGGGAAAATTCTACATCATCGGTGAAGCTTTTGGCATAGGCGACCATTTCCTCCGCGATCGCAATTACTTCTGACTTGGTTTTTTTCAGCTTGTACTTCAGATGAATATCAGATGTGGCGATAAATGTATGAATTCTGCCTTTTGCTGCTGGTTTAATCGCTTCGGCTGCGGCTTTGATATCATCATGCTTGGCTCTGGCTAAACTACAGATTACCGGGCCATTTTCTGTACCGACGACTTGGGCGATTTTGTTGACAGCTTCAAAATCTCCCGGACTGGCAAACGCAAAACCCGCTTCAATGACATCTACCCCAAGCCGCGCCAACTGCTTGGCTATTACTAGCTTTTCATCTATATTTAAGGTCGCTCCCGGACATTGTTCGCCATCGCGCAATGTCGTATCAAATATGATAATTCGCTCTGGTTGGCTGCTCATTTTCTCTTTGTTTAGTTTAGGGTGGACTTTTTGCTATAACTACACTTGGATTTTAGGTTTTTTACTATTTACGTTTGTAAATATTCATTAACTATAATTTAGGCTTCACTCTTTTCTATTCGGTCTCTAATATCATTCAAATCTATATATCTATCAGTAGCATTACGTAATTCTCTAGCAATCATGCCTTCTGTGGAAACTACTGTAATATGTGTATTTTTTGAGCGTAATAGTTCAATTGCCCGTTCAAAATCGCCATCGCCGCTAAATAAAACTACTCTATCGTATTGATCTACTGTATTAAACATATCGACAACAATTTCAATATCTAGATTAGCTTTTTGCGAGTACCTCCCGGAAGAATCATCATAATATTCTTTGAGAATTTTCGTTCGTACTGTATATCCTAAACTAATTAGAGCATCACGGAAACCTCGTTGATCTTGGGGGTCTTTTAAGCCAGTGTACCAGAAGGCATTGATTAAGGTTGTTTCTGCTTGTTCGTGTTTAAAATATTCTAATACTCGCCTGGGGTCAAAAAACCAGCCATTTTTTTGCTGCGCATAGAACATATTGTTTCCGTCTACAAAAATAGACAGACGATTCATAGGAGATACCATAAAAAATTACACCTAAATAATAGAAAAGAATTGTAGATTGAACAATAGATTATAGCAATTATCAATAGCTCAATTTGCTAATATCTATAAAGTGTATCTTCATGTATAGCTTTTATCTTAACCTCTTTAAATTCATTAATAATAGCGGCAACATTAGAGCAGATCCTGGAGACTCTGAGCTTTGGATATAGGGCAATACAAGGGTTACCCTCCGATCAAAATCTACCAATAAGTTAGACTTAATAACAGTAATCTTAACTGTCTAACAGTTCAGTTTACTCCTAAAGAGGTATGGTAGAACCTGTAGGGGAGAAGTTAGGCTAAAGCGCAGCTCTAATTTTTGCCATCATCAACAGGACAGGATTTTTTTGCTGGATTGGCGTTACCGCAGTGACAGAAGTTGCGGAAAATAAACTTCTGTGCAAAATCTGTGCTTCCCTAGTGGATGAGGATTTTGTCAGCTGTCAATGGCAAATATATATTGAGATCGTTGGCTGAGGGAGGGGGATAAAACCAGTTGCGATCTAACTTGCCCTCTGGGTGATGCTACGATCGTCATGAATACTGATGTCAGTTGCATAGATAATGCTACTGAGCAATGACTACTGACAAGTTTTGCACCATCAACTCGCGATTGGTGGTATAGATGTTGGGGTAGATCTCATCTTCAGCAAGTGTAAAGACCAAGGATTTTTAGCTGAGTTCTTGGGAAAATTACAGCTTGCAGCTGTTTGCAAGAATGAGGTCAGGATTGTAAAAATAACTATAAGTAAGCAAAGTACCGATATGAATCAAAATTTGGGGGAAATTAATTGATAGATGACAAATGTATAAGTTTCTCATTTAAGTCAGATTTCAATGTGGTTGCACGAAAACAGGGTCTGAATAAATAAAAGTTGTTGTACCTTAATTATTCAATAACACGATATGGCAGAAGAACCTACCTCTACCGCAACTAAACAAGATGTCTCTGCTAGCGATGGACGGTTAAGCAAACCGACAAAAGCCACTTCGACCACTTCAATTTACCGTTCCAAGCTGATAACTTGGTTTGGTCATCTGTTGACTGGTGCTTCAGCAATTGGCGCAGCCATACTGAGTACTTCTGGTATGGGTATGGTGCAATTGATGGAAAGTCAGGCGATTTCGACTTTTTTTCAACTGCGGGGGCCAGTAAATCCTCCAGAAGACATTGTGATTTTGGCAATCGACAATCAGTCTGTATCAGTCCCTGAACAGTACTATAAAACAAATCCACAACAGTATGCTTACCTGGAACCACTGAAATCTTTTCCATTTAAACGTGCTGCATATGCCCAAGTTATTGAAAAATTGGTGCAGGCTGGTGCTAAAGCTGTGGCATTAGATGTTGTGTTTGATACCCCAAGTAGTTATGGCCCGGCGGACGATCGCCAATTGCAAGCAGCTTTAGAAAAATACGGTGGTAAAGTTACTTTAGCTGCGCTGTACGAACACTTTGACACCCATCAAGGAACCTTTGTACAGCTAACGCAACCGCAAAGGATGTTTCATAAAGGTTCAGTATCAATTGGGACGGTAAATTTTCCCATAGAAGTAGATGGCAAAATTCACCGATTAGCCAGCGAGTATACGCAGTTACTGGCAACTCATGATTTAATTACTGATAAGATGCCCTCATTTGACGAAGCGGTACTGAGGGCGGCGCAAATTAATTATCCTCGACCTAAAGGCGATCGCATTCATTTTTGGGGACCTTCTGGGACATTTGAAGAAATTCCCTTTTGGTATGTACTCGATCCGGAAAATTGGCAAAATTATTTGCAACGGGGTAAGGTATTCCAAAATAAAATTGTGATTATTGGGGCGACAGCTCAGTTAGGCAATGATTTTTATGCTGTGGCGGCTGGTAGTCACTGGCTGTATCCCGAACGCATGGCTGGGGTAGAAATTCATGCGAATGCGATCGCGACTTTAATGTACGATAAAGCGATCGCTCAAGGTATCACTAGTCCCCCCTTGCGCGGTTTATTTGTACTCACCATCGTTGGGGGTGCAATCTTTATTTGTACTCGCAGTAAACGTGGTAGCACGCGATTTATATTGAGTCTGGGATTAGCCACGATTTGGGGCGGAATGAGCTATGTATTGTTTATCGCCAACGATTTAATTTTTCCCACAACTATACCTATAATTGCGATCGCTTTTAGTGGCTTCACCTATCTGGGAACCGAAATAATTAGAGAAAGTATTAAAAAACGGCAACTAATTGATATATTTCGCAAACATCAATCTTCAGCAGTGGTGCAAGAAATCATCAGCCAACAAGATGACTTGCAAGACTTACTCCAGCAACGGAATTTAGCCTTAGCTGGGATCATACTTGGCGGACGCTATAAAATTGTCAAAGTTCTCGGTTCTGGCGGCTTTAGCGAAACCTACATTTCCGAAGATACCCATCGTCCGGGAAATCCCCGTTGTGTAGTCAAACAGCTCAAACCTGCAAATACCAAATCCACAGGATTGCAACTAGCCAGACGTTTATTTAACTCCGAAGCCCAAACATTAGAAAGATTGGGTAACCATCCGCAAATACCCCAGCTATTAGCTTATTTTGAACAAAACGAAGAATTTTATTTAGTGCAAGAATTTATAGTTGGTCATCCATTAAGCCAAGAATTATCTCCCGGTCAATGTCTATCAGAAACCTCTGTTATTGATACTTTACGAGATTTATTGCAAACATTAGCATTTGTCCATGAAAATAAAGTAATTCACCGCGATATTAAACCTAGTAATATTATTCGCCGCCATTCTGACTGGAAACTAGTATTAATCGACTTTGGTGCAGTCAAAGACGTATCTGCACCGCCAATGGAAAATCAAGAACATACCCCCTTTACCATTGGTATTGGTACTAAAGGTTATGCACCTAACGAACAATGTTTTGGTCGTCCCCAATATAGTAGCGACATCTATGCAGTCGGCATGATAGGTATCAAAGCCTTGACTGGTATCTCCCCCCACGAGTTTAAAAGAGATAGTGAGGGTGAGTTGCAATGGCGCGATAAAGTAGAAGTCAGCGAACCCTTAGCAGACATTCTCAGCCAAATGGTATTGGAAGATTATAAGCAACGCTATCAAACTGCAAGGGAGGCTTTAATCGCCTTTGAGCAGTTGAGTACATATATCAATAAAAATACTATGAGGCAAAATAATTCGTCAATTCCTACTGCACCTTCAGACGATCCCGATGCACCGACTACACCTTGGCAAGATTGATTGAAAGCGGCGGGAAACTTCATCTTCTGCTGGGTGGAGAGGGATAGTCGCCCCGCCGCTTGGGGCATTGGGCATTGGTAAGCTATTCTGCTTTTAAGTTGCACAATCTATAGGATAAGGGACTTCCAAGAAATAAATTATCCAATCTTGTGGGGTGGGCAGCGTTCGACTGAGCGCTCACGCCGAAGTCTTGCCCGCCTTTGACTATGGGCGGGCGAGACGCCCACCCCACAATAAATAGTTGTATATTTTTTATTTGGAAGTCCCTAAATGTAGGTTGGGTTGAACGAAGTGAAACCCAACAAAGCGCCGAAAATGTAGGGTTTCGTCCCTCAAACGCCACTGAGGGAGCCGGGAAACCCGTCCAACGCAGTGGCTCCCCAACCTACGCCAAATCTGTTTTTTGACGCTAACTGAACCGTATTGTTCTATACCCAAAAACTCTACTCTGTTGTGGGTGGAGTTTTTATTATTTCCCTCGTACCAGTTTGCAGTAAAATTAGTCCTTTAGATAGAGGAGGGCAAAATAGATGACTAAGGTCATCATTGTACGCCACGGTCAAAGTAGCTATAACACCGAGCGGCGGATTCAAGGACGCACTGATGCGTCACAATTGACTCAAAAAGGTCAGAATGATGCTACCAAATTAGGCCAAGCCCTCAGTAATATTGCATTCAATGCCATTTACAGCAGTCCTTTACAACGGGCAAAACAGACAGCAGAAAGTATTCATCATCAATTAGTCAATGCTACGGGAAAAGCTGCTGTTATCCAAACTTCTGATAAATTGTTGGAAATAGACTTGCCTTTGTGGGAGAGAATGCTCACATCTGAGGTCAAGGAACAGTATGCTGAAGATTATAAAACTTGGCACGAACATCCTGACGAATTGCGGATGTTGTTAGAAGATGCACAGGGAACTAAAGAACATTTCCCTGTATTGTCTTTATACGCCCAAGCTAAAGAATTTTGGCAAGAAACTTTACCCCATCATCAAGGCGAAACTATTTTGATTGTGGGGCATAACGGCATTAATCGCGCTTTAATTAGCACAGCTTTAGGCGTTCCCCCCAGTCGCTACCATTCCGTACAGCAATCTAATTGTGGCATCACAATTTTAAATTTTGCTGGCGGTTTAGGCGATGCAGTCCAGCTAGAGTCTTTAAATCAAACACAACATACAGGCGAAATTTTGCCTTCATTGAGACCAGGACATGAAGGTGTAAGATTATTACTGGTACGTCACGGGGAAACAGAGTGGAATCGCCAAACTAGATTTCAAGGACAAATTGACGTTCCCCTCAACGATAACGGCAGAAGTCAGGCGCAAAAAGCCGGAGAGTTTCTGAAAGATGTAGCCATTGATTTTGCTGTTAGCAGTTCTATGCAGCGTCCTAAAGAAACAGCAGAGATTATTTTGCAGCACCATCCGCAGATAAATTTAGAATTGCAAGATGGTTTACGAGAAATTAGCCACGGACTTTGGGAAGGCAAATTAGAAGTAGAAATTGAACAAGAATTTCCCGGTGAATTGGAGCGCTGGCGCACAGTTCCCGCCGAGGTACAAATGCCAGAAGGGGAAAATTTGCAACAAGTCTGGGAACGTAGCGTTGCAGCTTGGCAAGCCATTGTGCAAGCCGCAGCAAAAAGTGAACTTAAAACCGGCATAGTTGTAGCTCACGATGCTACTAACAAAACTTTACTATGTCATATTCTGGGTTTACCCGCAGATAATTTCTGGAATTTCCGTCAGGGTAACGGCGCAGTGAGTGTAATTGATTATCCATCAGGCCCCGATGGTTTACCAGTGCTGCAAGCGATGAATATTACCGCGCACTTAGGTGGCGGGGTATTTGATAAAACAGCTGCTGGAGCATTGTAGAGATTGGTGTTAAGGCTGTTGACGGTTGACACTTCGACAAGCTCAGTGCGGCGCGGTTGACGGTTGACAGGATAATTGTAGGTTGGGTAGAGCGTCAGCGAAACCCAACAAAGGGGAGCATCTCAAATGTGCAAAAACGCCCTCACCCTATAAGGGTGGGGCTAGAAATACGAAGCCTGCCTACCCTTCGGGAACGTCTTCGACGAACGCAGGCTAAAAGTTTGATAGCCTGCGAAGGCAGGCTTTGGTGTTGGGTTACCCTACGGGAAGCCGCTCCGCGTCTACGTTCCTCAACCCAACCTACGCCTTTATTCCCCCTGCTCCCTGCCCCCTGCCTCTTTTACTCTGATAGATTGGATAATTTTATTCTGAAATTTCCTAGATGAAAATAGACTAACAGTGGCAGCACTGATAAATAATAGCTGATAGCTCACATGACAACTGAATTGTTACAACAAGTACGGGTTATAGATCCGGTTTCTGGAACCGATAAAATAGCGGATGTGTTGATTGCTGATGGTTTGATCCAAGCGATCGCATCTCATATTACCGATGTTAGTTCCGATACTCAAATTAGAGATTGTCGGGGTTTAGTTCTAGGGACGGGGTTGGTGGATTTGTACAGCCAATCTGGTGAACCAGGGTTTGAAGAACGGGAAACTCTCTCATCTCTGTTGCAAGCGGCGGCGGCTGGTGGCTTTACTAGAGTTAGTATTTTACCGAATACATCTCCCGCGATTGATAACCCGGCGCTTGTGGCACAGTTGCAGAAGGGTAGAAAAGCAGAGGAGGCTGCCGCTACACCCCAGCTGCAAGTATGGGGTGGGATGACGTTGGATTTGGCGGGGAAGCAGTTGACGGAGTTGGCAGATTTGGCGGCGGCTGGTGTGGTTGGCTTTACTGATGGGCAGCCAAGGGAGAATTTAGGGCTGGTAAGGCGGGTGTTAGAATATTTACTGCCTTTTAATAAACCAGTGGCTTTTTGGGCTTGCGATCGCCAATTGGCTGCAAATGGAGTAATGCGCGAAGGTGCCGATGCGTTGCGGTTTGGTTTACCGCCAATACCAGAGAGTGCAGAAACATCTGCGATCGCATCTTTATTAGAATTAGTCGCCAGCATCGGTAATTCTCTCGTGCATATTATGCGTGTTTCTACGGCACGTAGTGTAGAATTAATTGCCTCAGCTAAAGCATCGGGTTTACCAATTACCGCTAGTACTACCTGGATGCATTTATTATTAGATACCAAAGCTGTTAAGAGTTATCACACAAGCTTGCATTTAGATCCGCCTTTGGGTACGCCTAAAGATATGGCAGCGTTAAGGGAAGGGGTACGGACAGGAATTATAGATGCGATCGCGATCGATCATGCACCCTTCACCTATGAAGAAAAAGTCCAAGCCTTTGCAGAAGCACCACCGGGAGCCATTGGCTTAGAGTTAGCCTTACCTTTGTTATGGCAACATTTAGTAGAAACGGGAGAATTCACCGCTTTAGAATTATGGCGTGCTTTGAGTAGTCGTCCGGCAGAATGTTTGCGACAAAATTTGACAGGGTTAACAGCAAATCAAAAAGCAGAATTAACCCTATTCGATCCACAGCAAAGTTGGAAAGTTGAGAGTAAAAATCTGCATACACTTTCTCGTAATACACCTTGGTTAGGGCAACAATTGCAAGGGCGTGTTGTGCAGATTTGGTGTTAGTAGGGACAATACCGCAAGGAACTGAAGTTCCTTGCTAATAGCAAAAGTCATCTTTAGATGACTAAATTTATTTGCATATCCTGAGTCTACTTCAGTAGACTTGGGCTATTAGCCTGAGAATTCATTCTCAGGCGTGTGACAAAACTCAGAGAGAGGCTGTTTTTAGCTTACAGCAGTTTTCACCTATTTGAACCACATCTGTCGTAGGGGCACGGCAGCAGTCAAATTATTGTATGTACCAAAAGATTGTCGGTGCCCATTGGTGTCAACTTAACGTGAAACCCGCTTGGTGAATAAGTTATGCCCTCACCCCCAGCCCCTCTCCCTCAGGGAGAGGGGAGCAAGAGATTTAATTCCCCTTCTCCTGGGGGAGAAGGGGTTAGGGGATGAGGGCGAGGGTTTTTGTACAACAGGCGCAGTATATAGCTTTTAGCTTAAATTGACACCTATGGTCGGTGCCGTGCCCCTACAGCATGGTCTATTTACTTGAAAATAGCTGTAAGTTAACACCAATGAACAATGTTGTGCCCCACAACATATCACATTATTTTTTAAAATTAAAATGAAGATTCTATCCTAATTTGTGGCGGCTGGTTTCTTGCCATTACCGTTGCTATTTACATTAGGAATAAATTCCATTGGTGCAGAATTAGGAGTTGATGCGTCACTTTTTACGGCGCGGCGGCGTTGGTTTTTTGGTACTCCTCCCGCTTTGCCATACTCTACACTGCTTTTGCCATATTTTGTCGCAACTCCTAACAGTATAAGCTCTGTCATATCGCCTAATTCGCGCTCGGTTTCTAGCATTTCTCGGTATAATCCATCCAAGTTAGAAAGGGCTGTATTGTATGCATATTCTTGCGATTGCATCTTCTCAATGAGAGTGCGAAAGCCAGGTAAAGTCAGTCCATTACCTACATCTAAATTGGGATTGATTGAGTTCATGCTAGCAGCACGACGCACGGCTCTTTCTAAAACTTTAGAGCTTCTTTTTTGACGCGCCATATTCTACACCTGCTGATAAATAATCGTTGATATTATTTACCTTAAAAATTTTATGTACCGATCAGCCTGGGAATATTTCGGCAAATATAAAACAGCTTTTGCTACACAGAGATTTAGGTAATAAGTAAGTGAATTCTTGATATAAGTTGATAAATCAGGAAATTAAGCGCCTGATTTGCTGTTTACTTGCGGAAAACACCAAAATGACTGCGCGATTTACCGAAATGAGAAGGTAATAAGGCTTTTTGAGTAGATAAAATAGCTTTTTACTTGCGGAAAACACCAAAATGAGTGCGCGATTTACTAAAATGAGAAGGCAGTAAGGCTTTTTGAGTAGGTAAAATAGCTTTTTGCCTGCGGAAAACACAATAATGAGAAGGCAGTAAGGCTTTTTAAGAACTCGTTTAAGGATTTTGAGTAAGTAAAATGGCTTTTCGCCTACTAAATTCAGCTTTATGTGTTTTTTTGATATAGCGATCGCTAAAATTTTAGAGGATATTTTAAAAGTCTTTTTGTTAGTAGCCAAAAGTTTTAGATCCCCCTAAATCCCCCTTAAAAAGGGGGATTTAAAGAAATTTCCCCCCTTTTTTAAGGGGGGCTAGGGGGGATCGAAACGTTATCGGGCTAGGTTATAAGACAAATGACCAATGACAAATGACCAATGACAAATGAAAAACTGCATAACCCCCCACACCTCAAAGATATATGTAATTGCAACGCCAAAAAACTCAGCGCCAACAGCGTCAGCAGATGATTATGCACCGACAAACTTTATTAAATCTGGCAAAAAACACTAAAAAAATCCTAATCAACCCTGCTATACTAACTAAAATACCCAAAATCTATCTTTTCTGGTCACCAATTACGAATTACAGCCTCTTCAAACGTAACCCGATGAAATTGCTAACTTGGTCAATCGCTACAGCAATGACATTAGGACTACTGGTGAGTATACCAAGGGAAGTTGCCGGACAAACCCAACCACCATTATCAGCACAACAGTCCGCAGAGTTAGCCGAAGCCAAGCGGCTGAATCAACAAGTTGTGCAATTGTATCAGCAAGGCAAATATAGTGAAGCCATCCCCCTGGCAGAAAAAGCCTTAGCGATTGTGGAGAAAGTGCTGGGTCAAGAACATGCACTTGTGGCTATTAGCCTGAACAATTTAGCTGAACTTTACCGAGTACAAGGGAATTATGCCAAAGCCGAACCCCTGTTCCTCCGCTCCCTGGCGATTCTGGAGAAAGTGCTGGGTCAAAAACATCCCGATGTAGCTACTAGCCTGAACAATTTAGCTGAACTTTACCGAGTACAGGGGAATTATGCCAAAGCCGAACCCCTGTTCCTCCGCTCTCTGGCGATTCGGGAGAAAGTGCTGGGTCAAGAACATCCCGATGTGGCTACTAGCCTGAACAATTTAGCTCAACTATACTATTTACAGGGGAATTATGCCAAAGCTGAACCCCTATTACTCCGATCTCTGGCGATTGTGGAGAAAGTGCTGGGTCAAGAACATCCACTTGTGGCTACTAGCCTGAACAATTTAGCTGAACTTTACCGGGAACAGGGGAATTATGTCAAAGCTGAACCCCTATACCTCCGCTCCCTGGCGATTAAAGAGAAAGTACTGGATAAAGAACATCCTAGTGTTGCTACTAGCCTGAACAATTTAGCTCAACTATACTATTTACGGGGGAATTATGCGAAAGCCGAACCCCTGTACCTCCGCTCTCTGGCAATTTTAGAGAAGGTACTGGGTAAAGAACATCCCGATGTGGCATCTAGCCTGAACAATTTAGCTCAACTATACTATTTACAGGGGAATTATGCGAAAGCCGAACCCCTGTACCTCCGCTCTCTGGCAATTTTGGAGAAGGTACTGGGTAAAGAACATCCCGATGTGGCATCTAGCCTGAACAATTTAGCAACACTTTATTGGGCACAGGATGATATCAATCGTACCACCGATTTTCTCACCCGTGGACTCGCAATTGAAGAACAAAATTTGCAACTCATCTATGCTGTGGGTTCGGAACAAAGAAAACAAAACTACGTTCAAACCTTTAGTGCAACTACTAACGCTGCTGTTTCTCTCGCCCTACAACAATCTCCCAAAAACCCCACATTAGCCAAACTCGCCCTAACTACTGTACTCCGTCGTAAAGGACGAGTGCTAGATGCCATGACTGACACAGTGCAGACATTACGCACCCAGTTAGCAGCCAACCCAGAAACCAAAAAGCTGTTTGATGATTGGTTGAACGTGCAGCAACAGTTAGCCGCCCTAGTATATCGCGGACAAGGGCAAGAAAAAATTGAAGTTTATCAAGCGCAAATTAAACAATTAGAAGCCGAGAAAGAACGCTTAGAAGAACAAGTTAGTGCTAAAAGTGCCGAATTCCGCCAAGCAATTAAACCAGTGGAATTAGCTGCTATCCAAGCCCAAATTCCCCAAGATGCTGCAATGGTGGAAATTGTGCAATATCAGCCAGTTAATCCTAAAGCAAAAAAAGACAGCGAAAAATTTGGTAACCCCCGTTATGCAGCAGCAGTGCTGCGTGCTGCGGGTGAACCGAAGTGGGTTGATTTGGGTGATGCTGCAACTATTGATAAATCCGTTGCGAGTTTCCGCAATATTTTGGCTTATGCTCCCATATCTAGTCAAGAAAATAACACTAATTCCAAACAAGAGCGGGGAATTTTTCAAATTGATGGCAAAACTGCTGTAGTCCAGCTTCAGGAACTCGCCCGTAGCTTGGATAAGCAAATCATGGCTCCCATTCGTCCCTTGTTAGGCGATGCGCGTCACCTGTTGCTTTCACCAGATGGGCAGTTAAACTTGATACCCTTTGAAGCCCTCAAAGATGAGCAAAATCAATATCTCGTCCAACGTTACGCTTTCTCTTACCTCACCACTGGGCGAGATTTACTCAGCTTGCAAACCACAGCCAAAGTAGCCGCAAATCCTGTAGTCTTTGCAAATATCGACTACAACCAACAAGATACCACAGTAGCAGCTAAATCCCGTGGTTCAAATCAGCGTTCTATTGACTTTGCTAATTTAAAATTTAGCTCATTAACAGCAACTTTAGCAGAAGGGCAACAAATCCAAAAGATTTTTCCCCAAGCCAATCTCATATTAGGAAAACAAGCCACAGAAGCGGCGATTAAACAATTAAATGCACCGAGAATTTTACACTTAGCTACTCACGGATTCTTTTTACCAGATGAAGAAGTTAAACCCCCAACCAATGCTTTTAATCAGCAATTAGATAAAGCCCCAGTTTTAAATTTAGAAAATCCCTTATTACGTTCTGGTTTAGCTTTGGCTGGATTTAATAATCGTCAACAAAAAGCCGATACAGATGATGGAGTTCTCACGGCTTTAGAAGTTGCTGGGTTAAATTTACGGGGTACAGAATTAGTAGTTTTATCTGCTTGTGAAACTGGACTTGGTGATGTGAAAATTGGTGGCGGTGTTTATGGGTTGCGGCGGGCTTTGGTAATTGCAGGTGCGCAAACTCAACTATTAAGTTTATGGCTAGTAGATGATGATGGCACGAAAGATTTAATGGTGAAATATTATGAGAAATTGCGAGCAGGTAAGGGGAGACATGAAGCGTTGCGAGAGGTGCAGTTAGAGTTATTAAATAATCCCAAATATCAGCATCCTTATTATTGGGCGAGTTTTATTCCTTCCGGCAATTGGCGGGGGATGAAGTAAACTTGGGCATGGGGCATTGGGCATTGGGCATTGGGCATGGGAAAAGCTGCTAATGCCAGTGAAATCCTACTTCTGTGGAAAGGAGATACAGTTTACAGGGTTAACAGCAAATCAAAAAGCCGAATAAACTCTATTTGATCTGCTGCAAAGTTGGAAAGTCGAAAGTAAAAATCAGCTTAGACTGTCTAGTAATACGCCTTAGTTAGGGCAACAATTTCCAGACTGCGTTATCAGGATTGGTATTAATAGGTACAGAGTTCCCCAGTTATTATGGGAAAAAGTGACGATAAGAGCGATCGCATTAATTCAGTTTAGCGTTGATGTTTGAAAAAAATGCGATCGCGCTTCAACGTAATGTTAATGAATCAATAGAGGTTGTATTCGGTTCAATTTGTCGATATCAGAAGGATTTTAGTGAGTTGAGATTGTAATTTAGTAGAAATACGTAAGCATTTTAGTTGATTCCAGATTATAAAGAAATAGTGAAAAGGCGCGAATTGTTTCCAGACTTACGCCCAATCTCTTTGAACCTCTCTTTAGTTACTGTTCTTGGTGCCTTTTACAGTTTATAGTTGCGTTCTCACTGAGTAAGTCTTAATACTTAGAAATTAAATCAATAAAACTGAAATTTCTTGCACTTTTATAGCAGGTAAAAGTTCTGCGCCTAGTTAGAAAAATTTAGCCATAGGTTGAAAAATGAGCAACAAATTATATAAAGTATTTGCAGATGTCGAGCAAAATGCACAACTTCTCTCCAAATATTGGCATAATTTTTCTACAGAAATATCTGAGCATTTACCAGATACATATCACCCAGAACTGCAAGAACTGACAGATAAATTAGAGAGAGCTATTGATAATTTAGTCAACGAACTACAAAATCCTACTCTTACCCTCGCCACAACAGGAACAACTAGTAGCGGTAAAAGCACTTTAGTAAATTTATTATGTGGAGCAGAAATCGTTCCTGTCGCTGTGAGCGAAATGAGCGCCGGAGCAGTAACTATAGAATATAGCGAGCAAAAATCTTTAATCATCCATGAAACTCCTGGTGCATTATGGGAGTGTGGAGAATGGACAGGTATTAGTGATGAGCGTATTTATCAACGCTTGTACGATGTAATGATCAATTACATCGATAACAGAGAAAAACAACCTAATTTAGCTTGTCCACAGTCAAGCATTTCTTATCCTTTCAGACTCATCAAAGAATCCAAACTGGAATTACCCAGAGGTGTCAAGGTAAGAATTATGGATTTACCTGGTTTAGCTTATGTGAATGATGAAGGTAACGCAAATGTAATTAAACAGTGTCGTGAAGCTTTGTGTTTGGTAACATATAACAGTGCAGAAACCGACAAAGAAAAAGTTGGAAAATTATTACAAGAAGTAGTAGAACAGGTGAAAGATTTGGGTGGTTCTCCTGCACGTATGCTGTTTATTCTCAATCGTATTGACGTTTTCAGAGCAGATAGAAATTACCCGGAAACAGAGAATCGCTTTGTTGATAATGCGATACGTAGTATCAAGCACGAACTCACCGAACATTTAAAAGAATATACAGAAGATATTGAAAAATTGCAGGTTATAAAATTGAGTACTTGGGCAGCTTTATTAGCACTGCAAATAAAAAATAATGATGAAATATACAGTACAGAAGCCTGTAAGAAAGCAGATAATCATTTTAATGGTTTAATTGATGAAAGTATATTAGAAGACTTACCCCGTAAAGTTGAAAAATGGTCTAGACATGACCGAAATAGGGTTGCTGATGCATTATGGCAAAAATCCTATGCGGAAGAGTTTCAGCAAGGCTTGAGATCCCATATTAGTCAGCATTTTCCTCGGTTAGTAATTCCCCAAGCCATAGAACGTTTTAATGTTGCTGCTGGTAATGCTGTTAAAGAGTGGGCTTTACAGACAACGACAGCAATTCTAAACAGTTCAGAAGAACGATATCAAGAAGAATGTGAAAAAATATCTTGGATTAAATCAACAATTAATAGTTTCTTAGAAATTAGCGATGAAAATTTAAGAGAACCTTTTAAAAAAATAGATAACAAAATTAAGCAAGTTTTAGCAGACGAGTCAGAAGATGACCCTGTACTGTATTTAGAAAATACTATAAAAAGTTTTAATAAGGTTGAACCATACAATGAATTGGGAGACAAATTATGTTCACTATATGAATGGAGACGGGGAATCGGTCAAGGAATAAACCAGGTATTAGAATCAGTAGCAAAGTCTTTAGAAAATGGAAGAGTACTTTTAGATACTCCAAATTTGAAAAAAGCGAATGCTTTAAATGTTAACTTATTAGGTAATTGTTTAAAAAGACTAGTCAACTTGGGCTATACAGCTTCAGTTGCTAAATCTGGTAAGAAGATGGAAGCAAGAACAGAGGATGAGAAGAAGAAACTTAAGCAATTGAATGAAGAATTAAATGAACTGGCAATTCACTTGAATCTCGTAATGGAAGATGTATTAAAGCAAATTTCTAACCAAGAGCTAGATAGAATGTACCAGGCAGTAGTTGAGCTTTTTAAATGTCATTTATCGCATATAGAAAAAGGTACAAATGATATTGCACCTAATATCGCAATTAGATTTCCTGATTCTCAACTTATCAGAGTTGATAATAAACTCACATTTAATTTACGTTTTAAAGCAGGTTTTGCAATTACATCAGGAACTTGGAAAGAGGCTATACAAGTAGAGAAAACTAAAAGAACTTGGTATACATTATGGCTTGGTAAAAAAACGTATTACGAAACAGAATATAAAACTCGTGCTAGCGATAATGCAGAAATTCCTAGCATAGAAAAGTTACTTGAAAATTGGCAATTTCAGGTAAAAGCAGAAGATAAAGAAATAGTAAAAAAAATCTCACGTTGGTTGCTAGAGCAAATTGAATGTTTAAAAAAAAATGTAGATAAAGTTCAGAATGATGTTATCAATCGTTATCAGGATAGGCTTGATACTGCAAAGAAAGAAATCACCACAGATTATGAAATGCAAAAAAATGTCTGGCAACCTATGCAACAAAAAGCTAAAAGTCTTATTGAAGATTTTAACAGTTTAGGTAAAGCCTTAAAAGAGGAGCTTTAGATTAAAAGTGGTAAAACGTCATTTACAAGATTTACTCATTGTTTTTGATTATGTATATCCTGAGATAAAAGATTTAAACTATGGAATTTTACATAAGGTTTTATACATAATCCTTGATAATCAACCTCAAAATGCCGAATTTATTTGTAATAGATACGGTATCCAAGAATTAGCAAAAAAAGATGATGATGAAGCAATTATGGATATATTCATAAATAAAATAAATAGAGTAATAGCTAATCCAATAAGCATTTTAAATCCTGAAAAAAGAGAATTTTTTTGGATTGTACTAACAGCTTGTCTACTTGTTGGTTCAATTGGATATGTTCAATTTATTCAAAGGCGAAGAAATCAAGGAAGAGCAGGTAATATTAGAAATGTACAACAACCCGTAGCTGTACCTTTACAACCTTTAGTACCTACCCTACAACCTATTACCGTGGCCTTATGTCTTGTTGTACCCGCCTATGTAGTACAGAATTTAAAAGAACAATCTCTAATATATGCTGATGGAATAGAAAAACTCATAGATAATGCATCATATTTTCTATGTACAAAAGTTGCTGATGCTGAATTAGCGCAGCAGAATCTAGATTTGACTGATGAAAATATATTATTGATTGGCGAACGAAGAGAAGTTTACGTCAAAATCCATATTGCAGATGGGCAAGAAATACTTGATAAAACAGTTCCATATATTTTAAAGAGAAATCTACCATCTCATGGTCAAGGAATTGTTAAAAAATTAGCTTGTCTGGGAGATTTATCTGGTTTAGAAAAATTTAATCGTGTATAAGGAGCCTTTAAATGGATTGGAAAACAGCATCTTCTTACTATGAGGCTCGTTTAAGCGAAGCCTTAAACGTACAACGATACGCGGTTAATTTAGCTAATTTACCCCAAGCGGAAGTTCCCTCGCAATTAAAAGAAATACTATTACAAGAGGCAGAACCAGCACGCCGTCAACTTGAAAGACTCAGAAAGCGAGAGTTTCGCATTGCAGTTGTCGGTTTAGAAAAAGCGGGAAAGAGTACTTTTATTAATGCTTGGTTAGAATGCGATTTACTTCCAGCCAAGGGTGGAAGGTGTACATTTACAACCACACAAATTTATTCAGTTCAAAATGACACAGAGCAAAAGCTGGAAGTCCAAGCGAAAACCGAAGAACAGTTTATCAATTTATTAAAGGAACTTGAAGCAGCAAAAGCTCAAGAAGATATCAAAACTATCCGCGAAAATGAAATCACTTTACAGCAAGTAAGAAGAGAAGGTAATCGGACTTTTCCATTTACTCGTCTAGAAGATATTAAAGAATCACTTAAAAAGTATGTAGCCGATGAAAAGTATGCTCATGCTGTTTTAGAAGCAAGACTTTATACTAACAAACTTGCTCAAGCTGAAGGTGTTGTATTTTATGATGTTCCTGGTTTAGATTCAGGTTTAGCAAAGCATGTTGACGAAGCCAAGGAAATGCTGTCAGATTGCGATGCTGTCATATTAGTACAGCGTTTTACTAGCCTGAGAGAGAAAGAACTAGAAATAATTAAATTTACAGAACTTGGTGATAAAAATATAACTGTTGCTGATAAACTTTTTGTATTTTTAAGTCGTATTGACTCATTAGCTACGCCAGAAGCACTGAAAACTCATCTAGAAGAAGCATCTCAAGATTGGTTTAAACGTGCGAGACTTCCACAGGAACGTATTGTATATGGTTCGGCTGGGGCTTATCTACTGTTGAATGGGTTAGCTGGAGAACAAACAAAGTTAGAGATTGGTGATGCACATAATATTCAATCCCAGCTAAAAAGATTAACTGGAATTATTGATGAGGAAGCTTTAAAACAAAAAGGTACTGGTATTCCAGTAATTAAAGACAAAATATTTAATTATATAAATACTGAGCGTGTATTTATTTTAAAAAAGAGATGTGAGGCTTCTATAAATACAATCTTAAGCACCTCAGAAGAAATTTATAATTTAGTCAGAAAACGGTATTCTGAAAATCCTGAAGAAGCAAAACGATTTGAAGAGGATAGAAGACGAGTTTTATTCAATGAATGGTGGAATATTCAATGGGAACAGAAGAAAGCCGATCTGCAAAAGTTTTATTACTCTTCTGTTAGCAATAACTCTCTAGATAATTTAACCGAGAACTATGCAAATAGCATTGCTAAATTTAAAGAGCGATATCTTCAAATTGTTGCTAGCGAAGTTCAAAAGCTGAGAGAAGAAGCATTGAGAAAAAAAGATATTATCTTTGCTGCTAATTCTTACCCACAATTTGACCGCATGAAAGCTAATTTCGCTTGGCGGGAAGATTTATATGGCGATATTAGCAAGCTTTTAGCTTCCATAGCGCGACAACTTGCTATGGAATTGAAAGATGAAGCATTAACTTTAGTCGAATACATGACAAACTTATTATGGGGTAGTAGTCAAGTAAAAGAAAGATTAATTGATAAATCAGAAGAATACTTTTTATCAAAGCTAGAAAATAGCTTAAGTGTCCTATTTTTACGTTTTGCTCGTCCCGTTGCTGAAGTATTAATTCGCGCTCCATTGAATAGCGATGCCCGTGATAAAATTGCTAAGAGTCTTGGGGTAGATATTGAAATAGTTGATAATTATTACACAGGTGAAGAAGCAGCTTTTAAAGTTCTCAAAAGATACGCGAAATATGGTTACCAATTACTTTATAATTCAGTAACCAGACAACAAGTTTTAGGCGTAAAAGAAGTTCCAGCAGCTATTATTAATATTGTCAGCGAATTACAATCACCCCAAAATGATGTCATCTTTGAAGTTGAAAATGATATTAACGCTTTTGAAGAATACTTGCGTGCAGCAATTTTTGAAGCTGCTGGCTTTGAATCTTATTGTATTCAAGAACTCAAGGGGTTGATTGATAATTTTAGAGAAAAGCAAGGAACATGGACAGGGATTGCGCTTAATGAATGGTTGCAAGGTAATCCACTTTTATTGGCAGAAATCCCACCAGAATTGCGATCGCAAGAATCGAACCTAGAAGTTAGCGAACGCTTGCGACAATTATCTACAGCCTTAAAACAAACTCGGATACCAGAAATGCGATCGCAATCCGTGCTAGTTGAAGTGTAACTTCACCTGCTTTGACGGTGGGTTATGCGATCGCGTAACTCACCCATGAACAAAACGAACCGCCAAGACGCCAAGTACGCCAAGGAAGAGAGGTAAACTCTACTCTTCTTTGCGCCTTTGCGCCTTTGCGTGAGATAAAAAAGATATGCTTTATCTAGCCAACTAACTCTTTCACCTTTTTAATAATGCCCACCGGATCGATACCTTGATGGGGGTACTGTTCCCACAAACCACCGCAACCTTCTTTATAAGTTCCCAGGTGCGCATATTTGGGAGTTAACCCCCGTTCTAATAACCAGGTACCGAAACGGCTACCTAAGCCTGTGCGACGGTTGAAGGCTTCGACGACTAAAACAAAGGGTGCTTTACCAATTTTAGCGATCGCATCCTCATCCACGACATTTAAAGTCGGTTTGTTAATCAAACCCACATCTAAGCCTTCCTGCTTCAAGCGTTCTACCGCATCCAAACAACGGTATAAAGCATCGCCAAAGCTAACTATATAACCTTGGGTGCCTTCGCGGATGATTTCATCTTTACCGGGGATAAACTTGTAATTATTGCCAAAAAATTCATTTCCGTTACTATCCAATATATTGGGGACTTTGGAACGGGTGGAGAAAATAAACCGCAATCCCGGATCGAAAAATATCGCTTCTATACAAGCTGTCATTTGATTGACATCGGCGGGAAAGTAGAGTTTTGTGTCATAGCGATCATCCAAGCCATTATCGGCAAACATATTATTTAAGCCGAAGTGACAGGTATTATCCGCCATGTCATCGATACCTGCATGGGAAAAATGACACAGAACGTTAGATTGGTTCAACCGCGCCATTGTAATTTCGGAAATGCACATTTCTAAAAAGGCGCTGAAGGTGGCGAAAATCCCTTGTTTGCCTTTTACCATCCCAAACCCAGCCGCAGCCGAGAAATTACCTCTTTCCATGATGCCTGAGGGGATAAATACTTCGGGATAGGTATCGTGGATTTTCTTCAATCCGCAGGAGCCTTCTAAGTCGCTATCAATTACTCTGACTTTCTCCTTGCGTTCGGCTTCACTCATGCGGCTGAGGACATTTACCACAGCTTCGCCAAAAACGTTGCGATTTGCGCCCCATTTGTCGCTAGCACCGAGAAATGTATAGGTTTGCTTGGGTTTTTCGATATTCTTCAGGTATTCCACCGCCGCAGTCTGTCCGCGAGATTCGAGATATTTAATCGCCAAATCGACGGAAATCACATCATGTCCGTGGGTTGAGCCTTCTAAACCTGCAATACCGGGACACATGGGACGTTTGTTAATAACTGCGATCGCGCCTGGTGTATTTACAGCTTCGCACAGGCGGCTGTACAAATCGTCTAAATCTTCCCCATCGCCCTCAAGTATCTTTAATCCATGTCCTTCTAAGGTTTTGGCGACGGTGAAACCAGGTAAATATTTAGAAGGATGTCCGGCGATTGTCACATCATTATCATCAATGATGAGTTTAACATTGAGATGTTGCGCGATCGCCAAACGCGCCGCTTCTGCATCGTTACCTTCCTGCTGAGAACCATCGGAACCGAGACAGAAAACCACTTTCCCCGGATTCGCCATTGCGATACCATTTACGTAAGGCCACACATGACCCAAACGCCCAGAGCTAAATTTTACACCAGGTGTAAACCCTAATTCTGGATGCCCCGGTAAATGAGAATGGGCTGCACGATATTGTAGAAGCTGCTCTGCGGGTAAATCTCCATGCAGCGCTGACATGAGATACTGAGTAGCCACGCGATGTCCAGCTTCATCAAAGAAAATCGGCACAAATTGTTCAGCAGCACCCCGGAAGAAGGCATCAAGAATCATCACTTCTGGAACTGTATCATAGGGGCCGCCAGTATGCCCGCCCACGCCTCTAGCTGCGCCTGTGGCTGTGAAAAACACGATCGCATCTCGGCAAAGTTGAATATTTGCTTTGAGCGTATCTCGCTGTTCTGCTGTTAGGTTAGCATTGGCAGGATTGAGCGCTAAATATTTGTAAGCACCGAGATCGATAGGAAATTTAGTCATTTGTTATTAGTCCTTTGTTAATTATTGGGCATTGGGCATGGGGCATTGGGCATTGGGCATTGATAACCGTCAACCGTCAACCGTCAACCGCGCCGCACTGAGCTTGTCGAAGTGTCAACAATCAAATTTGCACGAATGTGCTTGAATGCAAGTGAAGATACGGTTAAATGTACGAAAACATGCACTTTACCGCTATTGTGAAATGAATAACCCTAGCAGCAATCTCTCTTTTGGCAGAAGATAGGCTGAATTGTCGGGAGTATCCCAATTTTGACGCAATACCCTAGAAGGGTAGGCAGGCTTCGTATTTCTAGCCCCACCCTTATAGGGTGAGGGCGTTTTTGCACATTTGGGATGCTCCCGAATTGTCTCCTTCCTGGTATGGGAAGCAGCAGTTAAAAGTTATATCAAGTCCGGTAAAATACCGACCGATATGTTGACAGGCTTCTAGCGTAACCCTTACTCTGTAAGGATTCAGAGCAATGGATACAGGGAGAGTTTTATTGATCGGTAATTAGGCGGACATCAAATTGAGTCTAATGCTTGTGATTTGCTGGTATTGAACTGTATGTAATAAGTATAAACTCACAAACGTGCAATTTCAAGATTAAAAACGCAACTTCAGGAAAATTTTTATGTTGACTGCTGAACGCCGACAATTCATCCTTGAACTTCTCAATCGTGATAAGAAGGTGCTATCAACGGAACTGAGTGCTGTATTGAAGGTTTCGGAAGATACGATTCGGCGGGATTTGCGGGAACTTGCAGAAGCAGGACTTTTGCAGAGGGTACATGGTGGTGCATTGCTGACTTCCCCTGCTACCGCCAGTTATGCAGATCGGCAAAAACAAGCACCGAAAGAAAAAGAAGCGATCGCACGGGCAGCAGCTAAATTAGTTTGTCCAGGGCAGGTGGTAATATTAGATGGCGGTACAACAACGCTGCAAGTAACGCGCCATTTACCGCCAGATTTGCAAGCTACTGTGGTGACAAATAGCCCACCAATTGCGATCGCTTTAGCCGAACATCCTTATATAGAAGTTGTGATGTTAGGTGGTAAGCTCTACAAAAAGGCTTTAGTTAATGTGGGTACAGTCACCATTGAGTCATTGCGGATGATTCGTGCAGATTTGTGTATGTTAGGAGTGTGCAGTTTGCATCCAGAGGTGGGAATTAGTGTGCCAAATTTAGATGAAGCCCATGTAAAACGCGCTATGATTGCGGGTTCGGCTGAGGTAGTCGGATTAGTCACAGCGCAAAAATTAGACACAGCCGCACCTTATGTAGTTGAGTCAATTCATGCATTGACTTATCTTGTCACTGCACCCACAGTATCTAATGATATGTTGGCGGCTTATAAAAATTTAGGTTTAACAATTATCCGCGACGAAGATAAATAAAAAACATTTAATATCCTTTCTGCTTCAATACTTATAATGAGAACTAATACCAATTGGAAAAAAGAATGCGACAGATTGTAGGGGCACTGGCACTGCCATGCCCTCTAGAATATTTTGATGTGTCGCAAAGATTATTTGAATTGGTATAACATCAAGACAAGGTGAAAATTTAATTGGAGCTTGAGAAAATAGATAATATAAGTTCCTTTAGATGCCTATGAAACTTTTTTTCAGTTGCCATTTACGCAAATGATTATTCAACAATATCAATTAATATTAGTAATTTATGACATTGACAATGAGGTAATCGTCCAATGGCTAAATTAGAAGAATATAGAAAATATATAAAGCAGGTATTAACAGAATATAGCCTGTACTATAAATCTGACAATCAGGTAGAGGCACAAACTATATTTGATAGCGAACACGACCATTATCAATTAGTATATGTTGGTTGGAAAAACAAACGGCGTGTATATGGTTGTGTTTTGCATTTAGATATTAAAAATGAAAAAATTTGGATTCAGCATAATGGCACAGAAGCCAATATTGCTGATGAATTAGTAGCTTTAGGCGTTCCTAAGCAAGATATTGTTTTAGGATTTCACTCACCTTATAAAAGACAGTTTACAGATTTTGCTGTTGGGTAAAATGCTGATATAGCAGCAATCACCTTTCAATCCCGTTGCCGGGTTTCATTAATTTGAAAGCCAATTATTATCTAGCTGCTGCTCGTTGGGGATATTGTTTCAATCCCGTTGCCGGGTTTCATTAATTTGAAAGGAATAAAACCACTACTGCCACTTACTTGACTATTGCCAGTTTCAATCCCGTTGCCGGGTTTCATTAATTTGAAAGGCGTACATGGATGGATTACACGACCACATTCAGGCGTTTCAATCCCGTTGCCGGGTTTCATTAATTTGAAAGCAAGATGTCTGTATCTTCAAAATCAATAGTATCGTTTCAATCCCGTTGCCGGGTTTCATTAATTTGAAAGCTTGATATCTTTGTGCTGTTAAACTTACTGGATTAGGTTTCAATCCCGTTGCCGGGTTTCATTAATTTGAAAGGATTAAACAAGTACCAACTATGGAATATATTTATGGTTTCAATCCCGTTGCCGGGTTTCATTAATTTGAAAGTTATCGAGCGATTTGATGGAATGATCCAGCTAGTCGTTTCAATCCCGTTGCCGGGTTTCATTAATTTGAAAGTCCGCCAGCCAGAACCTAGTCACAGACAAAATTCTAGAAGCAATTTTGGCGGGACTATTTTAAAAGTCCATTTCAGCCGTTGTCAACAGCGAGCTAAACATTACTCTAAACGCTGAAACTATTTAATTATCAAGGTTCTGACGATTTTGCGGGAGGTGGGGGGTTTTCGCCCGCGCTTTCCCATGCCAAAAAAACGCTTTACCAACTAGATGGTGACATCATAATACGATTATTTCTTGTTGTCGAGGTTGCCAAAAACTTCACGCTAGTCATTTCCGAGCAAATCTCACAATCAAACTTGAAAATATCTCTTCTCTAGCCCCATGCCCCATGCCCCATGCCCCATGCCCCTAGACTAAAGTATTCGCGCATAAAATCCCAGATGCGGCGACTGCGGGGACACCAATTCCGGGTATGGTGCTGTCACCAACGCGGTACAAACCTTGTATTGGTGTGTGGGTGCTGGGAAACATACCTTTATCAGCTGCGATCGCGGGGCCATAGCTTCCCTGATATCTTCTTAAATAACGGGCATGAGTTAAAGGTGTCCCAATTAATTCAACTACTATACGCTGACGAATATCTGGAAGAACTTTCTCTAAAGCACGATATAATGTTTGCGCTTTCTCCTGTTTCTTGGCTTCATAATCTTGATTTCTTACCCAGCCACTATAAGGTTCTAAAGTGTAAGCATGAACTACATGATGTCCTTTTGGCGCTAAATTTCCATCCCACAAGCTAGGAATAGAAATCATGCAAGTATTTCCTGGGGTGGTAATATCCTGCTGGGAATCGTGAACTACTACATGATGTCCGGTTAAATTCTCCAAACCATCAGCGCGGATACCTAAATGTAAATGCATGAAGCTGTCAACGGCTGGCGTTTCTAAAGCTTCCTGGCGATATTTGGCAGGTA
Organism: Calothrix sp. FACHB-168; assembly: GCF_963889195.1. NCBI lineage: Bacteria > Bacillati > Cyanobacteriota > Cyanophyceae > Nostocales > Calotrichaceae > Calothrix > Calothrix sp. FACHB-168. Next base: position 40,130 of record NZ_CAWPNJ010000044.1, read on the forward strand.
AATCTTCAGGACGCAATAAATAATTGTAGGTATCCCAAATACTCGCATTAGAAATGACAATCGGCGCGTGAATAACTTCGCCTTTTTCCAACCTGACACCCACAACTTTACCCGATTCCACCAAAATTTGCTCGACATGACAGCCTAAGCGTAACTCTCCCCCCCAGCGTTTTAAACCCCTCACTAATGCTTGCACAATTGCCGCACTACCCCCCACCGGATACTCAACTCCTGCACGGGAACGTTCGCCGAGCATAAAAGCTACCTCCGGTGTAATTGTCCCATGTGCCTTTAAACCAGAGAGCAGAAAGCATTCCACATCAATCAGCCTGCGTACCCAAGCATCTTTTACAGTTTCATCCATCACCTTACCAACCGAACTTTGCACCAGTGGTAAGTAAGGCAGCATTTTGATTAAGGAAGGTAAGTAATTTTTAAGTAATGTAAATATTACCCGCCAGTCCGAGCGCAAAGCTAAAGTAGGGATATCGCGCATAGCTGCATATAGCCCTAACAAGCGTTCTGTAAAGCGTTGGAGTTCCTGCGCACCTTGGGGTGTAACGCGCTGTACTTCCTGCAAATAACGCTGTGGATCGCGATAAATAGCAATAGTAGCTTCAGGAAAATGGTAGTGTCCTAGAGGATCGTAGGGTATAACTTGAATGGATTCGCCAAGAAGATCCAAAACTTGTTTGAGCGGATTCAAGCTTTGGGTATCAGTTAAACCACAATAGAAAGAAGGGCCAGAATCAAATTCAAAACCTTGTCGTCTAAAACTGTGAGCCGCACCTCCGGGAATCACATGACTTTCGCAGACGATCGCTCGTTTGCCATAATAAGCCAATAATCCCGCAGCACACAATCCGCCAATACCGCTACCAATTACTATGACAACATCTTTATCTTGCATACAGTCTATAGTCAAGAGTCAAGGATCAAAAGTCAAGTGTCAACAGTCAACAGTCAACAGTCAACAGTCAACAGTCAGTAGGGGCGGGTTTATGGGAGATCTTCATTAATCAGTGAGAATATCTATGAACCCGCCCGTACAAAAGTCAACAGTCAACCATTAACCATTGAACATTAACCCTTAACCATTGAACATTAACGATTAACTATTGAACATTAACCCTTAACCATTGAACATTAATGATTAACCCTTGAACATTAACCCTTAACCATTGACCATTGACCATTGACCATTGACCATTAACCATTGACCATTGACCATTGACCATTGACCATTGACCATTGACCAATGACTAATGAACCATTAATTGAACTAAAAGGCGTGTCTAAGTCCTTTGGTAGTAATAAGGTTTTAGATAATATAGATTTAACTATTTATCGAGGCGAGGCTTTAGGAATTATCGGCCCTTCTGGGACTGGTAAATCAACAATTTTACGCATCATTGCGGGATTACTGCTTCCCGATGCGGGAGAGATTTACGTCCAAGGGGTGCGGCGTAAAGGTTTGATTGAAGATGGGGATGAAACTGTGGGGATTGGGATGGTGTTTCAACAAGCGGCGCTGTTTGATTCCTTAACAGTAGAAGAAAATGTCGGATTTTTACTGTATCAGAATTCCAAAATCTCGCGATCGCGGATTCGCGATTTGGTACATACCAAATTAGAGATGGTAGGTTTACCGGGAATTGGGGATCTCTACCCTTCGGAATTATCTGGCGGGATGCGCAAACGTGTCAGCTTTGCACGGGCGATTATGTCTAACCCAGATAACGACAGAGAAGGGCCAGAAATCTTACTTTATGATGAACCTACAGCTGGACTCGATCCCATCGCCTCCACAGTCATCGAAGATTTAATTCGCCATTTGCAACAGGCGCAAGGTGTTTGCAGCACTTATGCCATTGTGACTCATCAAGACAGCACAATTCGTCGTACCGCCGACCAAGTTATATTTCTGTATCAGGGTAGAGTGCAATGGCAGGGTACAGTGAGTGAAATAGATAGCACAGACCATCCATTGATTAGACAATTCATGAGTGGAAGTGTGCAAGGGCCAATACAGGTTGTCGGCTAGATGGATGGAGGAAAATTATGCGATCGCGTACAGTTAGAGAAGGTTCTGTAGGGCTAATTGTCCTTCTAGGCTTGGGAGTCTTTGGGCTAATCGTTATTTGGTTGAATCGCGTGAGTACTAGTCGCAATTCCTACAAAGCAATTGTGGAATTTGCCAATGCTGGGGGAATGCAAAAAGGTTCAACAGTCCGCTATCGGGGTGTGAAAGTGGGCAGTATTTCTGCGATTCGCCCCATGCCCAATAATATAGAAGTAGAAATTGAAATCTTTCAACCGAATCTCATCATTCCCAGAGATGTGGTAGTAGAAGCCAATCAAAGCGGATTGATTAGTGAAAGCATGATTGATATTACACCGCGCACTGCGATCGCAACTACAGACGTAACTGCTAAACCCTTAGATACAAATTGCGATCGCGAAGTAATTATCTGTAATGGTACTCGCTTAAAAGGGCAAATTGGCATCAGTGTAGATGAACTGATTCGCAGTAGCACGAATATAGCTAATAGATATGGTGACCCAGAATTTAAACGCGATATCAAAAGATTACTAGAAACATCCACCGCCGCCGCCACAAGTTTCACAGCGCTGAGTCGGGATTTGCAAAATTTATCCAGAAGCGCCCAAGGACAATTAACCACATTTTCAAGTACAGCCAATTCCGTCCAACGGGCGACAAATCAATTAACTGCATCTTCCACCCGCACAGTTAACGAACTCGGTTCAGCCGCTAAACAATTTAGTCTCACCGCCAATCAAGCCAGTAGATTATTAACTAACTTAGATAACTTAGTTACAACCAATCGGTCTTCATTAGTGGCGGCTTTAAATAATCTTACCGAAACCAGCAATCAATTACGAACTACATTTACAGCTTTATCCCCAGCAGTGGATCGTTTAGCCCAAGGTGAAATCATCAAAAATTTAGAAACACTCTCAGCTAATGCAGCCCAAGCATCAGCTAATTTACGCAATGCAACTAACACTTTAAACGATCCCAAAAACGCCTTATTATTACAACAAACTTTAGACTCCGCCAGACTCACCTTTGCAAATACCCAAAAAATCACCTCAGATTTAGATGAATTAACAGGCGATCCCCAATTCCGCAGCAATCTGCTTCGATTGGTAAATGGTTTGAGTAGTTTAGTATCTTCTACCGAACAAATGGAACAAACTGCACAAGTAGCAGTCACCTTAGATTCCCTCAAAGCCTCAATTAATCAACCAGATGTAAAACTTCCCACCCCTGCGATCAAACCACCAGCCGTCACTATTAATCCTGTACCCACATCTGTGAAAATTGTCGATAAAAATCCACAGCCACCAGCCACCTTATCTCCTCCCCAACCAACGCCAGAAGAACTGTTACAAAAATTGCGCGAATATAGCAAGCAACGAGAACAAGAAAATCTAGGAAAGGTGGATTAGAGCAGAGGCAGGGGGACTCGGGGCCCCCTCTGGGGATAGGGGGAGAGGGGGCAGGGGGCAGGGGGAAGAAATGATTGACTATTGACCATTGACCATTGACCATTGACTATTGACCAATGACAAATGACAACTTTTTCTTACGTAATGTTTGGTATTATGCTTTGCCAAGCGATCGCTTAAAACCCGGTAAAGCGATCGCGCGGACTTTTTTAGGCGAACCAGTTTTACTCTGTCGTACCCAAGCGGGTAAGGTATTTGCACTCCGAGATATTTGTCCCCATCGCGGTATACCGTTAAGTTGCGGGCGATTTGATGGACAGGAAGTAGAATGCTGTTATCACGGTTGGCGTTTTGATTATGGTGGACGTTGTACGGTGATTCCTTCTTTAACCGAAGGGCAAAACGTCGATTTAAATCGCTATAACGTGCAATCCTACGAAATTCTGGAAAAGCAGGGTAATATATGGATATATATGCCCGAACCAGGTAAATATCAGTCTCCACCACCAGAAATGGAAGTACCAGAGATTCCCGGTTTTGGCGATCGCCCGCCCCAATTAGTCGAGGTGATGCGCTTCCCCTGTTTTGTCGATCATGCAGTTTTAGGCTTAATCGATCCCGCCCATTCGCCTTACGTACATCGTGTTTGGTGGTGGCGTTCGGGACAATTGCACGATGAAATTAAGCAATTTGACCCCTCACCCTATGGGTTTACCATGCGTAAACACCAATTACCCGCCAATACAGGTTCAGCTTATAAGTTCATCGGCGGCGGCATCCCGGAAACAGAGATTTCCTTTCGCATTCCCGGAATACGCATCGAAAACACCACCACCACCAAGCATCAAGTCTGCAACCTAACAGCCATCACACCCATTTCCGAAACCGAAACCGAAGTTAACTTTGCCTTTTATTGGACACCCACCTGGGCAGGATTTGCCAAGCCTTTGATACGTTTATTTACCAGAGCATTTCTCGACCAAGACCGCAGAGTAGTAGAAAAACAGCAAATTGGTTTAAAATACGACCCCGTGCTGCGATTAATCAAAGATTCCGATATGCAAGCGCTATGGTATTACCAATTAAAGCGCGAATACGCCCGTTCTATAGCCGAAGACCGTCAATTTGTCAACCCAGTCAAAAGTCAATTATTACACTGGCGAGCTTAGTGCAAAATCTTATTCTCCGCGTACCTCTGCGCCTACCTTTGCGCGCCTTTGCGTTTAAATTCCACCCCTAACCCCTAGCCCCTAACCCCTAGGGCGTGTTTTCAAACCCCGAAAGTAGGTTGCAGAAAGTAGACGCAACCCAACGCAGTAACGTAAATGTTGGGTTACCCTGCGGGAAGCCGCTCCGCGTCTACGTTCCTCAACCCAACCTACAATTAAGTCGAATTTAGAGTTTGAAAACAGTCCCTAACCCCTATTTCTGATTCATAGGAATTTCGATTTTAAACTCAGTTCCTTTTCCCGGTGCAGAAATAAACTTCAGCTTACCCTTGTGCTTATCTACGACAATTTTGTAACTCACAGATAATCCTAAACCTGTACCTTGTCCCACCGGCTTAGTTGTGAAAAAAGGGTCAAATATGCGCGATTGAACGCTCTCACAAATTCCCGATCCATTATCTTTAATACTAATTCTAATTCTACAATCTTCTATAATTTCAGTATGAATTTTAATCAAACCATGCTGGTTTTTATTTTCTTGATTTTCTAAAGCATCAATAGCATTTACCAAAATATTCATAAATACTTGGTTCATTTGTCCCGCATAACACTCGATTTTTGGTAAATTTCCATATTCTTTAATTATGTTAATTCTTGTACCATTAGGCTTATGTTTCAAGCGATGTTGCAAAATTAGCAAAGTACTATCAATGCCTTCATGAATATTTACTAATTTCATATCGGCTTCGTCAAGTCGCGAAAAATTCCGTAAACTCAAGACTATTTCACGGATGCGTTGCGCACCCACTTTCATAGAATTAATAACTTTTGGTAAATCATCATAAATATAATCTAAATCTATATCTTCAGTCATTTCTAATATTTCTGGATCTGTGTAACCATAGCGTTTTTGATAAATCTCTACTAATGAAAGTAAATCAGTTGTATAGTTACTAATATGTGAAAGATTGCCATAAATAAAATTTACTGGATTATTAACCTCATGGGCAACACCTGCTACCAATTGACCAAGTGCAGACATTTTTTCAGCTTGAATCAGTTGCGATTGCGTCTGCTTTAATGAATCTAAAGCGTCACTAAGTTCTTGAGTTCTTTCTTCTACCCGACTTTCTAAATTTTGGCGTGCTAATTCTAATTCATGGGTATATTGCGATAAGCGTTGAATCAGACTATTGAGTGATGTGGCTAATACTCCCACTTCATCTCCTGTCGTCACAGGAGCTAATCTATTAAACTTTAATTCTTCAGTTGTGCGCCTTGCTACATCCGTCACAGCCAAAATCGGCTCTGTGAGAATACGACTGGTGTAACTAGCAACAACAGCAGCCAGCATCACTGATAATAAGATACTGGACACAACAATTCTAAAGCGAATTTTTTCGGCATTAATTAGTGCTGCATTCGCTATTTTTTCGTCTTCATAAGAGGCAGAAATTACATGATTTAGTTGATCGTCAATAACATCATATTTAAGCGCTAATTGACTGCTAGAAAATTCTACCCAAACTTCCTGTCTAATTTCGATTTCTTCAGAATTTAAATTCAAATCCACAGGATTTTTATTAATTAATTCTTCTACTTGAGAGATATATTTTTTAATTACACTTGAGTAAGTTTTCAGAAAAAATGGTATCCCATCAATATGCACATCTTGTTGATAATTTTTGCTATGTAGATGTAAATTTAGTTCAGACCATAGCTTTTTAAGTTCTGCTGAATCTTGAGAGAAATCAGCATATTGTTGATGTAATAATTCCTGCTTGTGAGTGAGCAAGGGAATAATTTGTAGTTGACTAGTTCTGGTTTGTAATAAAGCAGTTTGCAACCGATGTAGTAGATTTATTTCGTAGTAAGCATCATTTCGTTGCTGCTGGGCAAATTTTTGGTAGTAATCTCCAGCCATTAAACCACCAACTATACCCACAACAGCAATACTGAGGCTAATTACATATCCATAACGAATTTTTTGACCAATATTTAAGTTATGAATTTTCTTCCTCAAAAAACTTACCCTTGTCCGTAAAAAATTATTGTTTAAGTTATGAGGAATTCGTTTAGCCTGCATATATTTAAATTTTTATCTAATAATTTAATTTTAGATGGCAAAAACTCTAAATAGAGAATTTATATCGAACCTTTAAAATATCAGTGGCAAATATTCAAAAACTTCAGATTATCTTCCTTTGTAGCAAGCTAGGTGGAAGTTATATATCAGCCTATTCAGTTCTTACACCCACTATCTCCTCTAAATATTACAGCTTTCGGGCTAAGTATTGTATGTATTAATAATTTTGTATTTACAGCATATTACCAGTTGCTGAGGTACAGATTATCGTTGATTGTAGGGGCACTGGCACTGCCATGCCCCGAAGCGCGTACCTCATTTACTTAAAATTTGCTGTATAAGTAATAACCTCAATTAAGTTGGGTGGTTGTTTGACTTAATTAATAGAAATATTACGGAGGAAAAATGAGAAAAAAATGAGGATGGCTAAATATTTAAGGGACTTACAAAAAATAAATTACCCAAATTTCTTAGTGCGAGCAGCGTTCGACTGAGCGCTCACGCCGAAGTCTTGCACGATGAGTGAACACCAGCGAGCGAGACGTTTGTCCTTCGGACACGCTACGCGAACGCACTACAAATTGATTGGGTATTTAAAAAATTAGATATCCCTTAATTGAATCTTGGTTAATAAATGAAGATATCGGTGAACCCACCCCGACGAACAACTGACAATTAAAGAGGGAATAGAAAAACTGTTCCCTATTCCCTGTTCCCTATTCCCTCCTTCGATGACACAGGAAGCGCAATAAAAAAGCATCCTGTGTGGATGCTCTAATTTTTTTTTGACAATCAAGTGTTAGCCTAAGCGCCAACAGCTTCTTTGGCTGCGTAAAGTACTTCAGAGTTAATGTCTTTAATGCCGCGATCGCGTGCAAATTTTTCGGTATTGCGTTTCACTTTCCCGCGCACAAACCCAGGAATTTTGTTTAACTCTGCTAAACCATCTTTTGTCCAATTTAAGTCTGATTCGGCGGAAATTCCTTTGGTAATGACTTCTTTGGTATCATGTCCCCCAAAGATTTCTAAGAGATGATCTTCCATTCCTAAAGTAAAGGAATTGTAGATTAAATCTGTGACTATAAATTATTCATCGAATCTAAACAGTAGAATTTCTGAGGTTAACTATATAATCTAAAACTTAAAATTTAGATATATATTAAAATCGTGCTATTATGCCAGAAAATTCAGCTTTTGTGCGTGCCTTCAACCGAGGAGTAGACCTACTTCAGAACGGAGATAAAGCAGGAGCAATTTTAGCTTTTAGTGAAGCAATCAGTATTAACCCTGATAATGCTTATGCTTACTACAATAGAGGTAAAACTAAAGCTGAACTACAAGATTATGATGGTGCTATTCAAGATTTGAGCCAGACTCTTCATCTCGAACCCAAGTTTTCAAATGCTAAATATCAAATAGGAAAAATTTATCAACATATAGATGAGCAACCGTTATCACCACCAGGGCACCCAGTTCAACTAGATCTCAGAAAGTATCAAAATGGACTACTTAAGTTACAATTCCAAGAGTATGAAGAAGCAATTAAGGAATTTAATCAAGTTTTACATATAAATTCCAATTTTGCACCAGCATTCTACAATCGAGGTAAAAGCTTTCATAAACTGAAGAAAAATGAGGAAGCTGCTAAAGACTTTCAAATAGCTGCCAAATTATTTTGCGAAAATGATCAATCAGAAAAACTAGCTGTTTGGAATCCTTTTGAGTTAGGTGAATCTAATAGAGAGGAAGCAATTACCTATCTTATTCCATACTTATCAAGAAAAAGCTCCTACGACGATAAGAGATTAGCTGCATCAGCTATGCGTAAACTTGCTATGAGATTCAGCAATATTCCTGATTTAGCTATTGAACTTTTGTTAGATAACTTAACTTACCCTGCTCCACAGGTTAGGCAGTATGTTTTGAAAGCTCTCGCAGTAATAAAATTACCTAGTAATGCAATTGCAATTATTGAAAAAATAGCTAATAATGATCCACAGGAATATAATAGAACAGTAGCAAACAATATATTACAAGAATTCAGAGCTAATTCTAATAAACCTCTCCAGAAGCAGAATAAAGATGAACTAGATAATATAGAAGCTTTAGAGCAAGCATATTTAGGTTCTGAAGAATTTGATGATTTTTGGAATCAAGAGTCTTTTTATAAAGAGGATCATGACACATCTATGGATTACGGTTATTTGAGCGACCTAAGTAATCCAGAGGATTATATTTACAACTATTAATAATTTATTAGACTAAGGGCATTTGTTAAAAAATGCCCTTGAATTCATAGAAATTAGCTGTAGGTTTCTAGTTTTGGTCTTGGTGATGGTGGAATAATATCTACTAAATTTGAATGATTAAAGTAATCTTTTATATACTGAGCCTCCTGTCCATAAAATTCAATATTTTCCTGAGTAGGAGTAACTAATCCAATAATCACTTTCTCCCCAGAAAAATCAACAGTTGTTATTGCATTTAAGTTAATCAGTCGATGCCCAATTTTAATGAATTTCATACCTATAGCTAGAAAGAAGGATTCACTATTATACACACTTCGTTTTGTTTGTAATCCCTAAGTAGGTAAACGTGAAAATTTACAAGGGTTTCACGTTTACTTAGCACAGGTGGGCAGTGCGTTGTCTCTAGCCATTTGTCCCATTCTTTTTCAACTTACTCAGAGGTTACGCACATCTGAATCATTGTAATAAGGTAGTCAATGGTATATCTTTCATTCAGAGTATGATAATAAATGGTAGGTGACACTGCGTTAATACACACTGCTAGCTTCTAATTCACTGGGATAGATTATCACTTTACCTAGTAACTCGCTGAAATAGATAACTTGATAATTAGGTGCTAGCTCCGTTTGTAGTTGCTTCCACAGGTTAATTCCTTCTTCCTCAAAAGCTGCTTCAGCTTCTGGGCTTAAATCTGGTGAGTTAGCAGGATCTTGCCAGTTTAAGCTTGCATTATAATCACTAGCCCAATTTTTTAAGCGATTTATGGTTTCTTGACTGAGGGGCAATTTTGCTGGATCGATATTACCAACTTTATCAGCATCTGCCCACCATAAAGGGTCGCACCCATAATCAGCCATTAGTTTTATCGTTATTGGCATAGCTATTCAGGTGGAATTATGGTAAAGAAGCGGGATTAGCTCCAACTATATAACCATTATCACCTACTGTTACAGCTATGTATTGTGTTTTGCCATTAAAAATTACTTCATATATTTCTCTTCGAGGTTCTATTGTTCCTTGATAGCCAATAAAGGTTCCTCTGGTGATAGCAGCCATAACAGCATCTGGGATTTCATTCTCAGAAATTCCGCGTCTGGAAAAATTCTCTTGATGTTCTTTTAATATATGTGCTAAACCACTGCCTCTTCTACCAGCTTTTCCCTCTTCTAAAAATACGATTTTGCCATCAACTTGCTTGGCAATCCGCACAACTTTTTCTGGACTATGCTTAATACCAGACTCACGAAGTTCTGCAAACAACGCCGCTTTTTCATCATCCATATTTAAATTTAGTCATTTAAAATACTCATTATTTGTAATTAAAAAAATCAGGGTAAAAAGTATCTATTACTCTTCACCCTGATTTTTCTGAATTCAACTACTCAACTAAGCCCCAACAGCCTCTTTCGCAGCATATAGCACTTCAGAGTTGATGTCTTTAATACCGCGATCGCGCGCAAATTTTTCGGTATTGCGTTTGACTTTACCGCGCACAAACCCAGGAATTTTGTTTAATTCTGCTAAACCATCTTTTGTCCAGTTTAAGTCAGATTCGGCAGAAATTCCTTTGGTAATCACTTCTTTGGTGTCATGTCCCCCAAAGATTTCTAAGAGATGATCTTCCATTCCTAAAGTAAAGGAATTGTAGATTAAATCTGTGACTTGATTTGTACCCTCATAACCCAAGAATGGTTTGTAACCAATGGGGAAGTTTTGCACGTGGATGGGTGCAGCTATGACACCGCAGGGAATATTCAAACGCTTACCAACATGGCGTTCCATTTGCGTACCGAAGATTGCTGAAGGTTCCACACGGGCGATCGCATCGCCAATTTCCCCGTGATCGTCGGTGATTAATACTTCGTCGCAATATTCGCTGACTTGTTCGCGGAACCAGTCTGCATCATATTTGCAGTAAGTTCCCGCCCAAACCACGTGAATCCCCATTTCCCGCGATAAAATCTTTGTCATGGCGGCGGCGTGGGTGTTATCGCCAAAGACGACAGCTTTTTTCCCTGTCAAGTTTTGGCAGTCAATGGAACGAGAAAACCAAGCAGCTTGGGATACATACAAAGTTTGCTCGTTGATGAAATCTTCGTAATTTACATCAACACCTTGAGCGTTAATTACCTGCTGAATTTTCCGGATACAACGGGCAGTTTCAACTACACCCATTGGCGTAATATCTACGTAGGGAGTACCAAATTGTTCTTCGAGAAAACGCGCCGTTGTTAAACCCAGTTCGCGGTAAGGTACTAGGTTAAACCAAGCTTGGGGCATTTTCTTTAATTCGTTGACAGAAGCGCCTTCAGGAATCACGGTGTTTACCTCAATTCCCAAATCAGCCATCAGTCTTTTCAATTCGGTGCAGTCATGCTGGTTGTGGAAACCCAGGGTAGAAATCCCGATGATGTTAACTGAGGGTTTAGCAGTTTTACCTTCGGGAAGTTCGCCTTTTTTCCGGGCTTTTTCAATGTAGAATTGGACAATTTGTTGCAAAGTGCGATCGGCGGCTTGCAGTTCGTTGTAGCGGTAGTGGTTAACATCCGCTAGCATGACATCGCCTTTAGTTTCTATTTGTGCCCGTTCGACAAAGTTATGCAAATCTTCTTGCAAAATACTTGAGGTGCAGGTAGGAGTTAACACAATTAAATCTGGGTGTTCCTCTGCATCTTTGCGGGTGATATTTTCTACTACCTTCTCCTGAGAACCGCGTGCCAAAACGTTGCGATCTACTACACTGGCTGTTACCGGAGTAAAGTTTCGTTCCCGCGATAGCATGGAGCGCATGACGTTAAAATAGTCATCGCCTAGCGGGGCGTGCATAATGGCATGGACATTCTTAAAAGAACTAGCGACTCGTAGCGTACCAATGTGCGCTGGCCCTGCATACATCCAGTAAGCCAATTTCATCAGTTTTTCTCCCTTTTAAACTGAAACAATACGCAGTCCGTTAATAGATGGACTTTATGATTGCGGAATCTCTCATCGTTGTTTGATTCTCTCAAAACTTGTAGCCTGAATAAAATGGGGTAATTATTAAGTTTCAATTCATGCGATCGCCCAAACCCTGTTACCATCAGCAATCTAGAGTTTAATTTAAACAACATTGTTGTTGTTTAAGTGACATAAATCTTTATTTTCTGCAAACTTTCCTCAAACAAACTGGGGATTGGGAAACTGCGATTCTTGGAGATGAAAGAATTACCTATAGGACTTACGCGCCGAACACAAAAACCCTCAAAAGGGTGGTCAAAATTCAGGTTTTTGGACTATGGACTATTGACCATTGACAAAAAGCATGAAAAATATCTGACACTGCTTAAGTCCTAACCTAATTACTTAAGCTATTGCCCTGCAGACAGAAGATATGCATAACAAAATAATTCTATTCTGACGATAAAACTGTCTGTGGGTTTAAAAATGACAGCAAATAATTTGGCTTTCCGTAAACGTTTACCACTAATTACTGCTGGGATTTTTTTAGGTCTAGGTCTAGGTGGCTTCGTTGATGGTATCCTACTGCATCAAATTCTTCAGTGGCATCATATGTTAAGCAGTGTTCGACCCTTAACGAGTGATACTAATACAGACGTAAACATGGTATGGGACGGCTTATTTCATGCTTTGGATTGGGTATTAACTGTGATTGGAGTAGCATTACTATGGCGTGCGGGAGGGCGTGCTGATGTTCCTTGGTCATCACGAACTTTTGTTGGTTCTTTGCTCATAGGTGCTGGGTTGTTCAATGTAGTGGAAGGAGTAATTAATCATCAAATTTTAGGTATCCATCATGTAAAACCAGGGGTAAATCAATTAGCTTGGGATCTAGGTTTTCTCGCCTTGGGTGCGTTGCTTGCAATCGTTGGATGGATAATGCTAAATCAAGAGCAAAATTCTTCAAAAGTCAGCTTTTCTTCTGAGGATAAGTCTGGATAATTAAAGGAGTAAAATTTGCCTTCATTATGAATATTTTCGCTTCATAATGGTAAATTTATTCAGGTAAATTAATTGCTGGATTGCGGCTAAAGAATCCTCTAGGAGCAAGTTTAAAACTAACTCGGTGTGTTGGCATTACAGGCCAATCTTCCGGACGGGGAATATGGGTAACGCCCATTGTGTACCAAAGTACGATATCTTCACCCGTTAAAGATTCATCATTGGCAATATATTTAGGTAAACCTTGTCCTGGTTGAGTTTGGTTTGGATAATCGCCGCCAGCATAAAGTTCATCTGGGTGATATTTTGTTACCCATACATGATGTGTTGCAAAGCCAGCTTTATCGCGAATCTTAGCACCTTCTACGGGGAAAAATACCGCATTACCTCCTGGCATCAGCATATATGCTGGGGGAGTTCCTATAGTATTTTGACGATTAGGGTTAACAATCATCCATTCGCGGCTGTGTTTCATGTCTAAATCGCGCACAGCAGCTTTTTCTGTGGTTAAGGGAGTATCTGTAACTGCGATCGCATTTCCTAAAGAATTATGATTATCTAAAGGTAAGGCTTGCACATTCATTTCCATGACAGAATTAGCCTCACCATCTACATCCATATCTAGGCGGTAGTTAAAGAAGTGTTGATGATTTACGCCAAAGATATTTTTGGCTAATAGTCTGCCATAAGAATTATCTGGAGATTGTGTTTTTGCATTTGTACCCTGTGCTAACACAATTCCCGTTAAATCATTCTCAATTTCTAAACTGCCATCTTGGTGAAAAATCCAATTTAAACTGTAATCATAATTATCAACTGCCGCCGTCATCGTCATCACTAATTCTCGATTAGGACGGACATAATTTTTTCGGGTATTGTATTCGTAATGCTTCCACAATAGCCCATTATCTCTTTCATAAATACCAATTACCTTGGGCATTTCATAAGGTTCCCCCTGTTCGTTAGCCATCACCGCATTTAATAACAAACCATTCTCCGGAATATCCTTACCTAACTCCATTGAAGTGGCGAGGGAACCAAAATTATATTCACCTACATCAAAGGCATTTCTAAAAGCCCAAGTAAAGTCAGGATGACCATAAGGTACTACCATTTCTGATAGGCTAGCACGGTATAAAACCGGGCGAATTTTTTCTCCATCATCATAAGTTATTTGATAGAGAATTAACCCATTGCGGGGATGCATTAAATAGCGAAAATTCCAACCTTGCCAGCTAATTGCATTACCACGAATGCGGAAACTAGTACCTTGAGGTTGGATTATTTTTAATAATTTTGGTGGTGTTAGTAATTTACTAAAAGATTGAACATCATAATTCCAATTTTCTGAAGATAACGGTAATACCCCGTTATCTATAAAGCTATCGATTTTACCTGTGTTTAAATCAACAGTAGCTACTACCCCTTCAATGGGACTGGCAAAGTAATTCCAATTCTTACCTTTATAGTAAGATAATGCTCGACAAAGACGTTTACCTGTAGTCGTTTCCTTATCAGTTAAAATACCTGGTGCCCAGCAATTAATTTTTACTTTATCAAAATCTGTAATTCCCCGTTTTTGCATAGCTGCTTGCCATTGGGGATCTGATTGGACAATCTGTCGTGCTAAATCGTATTCAGGATTAATTATTGCAGGTTGAGCGTTAGGTATTAGCTTCCAAGAAGTGAGGGTTTGAGTTTTCAAGTCAACTACAGCTTGGTATGTTTGATTTTGCGATCGCTCATACACCACTAAGAAAGCTTGGCGTTGAAAAGACTTACCAGGTGTAAAATTTAGAACTTCTTTTTTATCTGGTTCTTGCAGATTGATTAATGGGAAAACTACATTTTCAGTGAGATTCTTTTCTTTCTTTACCACTGCAACTGCTGTCTTAATTTCTCCTGCTGTTAAGGCTGTGAGGGGATGGGAAATTGACGGTTGTTGTGCAAATAAAATTTCTCGATAACCAAGAGCGCCAATAATGAAAATAATAATGGCAATAATTAAACTCAATAACCGTAGCCGCTTCATCATTATTTAAATATTTATCGGAATATATAGCTATATATATTCTTGGCTGAAATTGATAAACCGCATAAATTTACTGAAATTTTAATATTAATTATGGATGATAATACCAATTCAAATTATGTTTGCGAAACATTAATGTGGGAGCATCCCAAATGTGCAAAAACGCCCTCACCCTATAAGGGTGGGGCTAGAAATACGAAGCCTGCCTACCCTTCGGGAACGTCTTCGACGAACGCAGGCTAAAAGTTTGATAGCCTGCGAAGGCAGGCTTTGTTGGTATAGCAATACCCTAGAAGGGTATTGCGTCAAAATTGGGATGCTCCCATTAATGTATTCTAGAGGGCAAGGCATTGCCTTGCCCCTACAATCTTTCGCCTTCTTTTTTTAAATTGTAATAATTATTCATCTAACTATATTTTTAAATTAGATATTTTGAAAATATATACAGCAGATTGCAAGTTGATGAGGTACAGATTATCGTTGATTGTAGGGGCACTGGCACTGCCATGCCCCTACCTGCGTACTCGCGATCAAGTTAATAATTAAGCAGAAACCAACCGCCGCAAAGATTCAGCACGACGTTTAGCTGTAGAATTATTAGGCGCAAATTTCAGGGCTTCTTCGTAAGTTTGTAGCGCCTGGGCGTTTAATTTTTTCCGCTCATAAGCATGAGCAAGATTATTCAGCGCTGTTACGTAGTCAGGTTGATTTTTCAGAGCTTCTTTGTACTGACGAATTGCTAAATCATATTGCTCTTGAGTAAAGTAAACATAACCTAGCCCATTGTAGATAGGAGCAATATTTTCTTCCCCTTCTTCTTCCGCCGTTTTCAGAGCTTTTTGAAACAGCGTAATTGCTTGGGAATAGATTTTCTTTTGCGAATAAATACTGCCTAACTCGTAATATTCTTGAGTTGTACCCTTCTCTTTACTCAACTTGTTTTTTAAGCGGGACAACGAACTTTCAATCCGACGAGTTTTGAAAATTTGGCGAAAAATAGCCACAACTGCAAAGGCGAGTATACCTACGAAAATCGAGAGATAAACAACCGCTAGACTGTTATCCATTGTCTTGAAAGAGAAAATTATAAAGAGTCTTCTTATTTATTATCAGCTGCAAGGGGAACTGGGAGACGGTTGACGGTTGACGGTTGACGGTTGACGGTTGACGGTTGACTGTTGATTTATGGTAATCCCCAGTATTGGGCGCGTTGCTTGAGCCAACCTTCAGCGATGTAACGCGCGATCGCTTCATTTACCTGTAATCTTAAATCAGCGTACTGCAAGCCCTTGGGCATGGCTACAGATAAGGGTGCTGTGGAGAGTTTGTCTGGGAGTAGGCGATACTGGGGATATTCTTGTATCCAACCGCTCAAAAGGCTAGCATCAGCAGCAAAGGCTTGTACTTCCCCAGTTTCCATTTGCGATCGCGCTTCTGCGTAAGAATTCACCCCGACTAACTCAGCATTGGGCACATAGTACTTCACATCAGCAATGCTGCTAGAGTTATTCAGGACGGCGATTTTACGGTTTACTAAATCTTTTGTCTTCTGGATTCCTGTATCTTTTACTACTAAATATGTGCCATCAAAGTAGTAAGGAACACTGAAACTTACTAAGCGAGAGCGTGACTCTGTGGCTGTAACTCTCGCAATAGCAAAGTCAACTTGATTGTTAAAGACTACAGATAAGCGATCGCGATTTGCTATTGGTTGTAACTTTACAGCATTTGCTTTCCCTAACAAATCACTGGCTAAACGCTGTGCTAAGTCAATTTCCAAGCCTTGCAAATTCCCGCTAGCATCTCTAAATCCCAAGGGACGCAAGTTATCTTTAACCGCAATAGTTAAATAGCCTCGCCGCAGAATTTCTGGCATTTCGGCGGCAGATGCAATTGATCCTGTGGCTAAAAAGCAACAGCTAACAATTAATAATAAGGATAAGGAGTAAAGGATAAAGGATGAAAACCAAAATTGCTGTAAAACACCTATTTTCTGGATTAAGGTGTCTTTTTTCCAGCCCCCAGATTGATTTTTGGGGTATACTTCAGCCTTCATACTTCATGCTTCATCCTTAATCCTTTATCCCTTTGCTTGAATAGCCAATGCAGCTACTTTGCCAAAGCTAGCTGGATCGACAACTGCCATTTGTGCCAACATTTTACGATTGAGTTGGACATTAGCTTTTTTGAGATTACCGATTAGCTGGCTGTAGCTCAAACCATGTTCTCTTGCAGCAGCATTAATCCGAGCAATCCAGAGGCTACGGAAATCGCGCTTTTTCTTTTTGCGATCGCGGTAGGAACTCCGCAGCGCTTTCATTACCTGTTGGTTAGCGGTTCTAAACAGAGTTGAGTGGGAACCGCGAAAACCTTTAGCTATTTTGAGAATTTTATTGCGGCGTTTACGAGCTACATTACCGCGTTTTACCCGTGTCATAACTTATATTTTCCTGAAAATTCCTGAAAAACTTACAAATAGGGGAGCATCAAACGTACATTCTCTTCATCGCGCTCATTTACAATCGCCATTTTGGAGAAGCTGCGCTTTTTCTTGGTAGTCTTATGCTCTAAAAGGTGGTTTTTGAAGGCTTTGCGACGGACGATTTTACCGGTACCGGTGGCACGGAATCGCTTCGCCGCAGCTTTACGAGTTTTGAGTTTAGGCATGGTTTGGCTTTGATCGACACAATCCATCATTATATACTAAGCGCATCAAATTGCATGAGCCACATTGACACTCCCCTGGCTGATTAAGTATTGCTACGCTCACTTAATCGCAAAGCCAGGGGATTCTACATTCACAGACTCGCCGTTAGACAGCAGAGTTACCCCAACTGCCCAAGAGGGCAAATCTCCTGTAGCGTAAGTTCCCGTGTGCCCCACGGTACTGAGTCCTAGTCTCAAAATGTTGATTGCTGCGTTGATATCCCTGTCTTCTACATATCCACAATGAGGGCAAACATGGGTTCTAGTCGATAGAGATTTTTTCACCTTCTTACCACAGTTAGAGCAATTTTGGCTGGTGTTGTGGGGAGGAACTGCAACAGTCACCTTCCCATATTTATGACCAAAATATTCCAACCAACTGCGGAAAGTGTACCAACCAGCATCACTAATTGATTTAGCTAGATGTCGATTACGGAAGAGCCCTTTGACATTTAAATCTTCATAGGCTACCAAGTCGTTAGATTGGATGACGGAGTAAGCTAATCTCTTGCAATACTCTTTTCGTTGCCTACTTACTTTTAAATGTTTCCGAGCATATCTATTTCTAGCCTTGTGGTAATTGTTTGATTGCCTGATTTTGGCTTTTTTCTTCTGTTGACTGAATTTTTTGGACTTCTTGCGGTTGGCTCGTATAAGATGTTTTTCGGACTTACGGTAGAACTGGGGTGATGATTCTACATTACCTTTATTGTCAGCAATGAAGTATTTTAATCCCAAGTCAATACCAACAATTTGATTAGTAGGTTGACTTTCTACCCTGACATCAATATCAATTGCGAATTGAGCGTAATACCCGTCAGCACGACGCACTAAGCGCACTCGCTTAATTTGCTTGATATTGTAATAGTTAAGGTCGTAGGTTCCCTTTAATTTCAGAGTTCCGATTCCTTTTTTATCCGAAAATGTTATGGCTTTTCTCGTGTCTGACAGTTTCCACCCAGTCGATTTATATTCAACAGAACGGCAGTTTTTCTTAAACTTTGGAAACCCTTTTTTGCCCTTAATTTTCTTCTTACAGTTATCGTAAAATCGAGCTATTGCAGACCAAGAACGTTCAGCAGCAGATTGTCTAGCCATTGAGTTTAATTCATCAGCGAAAGGAAATTCAGATGCTAAAACAGCACAGTATTTATTAAGGTCATATCTGCCTATATCTTTGTTATCCATCCAATAGCGTAAGCATTTATTTTGGATAAACTGACTAGTACGAATTGCCTCATCTATAGCTTGATACTGTTTTTCTTTTCCCTTAACTTTGAACTCGTAAACAATCATGGGTATCGACCAATTAACCACATGTTTATGTTACCATAACTGACATAAATACATCAAGAAAAAGAAAATATCACAAAAAAGTAAACTTTTTAAACCGTTTTCATCCTTGGGCTAAAGCCGCAAGGTTTTCAACGAGTATCCTTATAATATCAAGTGCGATCGCTATCAATTTATATTGATGGCGAATGGCCAATGGTGGGTCTGACCCCTCAACAATTGAGATAAACTGTTCTCTCGCTTACCCGACACACCGCCCACAGGCTATAAGCCTGGGGCTAAATCTACAAAGCCTGCCTCCGCAGGCTAGAGAAATAGAGGCTGCGGAGGCAGGCTTTTTTCAATTAGCCGCACCCTTGAGGGTGACGGCGGGATTGCGGGATAGGCGAGGGGTCTGACCCCTAATTCGCCAGTAGTATCCTCCGAGTTACGAACTTGGTAATTTAACAATCGCGATGTTTTTTTTATTTGCAAGTCCCTAAACCGCTTTCGGATCTAAAACGATCGCAGAACCAGATTTATTGGCATGATAAGTCCAAGATTGCTCTTTTACCTTAACTACGACTTCCCACCCCTCAACAGGTTGATAAATCTCTGCACAAACTTCGCCAAACCCAAAATGGCATTGGTTTCCAAAGGTTTTAGCTGTAGCTTGGGTAATTTGTAAATTGGCAACTGCGACACCAGAACGTTTGGCAGCATCATTTAAGATATTATTGGCGATCGCTCTGGGTAAAGTCACGTTTGCCGATGGATTAATTTTCGGATCTAAAATAATTTGCGAGCCTGTTCTATTGACATGGTAAGTCCAAGATTTATCTTTAACTTGGACAATTACTTCCCAACCAGGAACCGGATTATATTCCTTAGTACAGATTTCACCAAAGCCGAACTCGCAAGGATTACCAAAATTTTTGGCTGTGGCTTGGGTAATTTTTAAATCTCCAACTGCGACACCAGAACGTTTGGCAGCATCATCTAAAATTCTACTGCCGATCGCTGTCGTTAAAGTCACTTTTGGCCATTCTCTAATTATGGGATCTAAAATAATTTGCGAACCGGATCTATTGACATGGTAAGTCCAAGGTTCATCTTTAACTTGCACAATTACTCGCCAGCCATGCACCGGATTATAATCTGCGGTACAGAGTTCGCCAAAGTTAAATGTACAACGATTACCAAAGCTGATAGATGTGGTTTCGCTAATTTTTAAATCGCCAACTGCGATTCCAGAACGTTTAGCAGCATCGTTGAGAATTTTATTAGCGATCGCTTTGGGTAAAGGTACTGTTATCGATTGATTACTTTTCGGATCTAAATAGACTTCTGAACCCGATCTATTGGCATGGTAAGTCCAAGATTGGTCTTTTACTTGTACAATTACTTCCCAACCATTGACAGGTCTATATTCTCTAGTACAAACTTCCCCAAACCTGAAAATACAAGGATTACTAAAGGTTTTGGCGGTAGCTTTAGTAATTTTTAACTCGCTGACAGGCAAGTCAACACGTTTAGCGGCGTCATTGAGTATTGCTCTAGCAACCTTTTTCGGCAGTCTATTTTGGTTATTTTGTCCGGTTTGTGCTAATTGGATATGAGCTACATTAGGCGCAGCATTAGCATAATTATCAATCAAGCCAATGCCACATATAAAGCTAGTTAATGCTAAAGAAAATATGACATTTTGGGGAAAATGACATATAGTTTTCATTGAGTGAGATAGTTTAGAAATGCCGTTCATGCACTTTGACCTTAAGAGTTGATATTTCCTACATTTATTAATATTATTTTTCCGGAATTTACTTTTGATAATTCCTGATGATTTCTTCAATGTTGCAGCATATACTCAGTAATAACTTTTTTTCAGCTACTACATATTCAAAGCAACTTTATTGTGAGTTGCTATCAGCTAGTAATTCCAAAAGAAGATATTTTATGTGACGTTGCAGTTGCAATTCAGTTTCCGAGAAATTCACCAAAAAAGGCAGAAGGCAAATAGGAGGAGCCAGAAGGAATACTTTCTGCCCAATGCCCCATGCCCAATGCCCAATGCCCAATGCCCCATGCCCAAATGAGTGTGCTTTCCTGTCCAGTTTATGTAAGATGGGTTGCAGGTTCGATTCAGCCGTGGTGCAATGTTTTATGGAACCTCAAATCGGCATTAATTTAGCTCAAGGAATTTGGCAAGGCTGGCAACAGGCGCAGTCTTTGGTGAATGATAGTGTAAAGTCTGTTGGTAATTCAGTACAGCAGGCAGGGCAGTCTGTTCAAGATACTGCCAATCAAGCTACTATCAGAGCAGTTGATGCCATAACGACAACTTGGGAACAAGCGAAAGGTTCTGCTGAGAATATTAAGACTACAACATCTGTAGCCGTGCAAAATGCAATCGCTTCTTCGATGAATGATTGGTTAGTACAACACCCTTCTTTTTTCCGCCTGGTACAAATCCTTAGTTGGGGAGTTAATCACCCAATTATTAGTAGTATCTTGCTGGTGTTTATTTTAGCTTTGCTGTGGAGCTTAGTTAAAGCGGCGATGCGCTTAATTGAAGTCACTAGTTGGACTATTCTCCGGGTTCCCATTCAATTGCTTCAGGCGTTGGTAAAAGTTGGTTTTATTTCCCTGAGTAAATTTGTTCGTTATAGTTTTCAAACTATTACAGGCGCTTCTAAGATAAAATCAGAATCGGCATTAATACTAGATAATTCCGTAACAGAGTCTCAAAAAAGACAACAAAGATTAGCATATATTTGCGATCGCCTAGAGGCAATTCAAAAAGAACAACAAGCCCTGCTGCAAGAAGCCGCCAGTTTAATGGATTCAGATTAAGGGCATTGGGCATTGGGCATCCCTTCTCTGCGAGACGCTACGCGAACGGCTTCGCTCAGGGCGAGTGGGCATTGGGCATTGGGGACATCCAATTTTTTAAATACCCAATAAATTTGTAGTGCGAGCAGCGTTCGACTGAGCGCTGCTCGCACTACGAAATATGGATAATTTATTTTTTGTAAGTCCCTTGGGTAATAGTTTATCTCCCCCTGCCTCCTGCCCCCTGCCCCCTGCCTCCTGCCCCCTGCTTCTTCCGCCTCCTCAAAGCAGGAAATTTCCTGATTTAATGGCATAAAGTTGCAAAATTTGCTATATTTCTAAAGCTAGCTGATGTGGCTATAAGAAAAATAATCTTTCACAAATTGACAGGCGATCGCCAAAACGTTACTATACATAGTTCCAAATTTATCCTAAGCAAGTCTGGATATTATGCCTAGTGTTGAACAAGATCAAACTCGAGAGCAGCGCATTAAGACAGAAATCATTGCGGATGCTGAAGACAAAGAAGACAGGGCAATGGCTTGGTACTACTACCTAGAAGAGGCTCTCAACTTTCCTTTTAATGCCAAATGGACAAAAAAGAGTCGGAAATCAACGACACCCCAAGAAAAGCAAGTTGAAGTTTTGGGAATGGCTCCAGATGATGAATGTCTCAAAGATATGATTGTCGAGGTAGCTGTCATCAATGGCAAAGAAGATGATGTGTATTCAGCAAAGCTATCGGAAATCGAAGCCATTGATGCTGATGAAGACACTCTAGAAGCCCTTGCAGACTGGCAATATTGGCTAGCTAGAGGATACAAGTTTTAAGCAAATTTTAGGTTAGGTGCCGGATAATACGGCATGGGTTGCCAGCAGCTACAACATTTTCAGGTATATCTTTCACTACTACACTACCAGCACCAATAGTTGTATTATCTCCAATTGTGACTCCGGGGCAAATAATTGCACTGCCACCAATCCACACGTTATTACCAATTTTGACTGGTGCGGCTAATTCTCTGTCGGCAAGCCGAATCTCTGGTTCTGTAGGATGGTAGGCAGTGTATATCTGCACATAAGGGGCGCACATAACATTTTCACCAATATGAACTGTATTGCAGTCTAAAATTACACAGCCAAAGTTCATAAATAAGCGATCGCTTGCGTAAATGTTACTGCCATAATCACAGTAAAATGGTGGCACAATTGTAGCTTTTTTACCTATTTGCCCAAATAATTCTTGTAAAATCTGCCACTTTTGCTCGTCTTGTTCTTCGGTGGTAGCGTTGTACATTCGCAAAAGACGAGAGGCGCGTTTCCTCTCAGTAACTAGTTCTGTGTCTTCTGCCCAATATAATTCGCCAGCCAGCATTTTCTGCTTCTCTGTTTTCTCCATCACAGAATTTTCAGACTTTGAGATTTTGTTGCTAATTACATCATAGCTAACAATCTATCGCTAAAAGTTGAAGAGTTTAAGCGTTTGAAAACACGCCATAGCGAGCTTTTCCTTGCCGTTTAGCATGGTACATTGCAATATCAGCATCTCTGAGTAGGTTGTGGGGTTCTTCATAATGACTGCTACTCAACGCAATACCAATGCTAGCTGTGGGAATTATCTGATGTCCGTTGAGGTTAAGTGGTACGCTTAAAGCTTCTTGGATGCGTTTAGCGACATTAGTAGCGTCTGTAACGTCTTTAATATCTTCTAAAAGGACAGCAAATTCATCCCCACCAAATCTAGCAACTGTATCGCCACTACGTAAACATAACTCTAAACGACGCGCGATCGCTACTAAAAAATCATCGCCGATTGCGTGACCAAAGCGATCGTTAATCCCCTTAAAGCCATCTAAATCTAAAAATAAAACTGCAAAATTATAATCATTACGTCGTCTGCTGCGTTCAATTGTTTGCCTGAGACGATCTAAAAATAATACTCGATTGGGAAGCGCAGTTAAGGCATCGTGACAAGCATTGCGCAGTAATCGTGCTTCTGTTTGTTTGCGTTGACTAATATCTTGAAAGACTAAAACCGCACCATCGATATTGCCATCAGCATCGCGAATCGGTGCTACAGAATCACCAATAGGTATAATCTTGCCATCCTTAGTCAGCAGGTTGCAGTTCTCGGGGAGATTTAAAACCTCTCCTGCTTGTATCGCTTTAGTAGCTAAATTATCAATTACTTCATCCATCTCTTTGTCAATTAAGTTTACAACTTCTTCTAAATCCTTGCCATAAGCTTCATTTTGTCTCCAACCTGTGAGTGCTTCGGCTACAGGATTCATCATTTGAATACTCCCATCAGCACAAGTAACAACTACGCCACAGCCCATACTGTTAATAATTGCTGTGAGTCGCTGCTTTTCTGCTTCATATTTTTGGTTCAACCGATGCTTGTAAAGAGCCATTTCTACAGCAAAATGTAAGTCTTTTTCAGCACATGGTTTGTGAATATAACTAAATGGCTCGCTGAGTTGCTTTTGGTGTGTTTGCTTGTCTGCTGAATACTCAGTTAAATAGACAACTGGTATTTGGAAATCATTCTGGATAATATCCCCAATTTCAGTACCATTAATTTTACCTGCCAAGCAGATATCAATTAATACTAAATGTGGATTATCCTCCGCTATTTTTTTGATGGCTTCTTCGCCAGAAGCTGTCAATTCTAAAACAGAATACCCTAACTTCTGTAAACTATTTCTGATATCTGAAGCTAGGATTCTTTCATCCTCAACAACTAAGATTTTGTGGGAGAACATGTTAGACTAATCTGTTGGCTAAAGTGCAGATTTTGTTTTCAGTCTCGGCTCACTCTGAAAATCAATAATCCTATAATAATCAATCTCTAATCTACCTGTGTAGTACCTGGAAGAATAACTAATTTTTTATTTACATATTTTTGATTTTCCTCATACAGTTGATATCCGGTTAATAAGCCAAGATACTATTTAAAAATGTAAATTGCCATACAATTATCTGAAACTAAATAAATTTTTTGGCAATTTGGCAGTAATGAATCATAAAAAGCACAAATCTTTGCGGTTTCTACGGAAGGGTAATAAAGATTTGAACCTTGATAGACTGACTAAATAACAGGTATTCTAGAAGTAATAAACTGTGAAGCATTTAATTTACACATTGAAACCGCAGGGTGTAAGGGAGACACTAGGCAGCTTTTAACACCATGAAAATGTTGCAATTTCAGTGACAATTAGCTTATCAAATTCTTCTAGACTGTTGCAAGTATTCAGGATATTTAATGTGTAGTCCGGCTATTTTTTGCTACACTTTTGACTGAGTAGATTAAAAATCCTAATGTATGTTTTGAACGAATAGTACAGGATTTTACTATAGAAAAAGTATAACAATATACTATTTATTTAAATCCTCTATCAATTGGATGAGATAAGAATGATAGATTGCTTATATTTAAGCCAAGATAAAACAATTGCTTACATGTATAAAAATATTGTCCAAAAAATCCTGATGGATAAATTTTAAGCAGGAAAATATTGAAGTCAATAGTCCAGAGTCAATAGTCCAGAGTCAATAGTCCAGAGTCAATAGTCCACTGTTGAGAATTTATTGACTATTAACCATTGACCATTGACTATTGACTATTGACCATTGACCATTGACCAATCTTAAATATTGGGCTGAGTTCTAGTCAATTCAATCAGAATTTTGCCGCCAAAGTCGGGGATGGGTGCTGCGGGTTTGCAGAGAATGACTTTGACTTGGGTAATGCGATCGCTCTGTTGGAGAATAGAATCTGCAATTGTGCTAGCTAGCTTTTCCACTAAAGCAAACTTGGATGTTTTAATCAGGCTTTGGACTAAGCTAATCACGCTGCGATAATCTACTGTATCTGCGATCGCATCTGTTTGTCCCGCAGTCGCCAAATCTAACCATAATGTCACATCA
The DNA here is from genome assembly GCF_963889195.1 of Calothrix sp. FACHB-168. Taxonomy (NCBI): domain Bacteria; kingdom Bacillati; phylum Cyanobacteriota; class Cyanophyceae; order Nostocales; family Calotrichaceae; genus Calothrix; species Calothrix sp. FACHB-168. The sequence continues at coordinate 65,819 of NZ_CAWPNJ010000044.1, forward strand.
GCCTCAAACCATTGTCCGAGAACCTGTTCTTCTGCTAAAAACCCCGTGTAGCCATAACCGCGAATTCCCGTTAAATGAATGCAGTCCATAACAGTCAAAGTACGAATTTTGCATTCTGGATTTTAGCTGGATCTGTCCCGTTGCAGTATAGGCTTGAGTAGTTGAGGATTTAGTTATTGTTCTGTTTGCTGGAATGTCGATCGCTTATAGCAATGTTAATCAACTTTGGGCTGATATCTTAACTCAGACCCTCAAGCGTTTAGGGTTGGCTTGTGCTGTGATTTGTCCGGGTTCCCGTTCTACACCGCTAGCAGTGGCGTTTGCGGCACAAAGGCCGGATATTGATGTTATCTCAATTCTCGATGAACGTTCCGCCGCTTTTTTTGCTTTGGGACAAGCAAAAGCGAGTGGGAAACCTGCGGTACTGGTTTGTACTTCTGGGACAGCTGGCGCTAATTTTTATCCAGCTGTAATTGAAGCTAGAGAAAGTCGCGTACCTTTATTAATCTTAACGGCAGATAGACCCCCAGAATTGCGCGATTGTCACTCCGGACAAACTATCGATCAACTAAAGTTATACGGTGGATATCCCAACTGGCAGACAGAATTAACTTTACCCATAGCAGATATGGGGATGCTTGGCTATCTACGACAAACAATTATTCATGCTTGGGAACGGACACAAACACCCTCACCGGGGCCAGTACATCTCAACATACCTTTACGCGATCCTTTAGCGCCGGTTCCTGATGGGATTGATTTGAGTCAGTTGCAATCTCAGTTAAATTTTGCAGAGTTTTTCGCGGGATTGAATAACGCATTCCCTATACCCAATTCCCGATACTCGATTCCCGATGAATGGCTGCAATGCGATCGCGGAATTATTATCGCTGGTGTTGCCCAACCACAGCAACCGCAAGATTATTGTAGAGCGATCGCCCGACTTTCTCAAACTTTAAAATGGCCTGTTCTGGCTGAAGGACTCTCACCCCTAAGAAATTACGCCCACCTCAACCCTGATTTAATTTCCACCTACGACTTGATTCTGCGCAATCCCCAATTAAGTAAAGAACTAGCACCCACAATGGTAATTCAAGTAGGAGAAATGCCTACTAGTAAAGAATTGCGGAATTGGATCAATACTACACAACCGCGACGCTGGGTAATAGATCCTAGCGAGCAAAATCTTGATCCTTTACATGGAAAGACGACTCATTTGAGAATTTCGATTGAGGAATTAGAGGTTGGGGGACAAGGTAGGGAATCAATTCCGGAATACTTGCAATTGTGGTGTGATGTAGAAGCTCAAGTGAGGACTGCTGTTGATCGGACTTTGGGGACAATGGCGGAGTTATTTGAAGGTAAAGCAGCTTGGTTACTTTCGCAAACTTTACCACCAGAAACGCCCTTATTTATTGCTAATAGTATGCCAGTGCGGGATGTGGAATTTTTTTGGCAACCGAATAATTTAAGAGTGCGATCGCATTTTAACCGGGGTGCTAATGGTATTGATGGCACATTATCTACAGCTTTAGGAATCGCCCATCACAATCAAAGTGCTGTGATGTTAACAGGAGATTTGGCTTTATTACACGATACTAATGGCTTTTTAATTCGCAACAAATTTATCGGACATCTCACAATTTTATTAATTAATAACAATGGTGGCGGTATTTTTGAAATGTTACCCATTGCCAAATTTGACCCACCTTTTGAGGAATTTTTTGGCACTCCCCAAGATATTGATTTTGCTCAATTGTGCGCTACATATAGCGTAGAGCATGAATTAATTAATAATTGGGAACAGTTACAACAAAAATTAAACCCACTACCAACCCAAGGAATTCGCGTTTTGGAACTGAGAACAAATCGCGCCCATGATGCAAAATGGCGAAGAGAAAATTTCTCACAATTTGCAAATAATATTAAATGTTGACGGTTGACGGTTGACGGTTGACTGATAAATTCTTAATTACGAATTACGAATTACGAAGTTTCCAGCTAATCCTGAATTAACACTGTATTCGCTGCTGGTGAGTCTGTTTGTGACTCAGTTGAGGCTATCGGATATTGCTCCGCAGATGCGATCGCATTAGACGGAAAAGAAATATGATCTACTGGTGGATTATCGGTACAACAGCCGTCTTTCCACTTTCCACCTAGTTTTTGCTGACATACTTTTTGAATCTGCTGTTCCATAAAGAGTAGCAATTGTTGCAACTGCTGTAATGTATCTGAATATCATAGTATTAAATGGTAACTTCCGGCAACTAGCGGTAACGAACCTGCATAATTCGGTAGCACAAGCATTTGCCAACAAATTCTATTTGTGAAATTGCGCTCAAAAAATCCTCTCGTTCACCCAAAATCACGCCCACACCCTCAAAGCCTGGAGCTAAAGTTACAAAACCCACCTACGCAGCCTAAATTTCTTCAGCCTACAAAAGTAGGCTTTGTACAATTAGCCGCACCCTTCAGGGTGACGGCGGGATTTCGGGATAAGCTGATAAATTCAATGAAATTTTCTCGCGTTCAGCTGTCTTAAAAATCGCCTTGACTATTGACTATTGACTACAGAACTTACGCGATAACTCTCCCAAACCCTCTTTACTTCGTGTTCTTTGCGTACTTCGTGGTTCGTTTTTTCATGATTTTACGTAAGTCCTAGACTATTGACTATTGACTAGTTTCTACCTTTTCATCCTCTCAATCAACAGTCAACAAAGCCGCAGGAATACGTTGACTAGGCAACAACAAATTGTCAATAATTTGATTGCGTAAATCTTTAGTCAAGTAACTATCGCTTTGAATACATTTAAGCAGCAGAATATTAGCGTAAAAATAATCTTTTAAAATCTTAATTTCATCTTCAGTAAATATCACATCATTCCAACCAATATCTAAATATAAGCGCATAGCCGAGCGCAATCTATTCGCCCAGTCTAACCAATCTGATTCTGGTGCTTGCTCCTCTGGGCGACTTTCTTTTAAAAAAACGAGAAACTCTGCTAAATCTTCATTGATATAATTACCCGGTTCATCTGCATATTCGCTACAATGATGAACTTGCGCCAGCGAGTAATTTGGTTGTATTTGTTGCGATTCTGACTGAATATTTTCTTGGGCTGGTTTAGTAATACAAATTACGCCACTATTTTTATCAATTAAACTAACCTCTGTTCGCAGTTGAGGTATTGTGACAATTTGCTCGCTAGCCGGAAGTTCTTGCTTTAACAAAGGACTTAAGTTTTGCGATTCAAAGCCCTTTTCTTGAGTTTTTGTATCTACTATATGAGCATGGTAATCAACTAAATCAAAAGCAAAATCAGATAGTAAAGAACGAGGATGTATAGATTTTCTTTCTTTATTGATTTCTCTTAAACTAACAGCTAGTTCTTGCGCTAAATGGTAATCAATCTTGGACTGTAAATTACTATATAATTCAAATACCTGATCGACAAACAAATAAAAAGCCCGCCAAGAACTAGATTTGACACCATGTAAAGTAGTGACATTATCTAGCCAAATTAACATATCTTGTAAAACCTTATTTTCCACCACTAGCAGATTAATTTGGCGAAACATCAATTTAAAGAAATCATCGGTATTCGCCAATCTTCCCGCAATCATCAAAAATACTTCTCGCCACTGACGCTTGGTTAAATGTTGTTGCATCACTTCATTTAACGTCGCTGTATTTCTGCTTTCTACTACATGATGGGCGACAAAATATTCTTGAAATGTCAAATGAGAAAAAGAGTAAACATCTTGAGATTGTTTAATCAATAAGCCATGATTAGTTTCAATCGCTTTTAAAATATCCTGACTTTCCTCCACCAAAGTTTCTGGCGGAATTTCCAGAAAATTATCTAAATAATCCTCAATTAAGGTTTCTAAGTCTCGTTGCAACCAAAAATACTGTTGTGGTTCTTGATTAAAAGCTTGATAAGCTATCTGACTTAGTAAATTGACTTTGCGCTGATATGGTAAATTAAATTTATTAACGGCATTTCTATCTATGCGTCTGCTAGCATCCCATTTGCGTAACAGAATATTCACCGCATCTTCAGTCAATAAGTAGCGATTTCTGGGAAACTCATAGTTATCTTGAAATACCAAACATAACATAGTCAACAGCAAGGGACTTGTGGTTAGCTCTTTAATAGAACTATTCTTTTCTAACTCTCCTAAAAATTTAGCTGCTAACGCTGGTTCCTGGCATAATTTAAACCATTGTTTGACAAATTCCTTAACTTGTTCTTCCTTAAAATCTGCGATTTCTACTTCCGTAAAATGCTCAAATATATAATCTACCGCACCAGAACGACAAGTTAAAACAAAGATATTTTTCGGATATTGTTCGACAAAACTATGAATCTGGCGATAAATGCGATCGCTTTGGGTTTCTGCAACTTCATCTAAGCCATCTAACAAAATCAAACAGCGCCCTAATTTGAGTAACTGCTGCACAATTTCTGTTGGCTGAGGCACAAATTGAATCAAATCTTTTTCAATAAAATCAATCAGATTGGGTTGATTTTCTACATCCGCAAATGCTTTTAAAGAAATCCAAATTGGTAGGGGTTGATTTTCTAAATCCCTAGCCGATGTTGCTAGATGTTTTAAAAATGTCGTCTTACCTGCACCAGGGCTACCCCAAACCAACAGCTTGCGATATTTTTTAACCGCATCAAAAGCTAAAATATCGTCATGACGCACCCGATAATTTAGCCGACTAAATTTAAGATTTTCGTTGGATAAATTCAGGCGTAAATCTTCAATTGTTTTTTGGTGTTTAGCTGGAACCGTTTCCAGAACTTTGACATTCGTGTAAATGCTATGAAGTTGTACTGGCTGAGTCATTGTCAGCACTTTCATATTGTTGCATTTTACCTGAATATATTCTTGGTATTCTGCAATCCAATCTGTCTTCACCTCAACATCTACTGTTTCGCTTTTCTCTACAGCAGATTGTTGTCTTAACGCTTCTTGATAACTTTCGTAACCTAATAATACACCGCACAAGAAATTCAAGTTTTTCTCTTGCATCTTGATGGGTTCGCTACTATTAAAAAAATTGCGAATAGTTTTATCGGAGATTACATCTTTAGTACTGTTAGTTTTATCTCGATAAACATTATTCAGTTCAGTAATCAGTAGTTTAGGCGAACCGCCAAACTTTTCTATATAAGCTTGCTTTAATTTTTCCCAAATCTCTTGCACGATGATGATTGCTGTCATTTCCTATCCTCTACTTCTGGATAATTTTTGCACCCTCTAGAAACTAGAGCCAATGGAGCGGGCAAATATTAAAACAATCATCGCTAAAAGATTGGATAATTGATGACTCAAATTTTCTGTTTTGTCTATTTTTTCAGCTTTTATAGACATTTCCAGATATTTTCAAATGTATTTTACCGTACAAATACTTATAATACTAGCTATTCATCATTTTTCATCTGAGTTTTATTGTTACTTTACAAAGATGTACCTGATGAGGTGACGATACTTACCACCCTTGATTAACATCTTCAAAGCTGGATAACTCCTATTTGATATTGATCCCGGCTGCTGTGTTTCTAGTTTCTACCCAAAGTCAATAATTTCGCTACATCAAAGCAAATTGCTATTGATTGTGAGTAATACATAGCATCAACAAAAAATCATGTATCTCTCATTACTTACAAAATCATTTCTCAGCAATAAATTTCCGTGTTTTGTTAGCTTCTATTTCTAGCTTCTCTTCCTCAAGATAGAAGTTGCAATTTAAATTTTTTCCATCTCCAGATAGTAGCAGTTCTTTATAAAAGGTTTGAAGATGGCAAATAACCGCTCATTACCGATATTTTCCTAACCTCACTACCGCTTATTCTCAAATACATCTTATGAGCAACAGCAAAATCAGCCCTAAGGCATACCTAGATCCGCCAAATGAGCGCTTAAATGAACTTAATTGTCTAATTTGTGACAAATTCAGAGTTACCCTGAATAACATCAACTCCGCTTTAATCCTTTTAAGTCGAGTGCGGCTAGATCAAAAAAAGAAACGTATCACCTTGGAATTTATTGAGGAGAATGCTCATATCCAAAGCCTACTTCTAGATGAATTACTCAACAGGCGTTTTGTTTCCGCAGCTGCTAGTCAGTCGCTTTTGAATTTAGTAGGGGAGATGAGATTCGCAGTCAATACCATTAGTTCTTGGAGCAAATCCTTACATGGTAATCAGCTCGAGCAAAGTACCCTCATTCAAGGTATTGAAGTGATGGGATACCATGCAAAAACTGAAAATGAGCTAATTGATCGGCTACAAACCTGGATGCTGACACAAAATCAACTTTATTCTGCCGCAAGCGATCGCTAATCTCAACCCTACGCATCTACTACATCTCACATCAGGGTCATGTTGAAAATATGCACAAAATCTCTATTATGGGAAAAATTTACACAAAAATTAACGTTTTTAGCGATTCGGGATAACTTCCCCATCGCTAATGAAAAAGCCCGAACCCAAGTTAAGAATCACAGGATTCGAGCCGACTAATTTTTTCTCTATTCATATTTTATCACTCAGCCATCGGCTTTGACCGTTTCACTGTTGGCTTTTTCCTCTCATAACTTGGGCGTAGGGATTCACACACCTACTCAATCAAAAGGATGAACTCTGTGAATCGCCCACAAAATAATGTTTGGATTTTTCTTTATACTGCTTTACTCGTGAGTTTTTTAGCGATGCTACTGGGATTTGACGGGAAAGTTTCTCTACAGGTGACGCCTTTCAACTTCACAGTCATTATTGATGCTTCTCCTACTAGTCGTGTGATTGAGTTACCATTACCAGAGGTAAATAGTCAATCGCCGGCTCAACTACCAGAACAATAGCATCTTGTAAATGTAGCGATCGCTCTCCAGATGATACAAGCTGTAATCTCTAGGATTAGCCCCGAAATGGCACAGCGATCGTTACATTAGAAAATATATAACCAAAAATCATTATCGAGTCAAAGCGATCGCCGCTTGCACACCATCATGAATGCAAACGCTATTATTTCCCAAAATCCCCTAGTTAAAGGTACTGGCTTACCTCCCTTTACAGAAATTAAACCAGAGCAAGTAGTACCAGCCTTTCAGCAGCTCGTTACAGAATTAGATACAGAACTTGCCAACTTAGAAACTAATGTACAGCCAACTTGGAGCAGTTTAGTAGAACCCTTAGATAAACTCACAGAACGCTTATCTTGGACTTGGGGAATAGTTAACCATTTAATGGGGGTAAAAAATAGCCCCGAACTCCGGGAAGCTTACGAAGCAGTACAGCCAGATGTTGTTCAATTCTTCACCAAGCTCGGACAAAGCAAACCTCTATACAATGCTTTCAAATCTCTCCGTAATAGTGCTGAATGGAACAGCTTAGAATCTGCACAGCAAAGAATTGTGGAAGCTGCAATTCGCGACGCAGAACTATCTGGTGTCGGCTTAGAAGGAGAAGCCAAAGAACGTTTCAACGCCATTCAACTAGAATTGGCAGAACTTTCCACCAAATTCTCTAACCATGTCTTAGATGCTACTAAAGCCTTTAGCTTAACCCTTACCACTAAAGCAGAAATTGACGGCTTACCCCAAAGCTTACTCAGTCTAGCAGCCCAAGCCGCCCGTGCTGCCGGTGAAGAAAACGCCACACCAGAAAATGGCCCTTGGCGCATCACCTTAGACTTCCCCAGTTATGGCCCTTTTATGCAGCACAGCACCAGAAGCGATTTGCGCGAACAACTTTACAAAGCATTTATCAGTCGTGCTGCTTCTGGCGACTTAGATAACAATCCCCTCATCGAGCGTATTTTAGAATTACGTCAAGAATTAGCAACTTTACTCGGCTTCCATAACTTTGCTGAATTAAGCCTAGCTAGTAAAATGGCTCCCAATGTCGAAGCCGTGGAAGCTTTACTCGAAGAACTGCGTCAAGTAAGTTATGATGCAGCCGTCAAAGATTTAACCGCACTCAAAGAATTTGCTTTATCTAAAGGCGCAAAAGAAGCCGAAGATTTAAAACACTGGGATATTAGCTTTTGGGCGGAACGTCAGCGAGAAGCAAAGTTTGACTTTACCGCCGAAGAATTACGTCCTTACTTCCCCCTTCCCCAAGTTCTCGACGGTTTATTTGGCTTAGTAAATCGCTTATTTGGCGTTACCGTCACCCCCGCCGATGGTCAAGCCCCAGTATGGCATGAAGATGTCCGTTACTTCCAAATAGCTGACGAAACCGGTGCGCCAATCGCTTACTTTTACCTCGATCCCTACAGTCGCCCCGCCGAAAAACGCGGTGGTGCTTGGATGGATGTTTGCATTAATCGCGGTAAAATAGTCGAAAATGGCATAACTAGCATCCGCTTACCAGTTGCCTACTTAGTTTGTAATCAAACACCCCCCATTGATGGTCAGCCCAGCTTAATGACTTTCAATGAAGTAGAAACCTTATTCCATGAGTTTGGACATGGTTTACACCACATGCTCACCAAAGTGGATTATACAGGGGCAGCAGGTATAAATAACGTCGAATGGGATGCCGTCGAACTACCCAGCCAATTCATGGAAAACTGGTGTTATGAACGCCCCACCTTATTTGGGATGGCGAAACATTACCAAACAGGCGAACCTTTACCAGAACATTATTATCAAAAGCTCATAGCCGCACGCAATTACATGAGTGGTAGCGGGATGTTGCGTCAACTCCACTTTAGCAGTGTAGATTTAGAACTACATTCACGCTATAGTCCCGGTGGTAACGAAACCCCCAGCGATGTCCGCCACCGCATTGCCAAAACTACCACAGTCTTACCCCCACTCCCAGAAGATGCTTTTTTATGTGCATTCGGGCACATCTTTGGTGGTGGTTATGCGGCAGGTTATTACAGTTATAAATGGGCTGAAGTCCTGAGTGCAGATGCTTTTGCCGCCTTTGAAGAAGCAGGGCTAGAAAACGAAGCAGCAATTAAAGATACAGGTAGACGCTACCGCGATACAGTCCTCGCGCTAGGTGGTAGCAAACACCCAATGGAAGTATTTACAACCTTCCGGGGACGGGAACCTAGTACTGCTCCCTTGTTGAGACACAATGGCTTAAGTAGGGGCTAGGAATTTTAGATTTTAGATTTTGGATTTTAGATTCAAATACAATCTAAAATCCAAAATCCAAAATCCAAAATTGTTCCAATGCCCAATGCCCAATATTAAAAAAGCTCAAACATTGCTGTTTGAGCTTTAACAAAATTTAATAAAGTTAGTGGGACTGATGAAATTACAGTCCCTAAACTTTTTTTAATAAACCTTGTAACTTAGTAGCGACCGCCACGGTTTCCACCGCCACCGCCATAGCCACCGCGATTACCACCACCAAAGGAACCTTTGCTTTCCTTGGGCTTGGCTTTATTAACTTTGAGATCCCGTCCCATCCATTCAGCACCATCGAGCGCTTCGATAGCAGCAGTCTCTTCAGTGTCTGAACTCATCTCCACAAAAGCAAAGCCGCGTACACGGCCTGTTTCACGGTCGGTAGGTATTTGAACTCGCTTGACAGAACCGTATTCTGCAAAAACCGCAGTCAGTGCATCTTCTGTAACTTGGTAAGAAAGGTTACCTACATAAACTGACATAGAATGTCTCCAAAATCGTCAACTTGTAGAGATTTAGATTTCGGAGAGAGTCTGAAAATACCAAATGGAAAAAGCCAATCAATACTAACAAAAAACACTATCACCGAATTAATTCTCATCTTTACTTATGATACCGCAACTCTTCTTAGCAAGTGGAGACTTTAAAAAAATTTTTAACTAATTATTCTTAACTTATTGGGCGGAAAGATAAAAATTATTTGTCAATATTCAATAGTCATATAGTCATTGGTTATTTGTCACTGAGTTTACCGAAGTGTCGAAGTTCTGCTGGGTTTAGGTATGATAAAGACTGTGCAAAAAAAGGCCAGCTGATGAGCAACAAGATACCTAATACCCAATATCCAGTTGAAGAGTTACTGCGGCGGCGTTGGAGTCCTGTGGCTTTCTCTGAACAACCAGTAGAAACAGAAAAATTATGCACTGTTTTAGAAGCTGCTTCTTGGGCTGCATCTTCTTTTAATGAGCAACCTTGGAGCTTTATAGTTGCGACTAAAGATAATCCGGCGGAATTTGAACGGTTATTAAGTTGTCTAGCACCAGGAAATCAAGATTGGGCCAAGAATGCTCCGGTACTGATGCTGTCTGTAGCCAAGCTTTTCTTTCAGCATAACGGTGCAGAAAACAGACACGCTTTTCATGATGTGGGAGCTGCTGTTGCGACTCTAGCGATCCAAGCTACTGCATTAGAACTATATATTCACCAAATGGCGGGATTTGATGCAGCTAAAGCCAAACAAGTTTATGGCATAGCTGAAGGTTATGAACCTGTAGCAGCGATCGCTCTTGGTTATCTAGGAGATGTCAATACCTTATCCGAAAAGTTGCAACAACGACAATTAGCGCCACGCCAGCGCAAGCAACTAGAAACTTTTGTTTTCTCTGGCAGTTGGAACCAAGTTTCTCCCTTAGTCACCAAGTAAAATTCAACCGCAAAAAAAGAGACTGGCGATAGAAAAATTAAAGGCAGCAGCTTTGTACTGACAATTTATCATGCTGCCTTTGATATAGATAAAATATTTGCTGATATTAGGAACTACTATTTCATTTTCAGAGTGCGATCGCTCATGCAAATATACCTGTAGTAGTTAGATATAATAATGACCAAAAAAATGGGATACAAGCCCCATCCTGACTTCGACAGGCTCAGTAACCATCTAGGACGGCTTTTTAGGGAGTTTTTTAATATAGTCCCGAATAACTTCTGAAACCATCCTGTTAGTACTCTCAGCATAGCTTTTAAGTCTCTCAAACTCTTCCTCGGAAAGTCTTACTCTTAGAGTTTTTTCTCTTGGCATTGTGGCAATTTTTGTGCTACAGTATGCGAGTAGTCTAGCACAGGCAGGAATCCGTCGGTACTGCCCTCGACCTACGACGTAAAGCGATGCTAGTACCTGAGGAGCGTGCATACCTCTTAAAAAACGCATGGACTCAACAGAGTACCAAAAACCAGTGATTGTATAATTTGTTGAGAATGAGTATCGTGGGGCGCACGAGAATTTACGCTTGGGGAGATATATCCCACTGGGGCTAATTGCCATAGCTAGATAACTCCACCTTTTTGGTAGGACTATCCTGTGAGGGGTCGAATCAGCGAGCCTGATTCCTTTTAGTTTTAAGGATTGTCGTTGAACCAAGAATCTCTGCCCTAAAAGTGCGGAGAGCGTCAATCATTCTTTGTTTTCCTAAGTGGAGAAACTAATGGGTCGCGCCAAAAAGGTTGTCTTAGCATATTCTGGGGGAGTTGATACCTCAGTTTGCATTCCCTACCTCAAACAAGAGTGGGGTGTGGAAGAAGTAATTACGCTAGCCGCAGATTTAGGTCAAGGTGATGAATTAGAACCAGTTCGTGAAAAAGCCCTAAAATCGGGTGCAAGTGAATCTCTGGTAGCGGATGTTAAAGACAGCTTTGTAAAAGACTACGCTTTTGCAGCGATTCAAGCCAACGCTTTATATGAAAATCGTTATCCCCTAGGAACTGCACTTGCTCGCCCGCTAATTGCCAAAATATTAGTAGAAACAGCAGAAAAATATGGAGCCGATGCGATCGCTCACGGTTGTACCGGTAAGGGTAACGATCAGGTGCGCTTTGATGTTTCCTGTGCAGCGCTAAATCCCAATCTGAAAATCCTTGCACCAGCTAGAGAATGGGGAATGAGCCGTGAGGAAACCATCGCCTATGGCGAACGCTATGGTATCCCCGCACCGGTGAAAAAATCTTCTCCTTATAGTATTGATAAAAATTTACTCGGTCGTAGCATTGAAGCTGGTGTCCTCGAAGATCCCGCTAATGAACCACCAGAAGAAATTTATCAGATGACAAAAGCGATCGCTGATACCCCAAATCAGCCGGAGTACATCGAAATTGGTTTCCAACAAGGTATTCCTACTACCCTCAACGGTGTAGCTAAAACTCCAGTAGCCTTAATTGACGAACTCAATCAGCTAGCGGGAAATCATGGGATCGGTCGCATTGACATGATCGAAAACCGCTTGGTGGGAATTAAATCGCGGGAAATCTACGAATCACCCGCAATGATTGTGTTAATTCAAGCACACAGAGATTTAGAAAGCTTAACTTTAACCGCAGATGTTAGTCACTATAAGCGCGGTATTGAAGAGACTTATACCCAATTAGTTTACAACGGTCTCTGGTACAGTCCGCTTAAAGCTGCTTTGGATGGGTTTATTCAAAAAACTCAAGAACGAGTTGCGGGAACTGTGCGACTCAAATTATTTAAAGGTAATGCTACCCTTGTTGGGCGTTGGAGCGATAATTCCCTTTACAGTCCAGATTTAGCCACCTACGGTGCTGAAGATCAATTCGATCATAAAGCAGCTGAAGGCTTTATTTACGTTTGGGGTTTACCAACCAGAATTTGGGCACAACAAAATAAATAAAATAAAAGTCAAAAGGTAAAAGCAAGTAATTACTTTTGCCTTTTGACTTTTGACTTTTGACTTGATTATTCTCCCGCCGCGCGCTTAACTTGGCGAGATTCTAACCAGATAGGCACAACAATTACAGCCACTAAAATGAGTAAGGCAGCGATCGCAAAATGGCTCACCCAGGAAACCAATTGTTCTAAAGAAACAACTTTTCCGGCAAAGAAAGCCAATGTTACCATCACGCTTGCCCAAGCACTTGCCCCTGCTAAGTTATATACAAAGAATTTTCCGAAGGACATATCAGCTATCCCCGCTAGAGGTGCAGCAAATATGCGCAATAACGCAAAAAAGCGTCCAAAAAATACAGCCTTAACAGCATTTTCACTAAATTGGGCTTTAATATTTAGTAACTTTTCTTCAGAGATCCGGAATAACTTCCCAATCTGTAGCAAGACATTCCAACCACCGAGTCTACCAATCCAGTAACCAAAAGTGCCACCAATTGCAGCACCCGCAACGGCGTCCCCCAGCACCAGCCAGTAATTTAGTTCATTACTACCTGCAAGAAACCCACCTACAAGGGTTACGGTCTCACCAGGAAGGGGAATGCCTAAATTTTCTAGCAAAATTCCCAAAAAAATCGCCCAATAACCATAATGGTGGGCGAATTCCTGGATGTTTTCTAGTGAAATCAACTCAAGAGACATTCCGCACCGCCGCCTTTACAAATTTTTACTTGTACTATAATCTTTGCTCCTTTTTGGCTGGGGTGTCAATCAAGCCACCGACAAGATTTAATAGCTTCTACCCTATACTAACTATTATCTCTAGAGTCTTGACGATAGCGCTATTCTCAGGTAATAACGTACCAGTATAGTTACGGAGACTAACTATAATTTTTTTATAAAAAATTTATCTGCAAGCTCATTAATGTAAAAATCCTGTAAAAGATACAGATGCTACTGTAATTATTAGTAGCTTATGCCTAATATTGTGAAAGTTAAAACAAATTATACGGCATAAGTACTGAAAAATGTGGTCGAAGATGCACTTTTGTCATACCTAACTTATTGAGGTAATTACAGAATTTGCATATCCATAGGCAACTCAGTATCAGTGCCGATTTTCTGTTTTTTGTTATAGTGTTGCAATTAATACCGTGAAAATCATGAATCAGACACAACAAGCTCAAGTGGTTTTGTTTAAACCCCAAGGTAGTATCGATTTACAAGGTGGAATCGCCTTAAGTGAGGAAATGTCCCAAGTATTACCACAGTCTCATCAACTCTGGGTTATCGACCTAGCAGCCGTAGATTTTATGGACAGTTCTGGCTTGGTTTCTCTGGTTACAGGATTGAAAGCCGCACATCAAAGTGGCTGTCGCTTGGTGCTGTGCAATGTCAAAGCACCTGTACGCTTAATTTTAGAATTGACTCAGTTGGATTCAGTATTTGAAATCTGTCATACCTATGAAGATGTCATGAATATCACTGAAGATAGTAGGGTGTTAGTAGCAGGGTGAACCTTTATTAATAACAAATTACGATGGTGAGTCAAAGCTGTTTTAGTAATTCTTAATAAATTTTTTATAATTATAGCCTCACCATCATTAACATTAACAGTAAACCTACATACCTTAAGGGCGATTGCCCTTGAGGCTCAGATCTGGCAGGGTATTGCAGGTGGTAGGCGATGGGTAGCGGTTAAATTCACCCCATAAAGCAAGACTCCCCACACCTCAAAGCGAGGGGAGTAAATTCTCAGTCAATGTTAATTACTATTAACTATATAGCAGAAATATTAGTTTGGTCGGCAGCAGGACGGGGAAAAGATGGCAGATCGATGCCACTATGGTTGGCATTACGGCTTTTAACTGCCAAACGATAACTGACACTTTGCAGTTCTGCTTGGAGTTGGCGATTTTCTTTTTGTAGAATTGCTACTTTTTCTCGGATTGGAGCCATACGCTCCTCGAATTTGCGCCGATAAATTTGCGGTAACTCTTGAACTACTTGCTCCAACATCCGACTGCGATCGGTGAGTTCTTGGACTGACTGACGCAGTTGGTAGATTTCGGCGTCTCGCGCTGTAATTTGCTCTTGGTAGAAAGTCACCTGTTGTTCGACTGCTTGCAATTGTTCTTGCAAAGCTTGCAACTGCTGCATATCTCTTTCCGGTTCCGGTTTTGGAGGAATAAAGGTAGTATTACCCTTTACCAGTCGGAAAAGTTCTTGAGATAGTTGTTGCACTAATTGATCGCGAAGTTGCAACTCTTGGCGGAGTTGGGATACTTCATTAGAGAGAGCTTGGATGTCGGATGTATCAAATTGGCTCACAGTGGCTTACAGCTCCCATTCAGAATCTTGTCCACTTTTAGTTAGAATTACGGTCAACTTACTTGCAGTAAGTTGTTGTTAATTTAGCATTACTAACCAAGCCAAGGAGCAAAAAAGGCAGATTTTTTTATAAGTTTTATGTTAATTATTTTCTCAGTGCTGAGTTGCAAGACCTCAGCACCGATTTACTGCTACATTGCCTAAGCAGGTACAGCCGCTTTAGCAGCTTTCTCTTCTTTGACTTCCTGTTTAATTGTCAGGTAGCGAATGACTTCTTCACTTAAGCGCATTGCTCTTTCGACAGGAGCGATCGCAGTTGGTGGCGCAGTGTAGTTAAATTGAATGTAAATGCCATCGCGCTGCTTTTGAATTTCATAAGCCAGACGACGCTTACCGCGATTTTGGATTTGGATCTCACCCGCACCTTGTTCTTTGAGCAAGTTCTGATACTTGTTAATCGCTTGCTCTACCTGTTCGTCTCCTAAATCGGGACGTAAGATGTACATTGTTTCGTAAACTATCGACATGGCTTTGGAGTCTCCTTATGGACAGATTGGCTGCTGATATTGGTTTATACAAAAATTGCCAAAAAGAATCTCAGTATAAATCAACATCTGAAGCAACAAGGAACTATAATCTTACCAGTTTTTAAATTGAATCTTGAGCCAAATTAGCCTGAGTTTCAATTTTTCACCAGAAGCTACCCCTTGACTTCTGAAGTTTAACAGACCAAGGAGCAACTTCAGCAATACCCTCATGGTAAGTTGCTGAGTCACAACAGTGGCAGTTAATTTAACTCTAGGACTAATTTTCATCAGGGGAATTCAGCTAGTGGTTGTCAGCCGCTCAATGTCAATATATATCGGTGGGAGAGTCCAGGCTCTACCATTGAATATTGACTGTTTGGAATTTCCCCAACAGCTAACTTATGGTGGCTACCAACTAACAGCTTTTAATTGCATCCAAAAGGATATTAATCAAGGTTATGGCGCAGCGCTATGTGCGAGTTCAAAATCCAGAAGGACAGATTTACTATCTGGAGTTTAGACTAAACACATGACAAAGTAACTCAGGATAACTGAGTGACAAGCTTTACACCCAAAAATGGAAAAATCAACGAATTAAGTAGATTGTGGT
>NZ_CAWPNJ010000045.1:0-77828 GCF_963889195.1 Calothrix sp. FACHB-168
AGTAGTGCGAGCATCTTGCTCGCGTTTGTCAGCGAGCAAGATGCTCGCACTACAATGGTATGCTCATTTCCGCCGACCTGTACTAGGGTATTGCGTCAAAATTGGGATGCGCGCAAATAATATCTAACGCAAACTTAATATAACGGGATGTTTTAAATAGTGAATAAAGCTAAAATTGCGATTTTTACCGTTTATTTAAAAATAATAAATTTCCAGTGAATAAATATTTATTGAAACCTGATTTTTCTCACAATCATTAATTCAATATATATTTGTAGTATTCGGTTACTTAATGCTTGATTAATTTATGATAGCAAAAATTTGGCTGGTAAATTACTAGATTTTAGCCTCGATTGTAGTCTCGATATTGTTTTCTTACTTATCTAACAGCTAAAGCACAAAACTCAACTAATTAGATAGAGAATTCTACATGTTTCATTCTTTTAAAGATTGGTAGATGCAAATAGGATATTTTTTTTGCTGAACTACTAAATTTAAGTTTGAGCAATACTAATACCCTCAACATTAACCCCTGCAGGTAGTCCATGAACTAATCCATCCCAGAATGATGTGAAAGTACCAACCGTATTAGCACCAAGAGATGTGGGGGTAAATTGAATGATGCTATTACCAGTGCCGCTAATAGTAGCACCATTCAGGCCAGGAACGCTATAAGCTCCTTCAATAGTCAAGAAAAGATTGTTATTAGTGTCGAACCAAACACCATTCACATCTTCTGTAGAGTCAGTTAAACCTACATCAGAGCCATCAAAAACCATTTCCCAAGTACCAGTGGTATTCTCTCCTAAACTAGTAGCCTTGAATCTGATTAGGTCTTCATCGGCTACTGTACCGGAAATTCCGGCGAGCTGGGCAGAACCTCTCAGACTAACGATCAAATTACCATTGTTATCAAGTGCGATCGCGTCTAATTCGTGAGAGTTTTCAGTTAATCCTACATCCGATCCGTCAAAATACATTTCAAATCTACCACTGGTAAAGTCACCTGTGGTAGTAGGCGTAAACTTAATGACATCCGAATCATCTACGGCTAACTCACCAGGTAAGACAGTGGGGTTATTGACAGTAAATAGAATCGAGCCATCTTGATTGATGTGAAAATCGCGTAAGTTGATGTTTGTATTGCCAGCACCTAAAACATCGGAGCCATCAAAATACATATACCACTTATTGTTAGAGGTATCGTATGCCAAGATGTCCTGCCGATTAAAAGCTACACCGCCAACAGTACCGTTACCAGCAAGCTTGACAAAGAGGGTGGATTGGGGATTTAAAACCTGGATATTTGTACGACTACTTCCAGTTAATAGCCCATCATTTGCACTTAACTCTAGAGTGTAAGCTCCTGGAGCCGTAAAGCTGACAGCAGTATCTGTGTTAGAGGCATTAGTAAAATTAACACTGCCAGATCCACTAATTAAATTCCACTGAGTGGTGACAGTGCTTCCTAATGGTAAACCATCGTCAAAAACAGAACCCTTGAGGTTTGTTCCGTACAAAACTACTTGACTTTGTCCTGCATCTACTGCTGGTGCTTGGTTAGGAACATCTCTACCTAACGCAAATTCGTATAATCTTCCGTCATTTTCGTTGGGGTCGGTATCATTATCAACGCCGCGATCGACAATATAAAGACTTAGCTTTGTCCGATCTGTACTGCTCGGCGCAATAGTAATACCTGCTGGCTTATCTGGTAAAGCCTCAGCAATATCATATTTTTTAACTAATTCACCTTTAGTTGTGAGTTCAAATAATGCAGGGGTAGCTGGCGAACTTTTGGATAGATATCCCACCATGAACAAGTTACCACTACTAGGATCGATCGCAATCCCTTCTGGATCGTGAAGTCCAATAATTTCGGTATCGAAAGTATTAAGTAAAGTCCCATTGGTAGTGACTTCATAAACTTGGGAACCAGCTCCATCAACAACAAACAAAGTATTTGTCTTCGCTGAATATGCTATGTCTTCTGGATCGTGGTCGTCACTATTGTCTGTTGCAGTACCCCAGGATGCAGTACTAAAAGAGGTAACTATATCATCCGCAGTGTTGTAGTTTCCATCTGCGCCAGGATTTACTTGATAAACCAGACGCTTATTATCATCTGTAATGTAGAGGAAGCGATTCGCTGGATTGTAGGCGATCCCTGTTGTCTCGTTGGAATAGTTGATAGCTGAGAGAGTCTTCTCAAGAGTACCTGTCAGGCTTGTTTGAAAGATGTTCCTACCAGTGAAGAGGGTAGGCATTTCATCTACTTCACCATCCACTATTAAAAATGAATTCAAATGGCTGATGTAAACAATACCTGAGGGATCGGGACTAGGTGGCCCAAATTCAGAGGTGTTAACAATCCGGATGAGCGAAAGCTTAGTATCTGTCATTATTCTTTAGTAGTTGAATCGTTGAAACTAAGTGTTTTTGCGGCTATGCTTTACGCAAAAAGTGTTAGTGTCCAGGAAAAATTAAGTACACTAACTGAATTGTAGAACCTGAGAAATCCTGATTCAGGAATTTCATAGATAATTCATCGTAATTTCATAAACCAATGTCATGAAAAATAATGAATATATAAAATTGATAACAAGTTAGTAATTTTACGGATCTCTCTGTTCAAACTTGTCTGCTAAAGTTGACAATTATCTTTAAATTAATATTTAAATTCGTTATCAAAATGCTGATGCCATATATTGACAAATTGCCGGATAATTTGGCTCTATAGTCTATTTTTTAGAAATGACTCAATTGCTTGTACAGACTACACATGAGCGTCATTACTTGAAGAAATTCTCTGCTTGTAGTTCATTTACCTGAAATAGACTATTTTGGAAAAAATTAATTGTTATTAGGGGATTTATTCTATTTTATTTAGCCTAGTTAGTTTACGATAAATATCTTTATTTTCAATCAACCTATAGTTAGAGATATGCCTTCATTTTTAATGATGTGTATAGAAGATTTATGCAACACTTTTTCGTAAATTTATAGAGATATGAAATATTTATTCAATCTAATTATGCAATCTAAAAATTCATAATGCAGTGATAAAAAAAATTATAAATTCTTCACATATAGGACTTACGCAACTGGCACAGAATTTCATCTTGTAGGGTGGGCAATGCCCAGCATATCCAGGTTTCGGTGGACATTGCCCATCCTACACTACTGACAATTTTTCACAAATCATTTAGGAGTGGTATATATATAGATGTTCAGAGGAGCTTGAGAGACTTTTGATTAGACAAACAAGCGATCGCGCTGGTGAATGTAGGAATTCAATTGTATCAATAAAGACCATTGGTCAGTCAAGGGTAATATTTTCTCGCTTAGAGTGAAATTAACGCTTTTTGCTAAGAATTTCTGATACAACCCTTGAATAACCAAAAGTATCTCGGCATCAAATAAACTACTACCGCAGTCAACAGTCAATCAATTTTGGATTTTGGATTTACGATTTTGGATTGACTGCACCGATTCCGGGATGCAGCTTGGGGATTTTAAATTGACGATTTTGGATTTGTTCCACCCACAAGGAGAGAAGTCAGAGCGCCGGCTTCCGGCGATCTGAACTTCGGAGGCGGGGCATGAACCGAAATAATCTAAAATCTAAAATCTAAAATCTAAAATTGGCGCGGTCAACAGTCAACAGTCAACAGACTTATATTCTCGGCTTGTGTGTGATTTTAAGCTACTTGAGTAAAACCATCTACGACAACACCAGCCAGCCCGATATCAGATCCATCCAAATATGAAACATAGTTCCCGGCTGTAGTCGCACCGAGACTAGTAGGCGTGAAAGTCACAATATCCGCACCATCACCTGTAACACCAGGTACTTGGAATGTGCCCTTAGTAGTTAAATACAGCTTGTTATTGCTGTCAATCCAAACACCATTTATATCTTCGCTACTTTCTGTCAACCCAACATCAGAACCTTGGAAAAATAAATTCCATGTCCCTGCTGTATTTACTCCTAAGCTAGTGGCATTAAAGGCCAGCAGGTCTTTATCATTACCTGTGATATTACCTGAAGTACCTGGAACATCATATTTACCCGTGGTACTGATAACTAACTTGCCATCTTTTGTAAAGGCAATACCATCAATTGCTTCATCACTCTTAGTTAAGCCAACATCCGAGCCATCAAAGTATAAGGAGAAGCTACCGGCTGTGTTATTTCCTGTAGAAGTGGGAGTGAACTTGACAATATCTTGTTTCTCAACTCTACCTACACCATTAAGGGTGAGAGAACTGTTCAAACTAAACAAAATCGAGCCATCTTGATTGATGTGGAAATCGCGGATATTGCGACTGGATAAACCCACATCAGAGCCATCAAAATACATCGACCAAGTGCGATTAGACCGGTCATAGGCCAAAATGTCTTCATCACTGTAAGCCACTCCGCCGACTGTACCGCTACCACCCAAGCTGAAAAATGAGGTTGTTTGTGGATTTAATACTAATACAGATACGCGATCGCTATTGGTTAATTTACTATCGCTGGCTTGTAGCTGTAGTACATAAGAGCCAGGAGCCGAGAAGGTAGCAGTGGTATCTTCTTTACCTGCATTAGCAAAAGACACATTACCAGGGCCGCTAACTTTACTCCAAGTAGTAGTTAAGGAACCAGGTGGATTAGGTAAGCCATCATCAATGACAGTACCATCCAAACTAGCCTGCTTAAAAATTACTAAATCCTCACCTGCATTTACAGATGGTGCTTGATTGGTAGGACTAGCACCACCACCACCACCGGATGTCCCTAGAGCAAATTCGTAGATACGACCGTCATTTTGTCGAGAATTTCCATCGTTATCAATACCGCGATCGACAATATAGAGACTTTGCTGAGTGCGATCGTTACTAGTAGGTGCGATCGTGATACCCGCAGGCTTAATGGCTTTGGCTGCTGAAATATCGTAAGTCCGAACTAGTTCACCCTTAGTTGTCAGTTCAAACACCCGGTTAGCTGGGAACCCGACCATAAACAAATGACCAGTACCAGGATCGATAAAAATACCTTCTGGATCTTTGAGTCCCAATCTCTCAGTATCAAATTGACTAACTAAAGCGCCTTTCGTCGTTACTTCATAGACTTGCGCTTTCACCCCATCAACAATAAATAAATTACCTGTTATGGGTGAATAGGTAACATCTTCCGGATCGCCGCTACCAAAGGCAGTAGTATTAAATGAGGTGACTACATCATCTTTTGTGTTGTATAGTCCATCTCCTCCAGGATTGACCTGGAAAATTTTCCGCTTATCATCATCAGAGATATAAAGAAACCGATTGGCTGGGTTATAGGCTACCCCTGTTGATTCATCAGAAAAGTCTTCGGTGGTGAAAGTATTCTGTAAGGAACCTGTAAGACTTACTTGAAACAGGTTTTTGCCCTTATATAATCTATCGTTCTCCTCGATTTCACCATCACCAACTAACAGTGCATCCAAATGCTGAATATAAGCAAGCCCTGAAGGGTCTGGACTAGCCGGTGAAAATTTAGAAGTTTCGGTTACTTTTACCAGTTTTAAAACCGATGGACTAGTTTGAGTTGCCATATATCTTATTTCCTAATTTTGGCGATTTCGATCTATTTTTTTAAGCTCAGTGGGATTTATGGTTATATATTGAGCAAAAATTCTTACTTGCCGATATAACCAGTACAAATAGTAGACCGATTGTATGGAAAACTACATTAACTAAGAAGAAAATTTATGGATACTTCATCATAAATTTATAAAATTAGTTACTTAATATGCATATACAAAAAGCCTAATTAGTACAGAAATTTCTGATAATTCCTGCACTTAATGAGTTAGGTAGCCAAGGAGAAAAAATTCTGCTTGACTCAGATTGATGAAAAAAAAGATGGGTAATTTGCTGACAAAATGCTTGTAATCTAGATTGTTGGCTGACTCATACTTGAGACAACCAAATCTACAAATTTGTCAATTTGTGTAAATATAAAATTCCTATTTAATTTTTGCCACAACTGTAGTTAAGGGAATATTATTTCTAGGCTTACCTAGTTACTAGGAGTGACAGCAATCTGTGACCAGCGTAGATTTTATTGCCCAAATTATGAAATTATGCCCAAAATTAAATCTGAATTTCTATTTAATGTTATTTACTTTTAAGAAAGTAATATATATCAAAATGTTTCCCCTCAGTAAATAATTTAAAAATAGTAATCTTAATTTGTAATTATTAATAATGTACTTATAGCTTTTAAATAGTGTAGGACTTACGCAAAATCATGAAAAAACGAACCGCGAAGCACGCAAAGAACACGAAGTAAAGAGGGTTTGGGAGAGTTATTGCGTAAGTCCTATAGTGTTTGCGGTACATCAATATATTATAGAGGGCATGGCAGTACCCATTGGTGTCAACTTAGCGTGAAACCAATTTACCGCAAGGAACTGAAGTTCCTTGCTAAGAGACAAAGTCATCTCAAGATGACTAAATATCCTCAAAGTCTTGAGTCTACTGAAGTAGGGGCGGGTTCACAGATATGCTCCAATAATTCACGAATATCTCGCTTAACCCGCCCCTAATTAGGCTATTAGGAGTCGAGTAAAAATAAGTTGAACAATTTAATATTTGTAGTGCGGGCAGCGTTCGACTGAGCGCTCACGCCGAAGTCTTGCCCGCGCGAGCGAGATGTTTGTCCTACGGACACGCTACGCGCTAAGCGAAGCTATGCCGAAGGCTTTACGCACTACTTATTTTTACTGGATGCCTTGGGACATCCAATTTTTTAAATACCCAATCAATTTATAGTGTGAGTGTCTCGCTCGCTGGTGTTCAAAAGCGAGCAAGATGCTCGCACTACTTATTTTTACTTGATGCCTTAGCCTTGAAATTAATTCCAAGGCGGGCGACAAAGCTAAGAAAGAGGCTATTTTTGCTTAAGTTATGAGAAATCACAACCTCGCAGGTTCAGGATGCTTGATTAAGCTGTTATCGATCCAAGACACAATCTGTTGTGTTTTTTCATCTACTGACAGCGTACTATCAATTTCCAGAACGGGAATATCAAATGTTTGAGCGCAGTTGATAATGTCCTGAAGATAAGGAGCATATTGAGAAAGCAATAGCTGTGCTGCTTCTTGGGACATGAGATCAAATCGGCTTTCTTCGGTGGGACGATTTTTAATTCTGTGAATTGCGGTTTCGATATTGATTTGGAAATCAACGATCGCAATTGATCTTTGGGAGAAAATTAGTGCTAATTCCTCTTTGATATCTGCTAAAGCCGGAGTCGTACCTGTAATTCCAATTGACCAAATTTCTTGTAACAATCCCTGATCGAGTAGGAGCAATTGCTCATTGTTAGTTTGCGCGATCGCATCAATGCGTTTCAAATTTGCATAAGTTTTGATCGCTTTAGAAAAACTTAGCCAGTTAGTTGGTTTTACTTGCGTCGCTAGTGACAGAGATTTGCGCAAAATCTGCCATTGATTTCGGCTTTGAGGAATGAGTTTCCACAACCTTTGCCAAATTGGTTGTCGCTTCCAATTGCGCAGAATTTCGTCTCCAGCAGCTACAGATACACCTTGCTGTTTTAATTGGGCAACTACTTGATGAAACACAGTAGTTTTACCTGCACCGGGTAAGCCGATAAACTCTAAGACTATTGGAGTCTTAACTGCGCTCTGTGGTAGATGAGTTGTACTGAAATTACTTAAAGATGTTGCCATACGGACTGTTTTGCCTGTAATAAAACTTGCTCAAGTGGTTGGGTAGCATCGATGTTGACTACTGTGGTTTGCGGTGGAAACTTCAAAGACTTCACCGCATCCACTTTTTGTTTAACAATATCCGTAGGCGTATCTGATTTACGCGCTAAAGCAATCTCTGGGGTAACGTTCAACTTAATTACTAAATCTGGGAGTAAAGTATTCACCATTTGTTCGTAATTTTGTAACTCCCATTCTTGCAGAAAGCCGGGGTATGAGGATGACTTACCATTACCATTTGTGAGTAGGGGGCCATCATTAAAGCCGAGAATTTGGGTTTGGGGATAGCGATCGGAAACGACAATCATTCCCCGTTGTCTAGCTACGGAACAATGCTGAAGTTTTTGGTGTTTTTCATAAACCAGAGTAATCGCCCATAATGCTTTAGCAATTCTTTTTAAGGGAGATTTCGGCTGGGAAGTTCCCACCAAGTCAGAAGAACTTTGTTTTTGATGGGATTGATTTGGCGATCGCTTAGGACGTAAAATTTTAGCGGCTCTACTGGCTAACACCAATGGTAGCCGATACCAAGAAGCAGGGCCATCGCCACTTCCTAGATAAACTGGCTGGACATCAAGTTTATGAGAAAAACATTTTCTGATTTCTTTGGTAACAGTAGATTTACCAGAGCCATCTGCACCTAAAACCGCAATCATTAAACCACCAGTGGTAGGTGTTCTGTGGGCTGCTACTGGAGCCTGGAAAAACTTTCTCAAGCTCTTGAAGAACAGGTACTGAATTTCTAGTTTCCAGCGCAAAACCTTAGATACCAATGGGTGATAGCGGCGATTTTGTTTTAAGGCGACTTGAATCGCATTCCCGGATTTTAATAATTGCTTGAGGTTGGATTCGCTATCAATGACATCTAAAACTAACTTAGTTGCCTTGCTACCCAAAAGCTGCTCGCTCAGTTCTTGCACCTTTTGGCGATCGAGTCTTTCTTTGAGCCAGCGAAATTCCCGGATAAAATCGCCTTTAAAATAGTCTTTACCCAAAAGGTTATTTAGGCGATCGCGAGTTCTCACTTTCAGCGCTGCTCGCACCACCAATAAAATTGTTTCAATATTCGGCTCGGCAATATAAATCTGATATTCTTCGCTAAAAATTCTTGTGGATAATAATAATTCTTCCCAAGGCAGACGGTAACCTTTAAGATATTTCTCTCCCAACTCTAAACGATAGTGAAGATGCAGGTGTACCAAGATTCCTGTCTCTTCATCCAGCGCCAAATAATCATCAATATCTCTATATCTCCGGCAAGGAATTGCCTCAAAATACTTGAAACCAACTTCATTTAATACTCTCTGTAAATTGTCTTTCTCGTTTTCATCTACTAAAACATCTAAATCTGTTTTACCTTCTACAGCTGCATCAACATGCTCGTTACTTTTCCAATGACAGTAGCGAATATTGTTTTGATCTAAGTAGTAGTTAAGCTTTTGAACAACCTGGAGTGCTGCCATTATTTCATCTGCTCCTTATTAAATTACCCTGAATTTACTCTGTTTTCTATATGTGTTATTGCTTACCCGTGCAAGTCACCGTAAATAGACTGCAATGAGGACTCTGTTAGCAGTTTTACTTGAATTCCCGACTATTCTCAACTCAAAATTAAGAATCTTTGAAAAGTTTTTACAGAAAAATTATGTATAACCATTGTTCTTACTTGTTTGCGCACCCAAAAACAAAAAATTAAATGAGCGATCGCTATATCTGTATATGTGCTGATTGCGGTAAGTTACTGGCTAACTACGCAAAATTACTATGTCGTTAATTTTTTCGGTTTCTTTTCGACCGCTTTCACACTCTAGATAGATGAAATCGATTTACTCCTATCCTTTGAGATCCAGTGAAAGCCCCGAATCGAAATTCCAAAATACTTTGAAATTAAACAACTTTTTTGATGCGTTTTTGTTTGCTCAGTAAATTCTCCTACACTGCACTAATAGCATATCAATATAATTTTGGCAATTATTCTTCAGCTACTTTGACTGCCCATATCCTTAATTACCCTAGTTGGTGAAAATCAGCAGCAAGTTGTCAAATCATGACAAAAACCGATCTAGAGATTTTATGCATAACAACCCGATAAAGGAGAATTTCTGGTAATTTAGAATCTTCATCTGTCCAAAATTTGATGTTGACCGCGTTCTTAATGAAGTAGAGATAAAGGCCGCTCTGGAATTAAGCGTAATTCTTTACGGAAAATTAATATAAACTATTGCCACATTAGGGTTTATACTGTCCATTTTTCTCTATTACTAGTCTTCACGGAAATTTTGAAAAATACAGTGTTCATTTAACATTTACTTCAAATAATTATCCGTAGATCCGATATACTGAGGTTAAGCAAGATTTAACCTAACAGCCAGCATTCGTTAACCTTCATTTAACTTAATGCTAAAACATCTGGTGAGATTTATGTTGGTTCCCGTACTTTTTGTATTCAGCATTACTCTTACCATTGGCAACAACACAGTCTTGTAACCCCTATTAATAAAGTGTCGGCAATTTCAGGAGGCGAGGTGGGTTTATCTGAGTGCATTTACCAAGTTTGTCAATCCAGGATTAAATCATCAATTGAGGATATTGCTGCTTCTTGTGCTCCGAAGATGATTCCTCTGCAACTTAAATAAGTAAGTGGCATGATTCAGGCAAGTTCAGACGCCCAGCATCCTCATCTGCAAAAAAGATCCAAAAGCGCGATCGCTAACTGGTAAAAATGCTAACAAATCGCTGTATTTGCCAGATGACCCGCTTCATCATTCTTGCTTAACAATCCATCATTCAATTCAGTAAAAACCATGAAAATAGCTGTCATAGGTGCAAAAGGTCTTCCTCCCAAACAAGGTGGTATTGAACATTACTGCGCAGAAGTATATCCACGCATAGTTGCCAAGGGTCATTCTGTTGATTTGTTTGCTCGTTCCTCAACTACAGATTCATCTCCCTTCTCAGAATACGACTATGAAGGCGTGCGCGTAATTTCTTTACCTTGTCCAAGCGGTAAAGGGTTAGATGCTTTCTTTAGTTCCATGTTGGGAGCCATGATGTCTGTTGGCAACCGCTATGACATCGTACATTTTCATGCGTTAGGCCCATCTTTATTTACCTGGATACCAAAGCTTTCCTTCTCTACTAAAGTTGTCGTTACCTGTCAGGGATTAGATTGGCAACGCAATAAATGGGGCAAATTATCTAGCAACTTAATTCTGCAAGGAGAGAAAGCTGCTGTTCGCTTTGCTGATGGACTGATTGTTGTTTCCGAAGAATTGCGTTCTTACTTCCGCCAAACCTACGGTAAGCAATCTGTATATATTCCCAACGCCGCAGCAACTTACGGCGCATCCGATCCCACCTTTGCTTATGGCAAATCTTTAGGCTTAACCGCAGGGCGCTACGCTTTATTCTTGGGCAGACTAGTTCCAGAAAAATGTCCCGACTTACTAATTGAAGCTTTCAAAAAACTCAAGCCAGCTGGCTGGAAACTGGTATTAGCTGGGGGAGTCAGCGATACCAAAGAATTTACCGCCCAAATGTTGCAGCAAGTAGCAGATGACCCCGATATCATCTTTGCTGGTGAATTAAGAGGCGCGCGTCTGTGGGAAATCGTCCGTGGAGCCGGATTGTTTACCTTACCATCCGATTTAGAAGGTCTACCTTTAGCGATGCTAGAAGCTATGTCACAAGGTATCCCAGTCCTTGCTAGCGATATTCCTCCACATCAACAATTGGTTAGTAACAATAGAGGGGTAATGTTCCGCGCTGGTAACATTGACTCTTTAGTACAACAAATGGATTGGGCAATTCAGCATCCCCAAGAAATGAAACAGATGGCTGAGAATGCTCAACGAAACGTGCAAGTTAACTATAGCTGGGAAAAAATTACAGCTGACAATCTGAGCCTTTACGAGAACTTATTAAGTTCTCCCGGTCAACGCGCAGGTGGCAAATTCGTGACGACGAAGCTTTCTTAAGATCACCCACTATAGTCAAGGAATTGAATCATGCATCAGCCAACTCTCACGATTTTCTATCAATTTAATCCCTGGAACCCAACCATTGGCGGTATTCAGACTTGCATTCGCTACATTCTCAAGTATGCACCTAAGGATATCAATATTCGCCTCGTAGGTACTGGTAATGGCGATCCAAAAATGCCTATAGGTGAATGGCATGAAGCCGAATTATTTGGCAGAAAATTTCTGTTCATGCCTTTGATTGAACTGAAGAATGACAACTTTCGCGGTATAGTGCCCACAACTGTTAAATATACAATGGCACTTTTGGGGCGTGATTTTTCTTCTGACTTTTTGCAATTCCATCGGATAGAAGCATCATTAGCTAGCTCTAGCTGGTCTGGTAAGCGGATCTTCTACATTCACAATGACATCGACCAGGAAATGAAGGGCACCAACCAAGGTGGTGGTATTCTCTGGCGGCATATTCCTTGGGCTTATTTTGCACTGGAACGCAGATTAGTCAGAAAGTTTGATCGCATTTTTTCCTGCAACACCAAAGCTGCCAAGCAATATAAAGAACGCTATCCCTATGTTGCAGATAAAGTATCTTACTTGGTGAATACAGTAGATAGCGATATCTTCTATTCTGTCTCTGCCGAAGAACAAGAACTAGGCAGAATCAAGCTAACACAAGACTTAGGACTGTCAACAGATACTCGTTTCATCTTGTTTGCTGGTCGTCTGCATCCACAAAAGCAGCCCTTACTCTTAGTCCGCACATTCGCAGAACTAAATGAGCCAAATACTCACTTATTGATTGTCGGACAAGGCGAATTAGAAGAAGAAGTACGTGCGGAAATTGCTCGGTTAGGTTTAACCGATCGCGTAACCATATTCCCACCACTAGCACAAACAGAGCTAGCGAACTTATATCGAGTTTCTCAGATGTTTGTGTTAACCAGTGCCTATGAAGGTTTATGTCGCGCCAGCATTGAAGCATTGGCTTGCGGCACCCCTGTAGTCACCACTCGCGCTGGAGAAACACCCAACTTTTTGAGTGCTGATAGCGGCATTGTCGTGGACGAACAAACCCCAGAAGCGATCGCCTCTGCCTGGAAACAAGTATTAATCAATCCCAGCAATTATCCTTCAGAAGCATGTGTGCGCGTTGTCAAACCCTATGACGCCCGTCACGTTGTTAATGGTATTTATACAGAGTTGCTGGAAAACTGGAAAGATGGACAGGGTGAGTTGTTAAACGCTTACGCATAAATCTAGAGCTAATCTCAGCCTTTTTGACATCATGGTAGCTTATTCAGTTTCAATAGTTCATTTAGGCTGATATCTGCAAAAAACGCCACATCAGGGTGCAAACTTATAAGTCAGGAGTTGACAAAGTTTTTTTACCTGTAGGAGAACTTCAGCCATTGCGCTCATATCTAACAAACCCTTAGTTACTGTCTTGCCGGAAAAATCAATGCAGATTAACTTTACAGATCTTCCTCATTTTCAACAACGGGTACATCCTTCAGCTAACTCTTCATTCAAGCGATTAATTGATATTGTTGGTGCTTTCATTGGGTTAGCAATTACAGCTGTTATTGCCATCCCAATTGCGATCGCCATTAAACTTGATAATCCCGGCCCGGTTTTTTACAGTCAAACTCGCTGTGGCTTAAACGGCAAAACCTTCCGTATTTGGAAGTTTCGCACTATGAAAGTGAATGCCGACCAAATGAAGCATTTAGTCCAAAATCAGGCTAAAGGTAACATTTTTAAGAATGACCAAGATCCGCGCATTACCCGTGTTGGTTCCTTTCTCAGACGTACCAGCTTGGACGAGTTACCGCAATTCTGGAATGTTTTGCAAGGTGATATGAGTCTGGTTGGTACCCGCCCACCCACAATAGATGAAGTAGAAAATTACGAGCCGCATCACTTCCGGCGGTTGTTGGTAAAACCGGGAATCACAGGTGAATGGCAAGTCAATGGACGTTCTAAGATAGAAGACTTTGAAGATATAGTCAAGCTAGATCTAGCTTATCAGTCTAAATGGTCTGTAGTTTACGACCTCCAATTAATTCTCAAGACGCTGCAAGTAGTATTAAATCGTGATGGAGCTTACTAATAACTGTAGTTCACCGTTTTTGAGAAACTAAACTAGATGATTCACCGTCATATAAGTATTGCTCAGACTGCAGAGCTAAAATTCTCAACAATCAACATTCTCTAAATCCACAATATGTCTTTACAGGATTTTGTTTAAAAAATCAACCCAAATGTTATACACTTTTCTTAAGTAAGATAATTACTTAACCTCAAATAGTCTTCAATAGCAATTTTGGCAAACTGTCAGGTTAGCCGATTACAACCCTCTCGTTGCAAGGCTGATTGGTTATCAGGGTGAAATCTAACAATAAATACAATTTGCAGACCTTGCCAAAGATGAGTCATAACTAGTCTAAATGTATCTCATCGGAAGATTGTCAAGAAGATTAATAGAAATAATTACCAAAACGCCATCGGACATCCAGTCTAGTATAAATAATTGGTAGTTAATAGTCATATATCTGTAATATTGAAAAGAGATAATCTAGTTAAGTTGGTGAATATAAAAAATTGGCAGGTAAATTAATGGGTAAAGCTGTTCTTCCGTTATCTTATATAACCGCACTGAAGCGACATGCTTGGTTAGCTTCATCAACGTTTGTATCTGTATTAATAGGTGTAACAGCAATTAGTTTAGCTATTTCACCTCGATTGTATGAAACCTCAGCCAGACTGATGGTTGGTCAAAAAGAAGTAGGGATCTCAGCTTTAGGTCAAGAACTATCAAATATTAATAACCAATCGCCTAGTAAAGCAGCCGATCCAGTAGCAACTCAAGCTGAACTAGTTAAATCTCAGCAAATTCTTCGGGGTGCTTTAAAAAGAGCTTTAAGTGAAGGTAAAATCCCCATTGAAAAGCTACCCACATTAGAAGAATTAAAGGCAGGTATTAAGGTAGAAATTGTACCTGCAACTAGCATTTTAGAAATTAGTTATACTAATTCCGATCCGAAAGTTACTGCTGTTATTCTCAATCAAATTGCTAAATTAGTTATTGCCGAAAACACAAAATTAATTAGAGCAGAAGCTACCAGCCTGCGCAACTTTTTAGAAGGGCAAATTCCCGAACAACAGAAAAGACTACAAAAAGCAGAACAAGCTGAAAGAAGATATCGTGAAGCCTATAGCTTTGTGGCTTCTAACACTCAAACTGAAAGTTTAATTGAAAGCTTATCATCCTTAGAAAATCAAGAAAGACAACTCCGCGCTCAATTGCAGCAATCGAGACAACAAGAGGTATCATTGCAACAAGTCGTGGGTGCAAACAACCCCACAGGGGCATACATAGTTAATAGAATTGGACAGGATGAACAGCTTAAAGAATTAAATAAACAAATTACTGCTACCGAAGTAGCAATTACTAGCGCCCGTACTCGCTGGACAGATGAACATCCAGAAGTATTAACACTCATCCAAAAGCGAGACGAACTGCGCGCTCTTTATAATCAACAAATATCACAAATAGTTCCCGCCAATCAAACTGTTAATTCTAACGAAGTAGCTGCTAACCAGTTAAGCCAAGATTTAATATCTCGCTATATCTTAGTTGAAAGCGAACGTAAAGGCTTAGAAGATAAACTCCAGGTAGTGCAGCGAGATGTAGAGAGTTTGCGATCGCGTGTTGCTAAAATCCCCGTGTCGCAACAGTCATTAGTGGCGCTGACTCGCGAACGAGAACAAGCTGAAAAAGCCTTGAAAACACTCGATGACAAACTAGAAGAAGCGCGGATTGCAGAAGGACAAATTCTCAGCAATATCCGGATTGTCGGCGAAGCAGAAACTCCTACAGATCACGTTTCACCAAAACCTTTGGTGATTGTTATTCTCAGTACAGTAGTTGGGATCATTGCTTCTGCTCTTTTAGTCTTACTCCTAGAACTATTGCAATCCAAGCTGCGCGATGCAGATGAGGTAGAAGCTTGGCTAGAGACTCCTGTACTTGGGGTATTACCCAAACTGAATCCCAAAACCTTCAATTTGGCAGCACTAGATTCTTTATTAGATAATGCTGAGTATGTAGAGCCATACCGTATGTTGCTCAAAACCTTAGAATCTTTAGGTAAAGAGCAATCAAAAATCATCGTTGTCAGTAGTGTTGGTTTTGGTGAAGGAAAATCTTCAGTAGCGTTGCATTTAGCGGCTGTTGCTGGCATTCTGTCAAGACGTACATTAATTGTCAGTGCAGACCTGCAGCATCCCATATATCATAATCTCTTAGATGTGCCTGCTTACCCAGGATTAACAGAGGTTGTGACTGATAATTTACCATTGTTAGATTTAGTTAAATCAACCTCAATTCCTAATTTATCAGTGCTACCTTCAGGGAGAATTCCTAGCCGTCCATCGACAATTATTGAAAAAATGTCGATGGATAGAATTTTAGAAGAAGCCGCACAACATTTTGATTATGTAATTGTTGATGCTTCACCTATAAGTAGTAATGCTGATGCTGCAACCTTAAGCCAGTCGGCAGATGGAGTGATTTTAGTTGTTAAACCCAACTCCACCTCCAAAAATGCAGCCCTTAGAGCTATCTCTGATTTACAAAAGAGTGGTTCAACTATTCTGGGTGTAGTGATCAACGAAACTGTATTACCCGTTGAAAAAGAACTAGCTGTACTCACACCAGTTGATCAACATCAGCAGTTACCACCAGCTGAAAGTTTCTTTTCTGGTTCCATAGTCAAAAACACTAGCAACAGTCTTCGCTAGTTAATTGCCAATTTTTTTAATCTCATTATCTGAGATCGCCAGATCGCCAAAGGTGCATTTACTTTTTCTTTGAAGAAAAACATCAAACTAACAGAAGATGGCAATAGATCGAGGCAATAATCTGATTTCTTTTCCTACAATTTTGCTGAGTATTGTAGGAATTTTGTTAAGTATTATTTTTGGTGTAGTCGCAAATCTCCAACCTTTATATATAGCTTTATTAGTTGTATTGATTGTTGCCGTTTCGGTTACTATTAACTTCTTTAAAAATTTTGAGCAAACCCTTTTAGGTTTATTAATTCTTCGTAGTGCTTTAGATGCATTTTCTGACCAACAAGTACCTGCAGTATTTGGTCTAGGTCTCAATATTTTGGCATTGCTTTATGTAGGAAATTGCTTAATCGCCAGAAAAAAGGTGCAAACCGATGGATTCTGGTGGTTTCTTGCTGGATGGATTGCATTGCAAGCCGTATGGGTGGTTTTACAGAAACTAGGCGGGCTAGGTCTTGGGCCTTCATACTTTCCAGGAGCATTACGGGAATGGGTGCGAATGTTTTCTGGATTAATGGTTTATCTGCTAGTTATGCAGATGAAGGAAAAAGTACCTCCCATCAAGGTAGTTTCTAGCTTATTTTGGAGCTTAGTAGCGCCATTAACAGCAGCAACCTTACAAATTACTGTTCCCCCATCCAAGTTACCCTCTTTTTTAGTATTTCAAAGTGGATATGCTATTGAAGCCGGATCGCGGATGAATGGAACTCTCGGACATCCAAATGCATTTGCGACATTTACCTTGTTTTTTCTAGGCCTGGGGCTATGGAAAATGGGAGAGGTCAAGCAACGTATACCTTGGATGATTTTAGTGACAGCGCTGGCTTTTTTCTTAGTTAGTAGTAAATCATTGACTGGGTTAACAATGCTGGTTGCTTTCATCCCAGCATTTTTGGCACCTAAACTAAATATAGCCAATATTATTAGTGCTGTTGTGCTATTTGGTATAGTTTTTTACTTATTTGCTGGCTCAGAAATGGGGCAAGAGCGGCTGCAATCCTTGTATGGCACACCACTCTTAAATCCACATATTGATACATCTAGAGCAATATTATTACAATGGACTGACGGTAATAGTTTTAATTGGCGTGTTGCTCAGTGGACGTTTTTAATCAACAGATGGCGAGATGCACCACTTTTAGGATATGGATTAGACACATCTCGGTTTTTAACTCCTCTGGCTAGCTATTCTCATAATGACTACATTCGCTTTTTAGCTGAAGAAGGAATTTTAGGATTTAGCCTATTTTTGATTTTTATTTTTGCAGTATTTTTCCGTCTAATTCAACTAGCTTACTCCGTTCCTTCTGGTTCTGCTAAACGCAATCTCTGCTTTGTCATGCTAGCGTTTTTCATCTCCATGCTAGTAGGGATGATAGCTGGAAATGTTTGGAGCCACACTACTATGTTCTTCTATTGGTGGACTTTATTAGCAGTTGCTGGCTGGGATTGGGATAAACCTGTAAATGTGGAAGATGATTCCAGTTCTGCTGCACAAAACCAGTCAAAATTCAATCATCCAAAGCCAAAAGATTTGACTGCTCAAAAAAATTCATTTCGTCGTCAATTACCACGCAGAAGATTAGGTTAAATCTTCAAAAAATTTATCAGTTTTTAGCTTTATATTTGTAACCATTAGCACTATGTTCCGTCTGTAAGTAAACAAAATTATCGATCATAAATGTCCCAATCAAAAGATATTAAAGGAAAAATTATTCGGGGTGGTGTCTCCATGACACTTAGGCAATTGCTAGTAGCAGCACTTTCAATGGTGAATGTGCTAGTAATTGCCCGAATGTTAGGCCCAGGATTATACGGTGTTGTCACTATTGTTTTAAGTATTTTTTATTTCTTAAACCAAGTCTGTCGCTTTGGATTGCAGGTTTATTTGGTACGCCAGCCAAATCTCACAGATGAAGAGCCGATACAAATCCAAGCATTTTATAACTTTCTTGGCATAGTTATTTGTGCGGTGTTGTTCTGTATTGCTCCGCTTATTGGCTGGTGGACGAAGGAGCAAGAAGTAACTTATGCATTACAAGCCATCTTACCTGCACTCTGGATGGATATGGTCAGTCGGGTGCCAACTAGTATGTTGGAGCGAGAACTGAGTTTTGACAAGGTGGGATTGCTAGAGGCAGTTTCTAAAGTTGTGTTGTATGTTTCGGCAATACCTTTAGTATTAATCGGCTGGGGTTATTGGGGCCCAATTATTGGCACTGTGTTGGGTTATTTAGTACAGCTGATAATGGCATATTATTACTATCCTGTGCCTTGGCGCTGGCGCTGGCAGTGGAAGGTGGTGAAACCTGCTGTAAA
Organism: Calothrix sp. FACHB-168; assembly: GCF_963889195.1. Classification (NCBI taxonomy): domain Bacteria; kingdom Bacillati; phylum Cyanobacteriota; class Cyanophyceae; order Nostocales; family Calotrichaceae; genus Calothrix; species Calothrix sp. FACHB-168. The sequence continues at coordinate 18,917 of NZ_CAWPNJ010000045.1, forward strand.
TTATGGACTTACCTATTCTGGCTCGGATGCAATTTTAAATCTCCGCAGATTAAGGCTACCTTTGTTGGTAAGTCGTTTAGGCGGTACAGAAGTCGTTGGTTATATCAGTATTGCGATGCGATTGGCAGAACAGTTGGCAATCCTGCGGTTGGTGGTACGTCGGATGTCAATTAGCGTGATGGCAAAATTAGTAGATAAACCAGAACAAACACGCAATGCTATCAGCAAAGGTATGACATACCAAGCACTTTTGATTGGCCCGATTTGTGCTGCTTTTTCTTGTACTTCTGCCTGGTTAATTCCGTTGATGTTCTCCAAAGAATGGTTAATCAGTGCCCAAATCTTTCCTTTTATTGCGGTAGGAGTATTAGTAGGAGCAATTTTTGAATTGCATACATCTAGCTTGTATGCTGTGGGACGTAACTACGAAATTGCTCAACGCAATGCCTGGTATGTAGGTATTCTGTGGTTAGCAACTATAATTTTCCTACCTTGGATGGGTTTATGGGGATACGGTTTGTCAGAAATTCTGGCTTTACCTACTTTTTACTTGCTTCATACCTCAATTGTAAGGTTGTTCGGTTCTCCTAATTATTGGGATTCTTTTTGGATCACCTTAGTCTCAACAATTTGTATGTTCGCAGGGGTTTTCTTACCGCCAATTGCGGCTATAGGCTTACTAGTTGTCAGTTATGGAGCAATATTTATTTATTGTCCCGGTATTCGCAAGATTCCTGTGGATCTCTGGGCGGCGAGGAAAAAAGCCGCTTAAACAAGATTCTGTTAATTTTTGTCAAGCCTGCAGGTATTCAATCTGCGGGCTTTTTCGTGTGATATTGATAATTAGCGTAGACGCAAAGCGGCTTGTCGTTAGACATCGCTTGTGCTGATACCAATTTAGGTAGTGTTTGCAGCAGATAAATCATAGAGGGCATGGCAATACCATGCCCCTACCATCTGTCGCATTCTTTTTTCAATTTGGGATGACAACTAGCTACAATTAAGATTTGAGTGAAAATAAATTGCCATGACAATAGGTCACTCCTATAGAAAGAATGTTGTCATTATTGGCGGAGGCCCTGCAGGATTAGCGGCCGCTTTAATGCTAGCCAAAAGAGGCTGGAAAGATATTACAGTTATTGAAAAAAGACCATCAGCAGATTACTACGAACCAGATAAATCTTTTAGTTATCAAATTGATGGACGAGGGCAGAAATTAACCGATTTGTTAGACATAACGGAAAAAATTGCCGATTTGAGTGTGGCTAGTAATGACTTTTACTTGACTCTAATTCAAAAAGATGGCAAACGCAAAACAACAAAACTACCTATTGTTGATTCTAAACGTAAAACGGCTTATTGGTTGCCAAGAGCCGCTTTTGTGCAACTACTTTATCAAGAAATTCAACAACATTGGCAAGATGCAATTCAGGTTTTATTTAATATTGAATGTGTAGAAATTAAACATAATTTAGAGCGTTTAGAAATTATTACTCAATCTAAAAATCAGGATGAACAAATATTTATTCCTAATCTGTTACTAGGTTGTGATGGATTAAATTCTATTGTGCGTGAAACTCTGCATCGAATGGAGGAGCGATCGCATTTATTTGCTATGCAGAAATATCCTTCTCCTAGCTCTGGTTTAAAATATAAAGTTCTCAGTTTACCGCCGCAATTTCCTTTATCAGAACAAGCTGGGGATATATCGCAATCTACAATGGCTTATGCCATTAGGTCTAATTTTCAAGGGCGTAATAAAGCAATTTCTCTGGGTTTATTACCCTTAAAAAATCAGGATTTCCCCAGAACGGCAAATATTATTGCTTATCCAGAGCATCAAATATGGCAGTTAAAAACTAAGGAAGAAATTGCAGAATTTCTTAAACAAGCATTTCCTCAAATACCTATAGAAAAAATTATTTCTCCTGAAGAAATAGCTAGATTCACATCTAGTGATGGAGGTAAGTTTCCTGTTCCTCAATATTGTGAGGGCTTGTATAAAATTTTGGGTAATCCTGATAACAATGAAGGTACAGCCGTAATTTTATTTGGTGATGCGGTTCATTGTTTTCCCCCTGATATTGGACAAGGAGTAAATTCTGCTTTAGAAGATATTTATGTTTTTCAGGAAATATTAGCTGAGACTCAAGATGATTTATCTCAAGCCCTTCCTCAATATCAAAAAATACGTCAGCCAGATGTGCAAGCTTTAATTCGGTTAGTACAAATTAGTTATCCTTGGCAATATAATCAAGACCCTTTACAAAAACGTTTATGGAGTCTGAATTTATTTTTGCGTTTAGTTTTGAGTAGGTTGTTACCTTTTGTATTTCATCCTCATTCTTTTGTCATGATTCAAAATCATGAACTATCTTACTCAGAAATTTTGGCTAAAAGTAATCGTACTACGCGAATTTTGTTAATTTTGGCAGTACTGACGATATTAATTTTAATAGGGAATTTACTAACTTGAAATGGGCATGGGGCATTGGGCATAGGCAAGAGAGATTTTCTTGTTTGGTTGTGGGATTTTACTGTGAGGGGCTGATTTAAAAATCAATTTCTTAGTATTGTGCGATCGCTTATTAATTCCCAAAAATAGGATAAGAAATCAATAGCAGTACTTTCATAAAAGTCTCATCCGGATGCGATCGTCTTCAATTACGCTGAAATGACCTGCCCAATCATTTCGGGATGCGATCGCAATCCTAACTTTTTGCGCGACAACTGCGCCAGAAGGAGCTTTAATCCTAAATAGGATAATTCCACTGGTTGCAGGTAACTGTGAACGGAAAGCAAGTTCACCAAAGTCTTTGTCGAAGGTAAGGAGAATGCGATCGTCAGTTTGGGCGCGACTCAACACCTCAAAATCGCTAATCCCAGGCGCATCGGTGCGAATCCAAACAACATCATGCCCTTGCTGTCGTAGGACTTCTACAGCATCAGCAGGAAAGTTCTCGTTGGCAAGAAAACGCATAGACTAAGTAGGAAAAGCGTAGACTTTTTCGGCTTTGAGGGTAGCGCTGGCATAGCTAAGACAGGCTTGAATATCCTCAAGAGTGATACCTGGGTAATTGCGGATAATTTCGTCGGTTGTCCAGCCTTGGGCAAGTAGGTCTATAATAAACTCTACAGCCAGCCGAGTACCTTTGATAATGGGTTTACCAACAAGGATATTAGGATCAATTGTGATTTTAGATTGCCATTCCATAGGATGAGGTTGAGTGCGTTGTCTTAAGTTTACAATTGCTCATACCTGATATATCAACTTTAGTCTGCTGATTTTGCGATCGCTCTCTATATAAACCAAAAATATTTGGTTCTAAAAATCAAATTCCGTGACTCTTGCCAATCACCCAATTGCGCCGGAAAAATCTTGCTAAGGCAGATTCTTCTAATGATAAATAAATTGGTCTGCCATGAGGACAAGTACGAGGGTTACGAGTACGTTGCCATTGATCTAAAAGTGTTTGCATTTCTGGCAAACTCATCGGTGTACCATTACGAATAGCGCTGCGACAAGCAACTGCTACTTGGGCTGTTTGTAAATCGCCGCCTAAACTTAGTTCTAAAATTGCATCAGCACAATCTTCTCTTTGTTGCAACATTGCAGGTATATTTCGGACTGCCCAAAGTTGTTCGCCAAAGGGTTCTATATCTAAATTTATACGTTGTAATTGTGCTACTTGTTTTGGGGATAATTGATAAAGAATAATTGCCGGTTCAACAGGAATTAGTTGCCAATCATCACATAATTGTTCATATAAAACTCTTTCATGGGCAATGTGTTGTTCTACTAACCAAAGTCCTTGAGGATGTTCTACAACAATATATGTATTGCTAACTTGAGCAACAGCTTTTAAAGAGTAAAGATTACTGCTTTCTGCGTTCTGATTGTTATCACCTTCAGGGGGATTTTTGGGATTAAAATTGTAACCACCTTTGGCTTCTGCGGCTTTGAGTAATTTACTCACTCTTGATATATGAACCGACTCTTTAATATTAGCTGAACTGAGGCGGAGGGCTTGTTCAATTGCTTGGTTGACTTGTTCTTGCCAATAACTGACTTCGTTGAGATAAATTTCTGTTTTTGCGGGGTTGCGATTCCAGTTAATTTGATCGGGAGCAATGAGCAGATGTAATAAACAGACTGGATAGCGATCGCGTGGTAATGTGCGATGAAAAGCTGTTAAAATCGTTTGCTCTAGTTCTGGAGACTTCACCATTCGCCCGTTAAAGGCTACACGTACCCAATCTGGACGATGGCGATGACAGCGATCTGGCAATCCTACCACTAATAAAAGTTCGGAATTCTCCGGTTGAGGTATGGCTAATTTCACCTCTTGCAAATCGGCTGCTTTAACTTGGGGGATAAACTGGGGCAATAATTGTTTGAGCGATGTCGCCGGATAGATAGCGAACCATTCACGGTCATTTTGGCGAATCTGCCAGTTAACATGGGGATGACATAGGGCGATTTGCTGAATTGTGGCTTGCACGGCTTTCATTTGCTGGGCTAGGGCTGGTAAACCCTGACGCCGAGCTGGACAATTAGCAAATAAATTGGAGACTGTGACTACTGTACCAGGAGCGATCGCGGCAATTTCTACTCGTTGGGCTTTCCCGGCTTCACTATAAGTTACCCGCCAGCCAAAATTCTCATTTGCGGGACGACTTAATATTTCTAAACTTGCTAAATTGGTCAAACTATGCAGTGCTTCCCCACGGAAACCTAAGCTGCTAATTTTCCATAAGTCTGCACTACTATAAATCTTACTGGTGCTATGTGTAGTAGCGGCTTTTTCCAAGTCTTCTAAGTTCATTCCGCAACCATTATCGGCTACGGTAACTCGCCACTGTTGCGGCCATAAAGAAACGACAATTCGCGTTGCGCCTGCATCTAAGGAATTTTCTACCAATTCGCGCACGACAGCAGCCAAAGAGTCAATTACCTCTCCGGCGGTAATTAGATATACTACTTCTGTTGGTAAAGCGTGAATAGTAGATGTCATAAATTACAGTGTAGGCGAATAGCCAACCACTGAATAGAATATGCAATTTTGATTACTACTTTCAAAGAATTTTTATTAATTGTAAAGAAATGTCGATTGAAATTAGATTTTTGATAGATTGCTTTTAAGGTTATAAGCTTATAAGCGGAAAATGCCGATGAGTAACACTTTAGCCACGGATGCCCACGATTTAAAGCTGCGTCTAGAATGGGGACACCCAGCTTTAACCATTATTGATGTACGCGATCGCCTAACTTACAATCAAGGCCATATTAGCGGCGCAATACCCATCCCTTTGAGTGAACTAGCGCAAAGAGCTAAAACTTCTTTGCATACAGAACGTCATATCTATGTTTATGGATCTGACGATCAACAATCAGCTAATGCTACTCAAGCACTCAAAGCGGCTGGGTTTGCAGAAGTTTCTGCTATTCTAGGTGGTCTTGCTGGCTGGAAAGCTGCTGGCGGCGCTACAGAAGGCCCGGCAGCTTAATTATTATTTGTTAATATTGTTTGGTTTCTGTGTACTGTACATTGTACAGTACAATTTTTTTTCGATATTAAATCACAAAATTATTCGATCCCTCTAAGTAATACCAATTTAAATAATGTTTGCGGCACATCAATATATTCTAAAGGGCATGGCAATGCCATGCCCCTAACATCTGTCGCCTTCTTTTTTCAAATTAAAGGTTTGTAGTGAGGAATTTAGTTCGCAAATAAGGAATTCAGTCCTAATAACGTTTCTGGATGAAGATACGCTTAATTAGCCTACGAAGGTAGGCTTTGTTTATGTAGCCCCACCCTTATAGGGTGAGGGCGAATATAACGCAACTTTACTCTCTCATTGCTAAAACTTTGGGTAATTCAGGCTTTAACAATCCATTTAATAATGATGCAGGACGTTCGCTATGAGGCCATGCAAAAGCATGACGAAACGCCGCATCTTGACAAGCTTGCAACTGTTTAAAGTTAATAATGTCGTATGTCAAAAGATTCTCATACTCAAATGGCAGACGTACATTATGCAACCCGGCGTTATCAGTACAGATGGCAATATCTACCCCAGTTTCAAAACAACGGTCAAAAACTAACTTTAGTTGACGTATATCTTGTAAAGTTCCAGTTTTGAGGTAAGTTGTGGGACAAACTTCTAAACATTGTCCCCTTTGAGCGACAGATGGTAGCAACTCAGGATGCAGTAAAGGTATTTGGATTCCGTGACCAATCCGTTTGAGATATGGTAAAAGTTCTGTGTAACAACCGGCTGTGGTTTCGTAAAGATGTCCTGTAGTGTTAATCCCTAGAGAACAAGCATATTCATACAGGCTAATCCATTCTTCCATGCGCTCGGCATAGTAGCTATCACCGCCAGCAATATCTACACCACAGACATACTGTTTGTTTTGCGCCGCTAAGTCAACAATTGCTTTATTGACTTCATAGGGTAGGCGCGAGTGCATACAAAGAATTTGGCTAGTGACAATGGGATATTCTTCTATCTGACTAGCACGCCCTACAACCGCAACAATTTCTGCCATCTTATCAATTCTGGCGGATTGATTTAGATGTTCTGGCGTGCGGAGATAGGGAGTGTAGCGCAGTTCTAAATAAGCCAAATTCTCAAATATATAAGCACCCCGTAACAGGCGATAAATAAAGTAAGGTAATGTTTCTACAGTCTGTACGCTTTCTACTAGGGTATGCAATTCTAAATACTCATCTAGGGTGTTGCGCGGTCTAGTATAAAAGTCTTCAAATTCTGGATAATCAGCAAATCGGGAAATTAACTCTGATGCATGTCTCTCGAAATATCGCCATAACACACGAGGTACTACCGAACCGCCCAAATGCCGATGCAATTCAGCGTATAAAGCCATAGTGGTGTTTTCCGGAGAAATTTTAATAATCTTAACAATAGGATAGCGAAAAAAAATCTTTGTCTGTAGGAATATTCGTAAAGGTATTGTTAATTTATGACATTGGGCATTAGAGACGCGATTAATCGCGTCTCTACAATTTATTGAGGGTGGCGATGAGTATTTTTATGCTCAATGAGGAATGTTAATGGCATTAATGGCTTGTAATAATTCGTTGACGGTGCAGGGTTTGGATAGAAATGCTCTGACACCCATCTTAGCTATTTCTCTTTTATTGTGATTTGATAATAGTCCGCTCATAACAATGATTTTGATGTGGGGATTTATTGCTTTGAGTTGGCGGATTGCGATCGCACCATCCATTGCTGGCATCATCATATCTAGCAATACTATATCTATTTGCTGCTGGTACTGAGCGTAAATTGCTACAGCTTCTTCACCGTTACTGGCAGTTAAAACTCGATAATTATATGTTTCTAAGGATGATTTGGTAATTTCCCGAATTCCGGCTTCATCATCTACTAGCAAGATTAATTCGCCATTACCCGCAGTTGTATCCAATTCTTTTATCTGGACTTGAGGAGTGCGTTCCTCTTTGAGGTTGCCGTAGGCATCGCCTACCGCAGGTAAGTAAACTTTAAATGTAGTACCTTTGCCAATTTCACTATCTACATGCACAAAGCCACCGTGATTTTTAATAATACCTAATGCGGTGGAAAGTCCTAAGCCTGTACCTTTACCTAAATCTTTGGTAGTAAAAAAGGGTTCAAAAATTCGCTCTCGGATTTCTGGCGATATCCCTACGCCTGTATCCATGACAGAAATAACTACGTAGGAACCTGTTTGAAGGTGACTATTATCTGTAATTACGACATTTTCTAGTAAAATTTTTAATATTCCGCCCTTGGGCATAGCATCGCGAGCATTAACTACCAAGTTCATGAAAACCTGATGCAGTTGGGTGATATTTCCCGATACATACCAGAGGTTTTCTGATATCTCTACATTGCAAGTAATAGATTTAGGAAAGGTTTGATTGACAATTTGCTCAATTTCTGATATTAAATGCCTAATTTGCACAATGGTGCGCTTACCTTCAATACCTCGTGCAAAAGATAAAACTTGCTTGAGCAAATTAGCACCGCGCTTGACATTATTTTCCAGAGTTTGCAGTACCCTTTGACTCTGTTGGTCGTGCAATTTCATCTGTAATAACTCAACTGACATTAACACGGGCGCGAGGACATTATTCAAGTCGTGAGCAATTCCTCCAGCGAGAGTCCCGATACTTTCTAAACGTTGCGATCGCAAAAGCTGCGCTTCTAGTTGTTTTTTCTCTGTGATTTCTGTACTAACACTAAGGATGGATTTTGGCTGATTTTTCTCATCCCGCATCAATGTCCAACGGCTTTCTACGATAACTTCTGCACCATTTTTTGTCAGTTGCTGTAATTCACCCCGCCATTCACCTTTGTGGATAACTTGAAAAAATGCATCTTGTAGCTGTGGCGAAGTATTTCTATACAAAATATCAACTACATTTTGACCTAGAACTTCCTCTTGTTTCCAACCGTAGAGCCTTTCTGCACCTTGATTCCAAAATAATATTTGATTGTGGATATTTCTCACTAAAATTGCATCTGTAGCCACATCTAAAAGTGCGGCTTGTTCGCTAATTTTTTGCTGTGCTTGCTGGCGCTGAGTAATATCTCGCGTCACCGCCAGATGTAAAAATGTCCCGTCAATTTCATTCAATAGGGGAACTGCATGAGTTTCCAACCAGCGACGAGTACCTTTAAACCCGACAATTTCATACTCTAAAGTTCCCTTTTCTCCTTGACAAACACGTTTATGTAAATCAGTAAAAGCTTCTCTGTATTCAGGTGCGATCGCGCTATCAATTGCTTTGCCAATCAAGCTTTCAGCCGTTTCCACCTCCAGCATCGCCAATCCGCAAGCATTAATTTCTAGCAATTTACCATCTCTAGCAATTAACTTGATACATTCCGGTTCTGCATCTATAATTGCTCGCAGCCGATTTTTACTTTGGCGTAAATCTAGTTCTGTATGCTGCAATTTGTTGACGTAGCGCCACAACAAATCATATAGCAAAGCAACTATAATTAAATCGATAAAAGTTGCTAATAAAAATATCGTAATCGACTTGTTGGTAGTAGCTTGTAATTTTTGACTATGCTGTTGTAATTGATTTTTTTCGGTCGCTATATGTTTGTCAATTAGCTGTTGAATCTCTAAATTCAGATTTTGCTTTTCATCAGATAAAACTAAAGTTTTTACAGCATTCCCACCTTGATTTTGAGCAATAGAAATTTCTCTTTGGAGAATGTTGAGTTTTTGGGTGATTTTTTCGGTTAGTAAGGAAATTAACTGCTGATTTCTCCCAGGCTGGTTTAACTGCTGGAGAATTTCCAGATTTTTCGCAATTTTTTGTCTGGCTTGCAGATAAATAGCTAAATCATCAGGATTTGCAGTGAGTAGGTATTTACGCTGTGTAATTTCCGCATTTTGAAAGCTGGAATTGAGAGTTGAAAATTGTGTAATAACTTCCTGAGATGATATGGCCCATTGCTGATTCTGTATCAGACTCATAGTGGTGCTATAGGAAACTACAGCATTAGTAAATAAAACTGCCAAAACTAAAATAAATAATGCTCTCAGCTTTTGAATAACAGACCATTTCATCATGCGATCGCTCTTTATGTGGCAGATATCACCTATTAGTTAAAATTCAAGAAGACCAAATAATTACCATAAGTCAACCTTACAGGCAACAGTAGTAATACAGGAGAATCTCTTGTATCACCAAGAAATACACTCATATAGTTAATATTCAGAGAAATTCTTAACTATAACAATTTAAGGTAATTTGGAGACCCAAAATTTACTCAAAAAGTTCCTTTTCCAAGCTAAGAATAATTTACATAGCAACTTTATGTCTCTAAAAAATGACATTTTAGCTACATTTATGCACAAAAAGATGTTTATTTAACAAAAATTACTCTTTACCAAAGATTACTTTGCAATAACTATATTTAGCTTGTAAAAATTGCTATACACAATATTTGAGTCGCTGAATTGTTACCAATAAAAATTTAAAAAATATGCAATAAATACAGTTGTCAACAATTTGAGTTAAAAATTACACTAACCAAGCAATAATTTACTGCCATGTGCTTAATTTTGGCAAAAAAATAATTCAACTCCGATTTCGAGTACAAGTAGTTAACAAAATCTCTATTCCCAATCAACCATCAACAACTAAGTCACCTATTAATAGGTATTTATAAAAATTCTTGCATCTGCTTGACATGAATTACATATCATGTTGATAATGATTGTTTGTGAAAACTTTACCTATAATATAAAAGCTTGGCTAACGTCATTGTCATAGGTGCCCAGTGGGGCGATGAAGGAAAAGGTAAAATAACAGACTTACTCAGCCGCTCCGCAGATGTTGTTGTCCGTTATCAAGGGGGCGTCAATGCTGGGCATACAATTGTAGTCAAAGAGCAGACCTTTAAACTACATTTGATTCCTTCTGGTATTTTGTATCCAGATACCGAATGTATTATCGGCTGTGGTACAGTTATCGACCCGAAGGTTTTGATAGCAGAACTCGATCAGCTAGAAAGCTTAAATGTTTCTACGAAAAATCTGCTAATTTCTGAGACAGCCCACGTGACCATGCCTTATCATCGATTGATCGATCAGGCATCGGAAGAGCGGCGAGGAAGCCATAAAATCGGCACTACTGGCAGAGGCATTGGCCCCACCTATGCTGACAAATCTGAGCGCACGGGTATTCGGGTTTTAGACTTGATGAACCCGCAAGAGCTACGCGATCAGTTAGAGTGGACGATTAATTATAAAAACGCAATATTAGAAAAGCTTTATAACCTGCCACCCCTGAACCCAGAAGAAGTAATTCAAGAATATCTGGGGTATGCAGAACGCTTACGTCCTTACGTTGTTGACAGTTCGCTCAAAATTTATGATGCGATTCAACGGCGGCGAAATATTTTGTTTGAAGGCGCACAAGGAACACTCCTAGACTTAGATCACGGTACTTATCCTTACGTTACCTCCTCCAATCCAGTAGCCGGGGGGGCTTGCGTTGGTACGGGATTAGGGCCGACAATGATTGACCGGGTAATTGGGGTGTCGAAAGCCTACACAACGCGAGTTGGAGAAGGGCCTTTTCCAACCGAACTACAAGGTGAATTAGGCGAATTGTTGTGCGATCGCGGTGCCGAATTTGGTACAACTACCGGCAGAAAGCGTCGCTGCGGTTGGTTTGATGCTGTAATTGGGCGCTACGCTGTCCGTATTAACGGTATGGACTGTATCGCCATTACCAAACTAGATGTCCTCGATGAACTAGAGGAAATCAACGTTTGTGTCGCCTATGAAATTGACGGCGAACGCTGCGAACACTTCCCCACCAGTTCCCGTCAATTCGCGCGCTGTCGTCCCATCTACAAAACCTTACCAGGCTGGCAAGTATCCACTAGTCATTGCCGCACCTTGGAAGACTTGCCCAAGCAAGCATTGGACTATCTGAAATTCTTAGCCGAATTGATGGAAGTCCCGATCGCGATCGTCTCCTTAGGAGCTAGCCGCGATCAAACCATAATTGTTGAAGACCCAATTCACGGGCCTAAGCGTGCTTTGTTACATCCTGACGGCACACCTGTATCCTTAATTAGCGCCTAGCGCTAGTTATTAGGCGATTTCACAGAAAAAGATATATCAGGCGTTTGGCTTCGGCTTTGTTTAGCTAAAACAGCACCTTTCGACTCCGCTCAGGGTGCTAAATCAAAGGCTGCTAAGTCTAAGTGTACAATCACGATTGGTAGAATTATTTTCTGGGAAATCTCCAGAGTCATCAGTCATTGACAAATGACAAATGACAAATGACCAATGACCAATGACAACTAACAATTTGTATTTTGTATGGCTATCACACTCGAATCGAAAAAGCGCCCAGAAGGTAGCAAACCCAACGCTTTGCGCCGTTCTGGATTAATCCCCGCCAATTTGTACGGACACAATGGTGCTGAATCAATTTCTCTCGTACTTGATGCTAAAGCAGTTGAGCGTCTGCTCAAGCAAGCTGCTGTCAACAAAACACAAGTTGAACTCAGCATTCCCGAAATTGAATGGACTGGTAAAACCGTAATCAGAGAAGTTCAGTCTCATCCAGCAAAAGGCACAACTTACCACATCAGCTTTTTTGCTGCTAAAGCTTAATTCCACTGAATTAAAACTCAAGTTGGAAATAATTAGCGATCGCGCCAGGGGTAACACCCTGGTTTTTTGTTAAGCTATCAACGGTCACTAATTTACAAATACAAAAAATCTTATACCAATTAAAAAAAAGAATCCGACAGATGCGTAGGGACTTACAAAAAATAAATTACCCATATTCCGTAGTGCGAGCATCTTGCTCGCTGTTGTTCTAAAGCGAGCAAGATGCTCGCACTACAAATTGATTGGGGATTTAAAAAATTGGATGTCCCGTAGGTTGGGTTGAACGAAGTGAAACCCAACAGATACAAGGCTTTGGGTTGTTGGGTTTCGTTCCTCAACCCAACCTACATTTGTAGCGATCATTCTTTAAATTGGTATTATTTCTACATTTGCCAATTGTAGGGGTATATTTATTTTTTGGTATTCCCCAATATCGAGAGTCAAAATTATCCATGCCGATCAATGCTCATGATTTGAGATAATTATCAGCATTTATTTGTATTCATCAACGGTTATTCCATCTAAATCAGAAATTATGACAGAAGCGACTATTCCCGCCTTGATTCAGCAAATGTTGCAGCCTGGGTTTTATCCCCATGCAGTCGTAGAACCAATTGAACTGATTCAAACTCATGGTTCTTATGTACTTCTGACAGGCGATTATGTTTATAAAGTGAAAAAACCTGTAAATTTTGGCTTTTTAGACTATTCCACCTTAGAAAAGCGGCAACATTTTTGTAATGAAGAATTGCGGTTAAATCAGCGCGGTGCTGGAGAACTGTATTTAGAAGTTTTACCCATAACTCAAATTGGCGAACAATACCATCTTGGCGGAACTGGGGAAGCTGTAGAATATGTGCTGAAAATGCGCCAATTTCCTCAAGAAGCTTTATTAAGCAGTTTATTTGCCCAAGGTAAGTTAAATGAAGCAGATTTTGAGGAATTAGGCAAAGTTGTCGCCCAATATCATGCCAAAACTGAAACCAATGATTATATCCGCAGTTTTGGGGAAGTACCAAAAGTTCGCGAGGCTTTTGACGAAAATTATGAGCAAACCGACAAATATATCGGCGGGCCTCAGACTCAGCTACAATTTGACGAAACTAAAGCATATACTGAGCGTTTTTTTGCAGAACGCGGCGAATTATTTGCCAATAGAATCCAAAATAACTATATCCGCGAATGTCATGGAGATTTACATTTAAGAAATATTGCTCTATGGCATGACAAAATCATGCTATTCGATTGCATTGAATTTAATGAATCGTTTCGCTTTGTCGATGTCATGTTTGATATCGCTTATGCGGTGATGGATTTAGAAGCACAACAGCGTCCAGACTTGAGTAACGCTTATTTAAATACTTATGTAGAGCAAACTGGCGATTGGGAAGGGTTACAAATTTTACCTATATATTTAATCCGTCAGTCATACGTCAGAGCAAAAGTAACTTCATTTTTATTAGACGATCCTGGTGTACCCGCAGCCGTTAAGGAAGAAGCCGCAAAAACCGCAGCTAAATATTATACCCTTGCTTGGAATTACACTAAACCCAAACAAGGACAACTAATTTTAATGTCTGGTTTATCTGGTTCTGGTAAAAGTACGACAGCGCGATATTTAGCTCGTCAACTAGGTGCAATTCATATTCGTTCCGACGCAGCGCGTAAACACTTAGCCGGAATTCCCTTATTAGAACGGGGTGGAGATGAAATCTATACACCAGAAATGACCCAAAAAACTTATGCTCGACTGTTGGAATTAGGAATTATACTGGCTAATCAAGGTTTTTCCGTAATTTTGGATGCTAAGTATGACCGACAAGATTTACGCCAAGCCGCAATTGAGCAAGCTAATAACCATCAAATACCCCTACAAATCGTACAATGTACAGCGCCTCTAGAAGTTGTACAAGAGCGTTTGCATAACCGGACTGGGGATATTGCTGATGCTACTGTTGATTTATTGGCTTCTCAGCTTAAACAATTTGAACAATTCACGGATGCGGAAAAACCCTACGTTAAGATTTGGGATACAACTCAGCCACTAGAGGCACAATTAACACTAATCACTAGCTAATAGGCTTGTTGATGTCATGGCACAGAAAAAAGAATTTTTGAATCTTTCGTCTAGTTTCTTATCGCAGCTGATATTTGGGGTAATTTTAACCATTGTATTATCCATGACAGGGTCTTCATTAGCCCTGAGCATCTTTTTAGGAATTATCGGCGCTTTCACCTTAGGTTGGATTACAGCCGCAGGTAAAAATAGTGCCCAAACTCAGTCTGTAGACTCTTCCGAAGGTATTGATGCAGCCTTGAAATATTGGTTGTTGTTCTTAATCGGCTTTAGCTGGTTAGGATATCCAGCACACATGAGTATTATCTTGGGTGCTTTAGGTGCCATTGGTGGGGGCTGGATGATTGCTTGGTGGAAAAGTACAGAAGAATCTCGAACTCAACTACCAATTGATTCAACTGAAGAGGAGGATGAGGAACAAACAAGCACTAGAGGTACTGTTAAGCGCAGACGGAAAGCTACTCGGCGGTTCCGTCGCACACCTGGCGGGGGTATCAATTTGAGATTTTGGCAAAGGTAAGATTGCTCAGAGACGCGATGAATCGCGTGATTGGTCAGAGACGCGATGAATCGCGTCTGTACAATTGTTATCCTAGCCCCTAGCCTCTAGCCTCTATTATGTTTTTATATCTTTCTAAGTTACTACCGCTATTTTTCTATCCTTTGGGATTGGCTGCGATTAGTTTGGTGGTAGCTTTGATTACCTTATGGAAACGACCACGCACCGCAGCTGTTGCTATAGCTGTGGCTTTAATTTTATTGTTATTTTGCAGTAATGCTTGGGTTTCTCAATGGTTGGTGCGATCGCTCGAATGGCAAAATACTGCAACTAGCCAAATACCTCAGGCACAAGCAATTGTAGTCTTGGGTGGTGCGACTAAATCGGCTTTTTGGCCGCGTCCTGGTGCGGATTTAAGCGAACAAGGCGATCGCGTAATTTATGCTGCTCAACTCTATCGTCAGCAAAAAGCACCTTTAATCATCCTCAGTGGCGGGAGAATCGATTGGCGTGGTAGCGGTGATTCTGAATCAGCAGATATGTCCAATATTCTCACCTCCCTGGGTATACCTGCTGAGGCGATCGTTCAAGAACCTGATTCGCTGAATACATATCAAAATGCTGTAAATGTCAAGCAGATTTTACAATCTCGCAATATTAATCAAGTATTATTAATCACTTCGGCAATGCACATGCCGCGATCGCTGAAAATTTTCCAGCGTCAAGGAATTGCAGCGATTCCTGCACCTACCGATTTTCTCGTCACTCGTGGCGAAATGCAAGAATTGGGAAGTAGCCCCAAAGCCGCTATCCTCAATTTATTACCTGATAGCGACAATTTAGACAAATTTACCAGGGCTTTAAAAGAATACGTTGGTCTTTTTATCTATAGCTTGCGCGGTTGGCTGTAACCTGAGTAAATACTATAGGTATTTTGAGAAGTTCAATTTGCAATCGCTATAATTTCAGTAGTTACAGAGTTTTAATTTTAAATTTCTCAGGACTCAGCACTTCCTGACATTATGTCTAAAAATTTACCTTATATTGTCCCCGCAACGCCCAGCGAAGTTGACGAAACTTTTGCCACTTATCAGACAACTCACCAGTTTTACCATGAAGTTAGGGAGCGCTCGGAATTTCGGCAGCATTGTGATTGGTATTACACAACAGCAATCCGTCATCGACAAGAACTAGAAAAAATGCGCGGCGAACTAAATATTCTACGCTGGTTTCGCCGCTCTTAAAGAAATTAGATGATTTCTAATTCATTGTCACGGAGATGGGCTTTAAACTTTTTACTAAACTGAACTAACAATGGCAAATTAGCACTTACAGGTCTACCTTGCCATTCGGTAACAATAGCTGAAATTTCGCCTTCTGAGCCTTTGAGGTCAAAAGCCTGACCGCGATGTTCAGGATGATGGTAAACTACTACCGACTCTTTAACACGAACGCGATCGCCAACTTTCATAACAACGTTTACACCTAGCTTTTCCTTGTCCACAACTATCTCCACAGCCGTCCCTCACTGAACTTGCTTTTTTGAAAAATAGACTGCTGTTAACAGTCACGCTGCGCATCTCATCCGCACAGACTGGCTGTTGAGTGCATTCGTAACTGCTATACGAACAAAGCCTGCCCGTGCAGGCTTTGTAGCTAATCGATTCATAACACTAGATTTACCTAGCGTTTTAGCAACAGGTCTAATCCTTTGACTGTCAATTAACTTTTTATCTTCCCATAGTTAAACAAACTCTTACAATGAGTTTGTTTAAGATAGGGTTTACCAATATGGCTGGCTGATGGTTAGAAAAACCCCTACCATCATTGATTCCTCACTGCACTTGTCCACTTTTAGAGGTGTCTCAGAGGCGCTTTGTTTGAGGATGAGCGGCCTCACGGGCTAGAAAAACCCGTTTTAGCTCTGATAGCGCGGTTTCACGCCAAGTTCAATTTTACAACAAGATGACACTTTCCCCGCAAGCCGCGTTGTTGTTGCATTAGGGACGCGGGAGGGGAAGGGGGACAAGGAATTTTAGATTTTAGATTTTAGATTTTAGATTCAAACCCAATCCAAAATCGCAAATCCAAAATCCAAAATTGAATTGCCCAATGCCCTATTCATTATTTGAAGAACATAGAGACTGCAATCCTGGGGGAAGTTGGCGACACATTTGTTGGAAGGATTGGGGCTGAAGTTGCCACCACAGTAATAATCCTAATGTGGCACTACCCAAAACTATCAATAATGCCCCAATGATGACTAAAGATTTACGTCGCCTTGGTTGTTGAACTGGGGTTAGTTCTGGTTCTGGGGTAATATCCAAATCTATGAGTACGGGCGAACTTTCCTCTAAAGAGTAGTCTTCTGGCGTTTCTATTTCAATAATTTCTACTTGAGGCTGTGCGTAAGTTAAAGAAACGTAGTATTCGCGCGATACATTGCACAGAGTCATAACTATTGATGTATTATCATAGCCATTTTTCTGATTGGCAAATTTAATCCAACGCTGTACAGCATCTTCGATATCTAATTGCTTGTTCAGCACTTTTAAGGCGAAATTTCGCCATGATTGTTCAACCCAGTCATGGTCACTTAAGCCATCAGAACACAACAATAATATGCCATCTTCTTCTAAGATAAACCGCTTGATTTGCACCCGCAGAGCGTCTGCATCTCTGGTTCCCAAGGCTTGAGTTAGGGCGGTTGCATCCGATCGCATTAAGGCTTGACGATAAAAATTGCGGGCGTGACGCACTTCTCGCGCGGCAACATCATCATCTACTGTGAGTAGTTGACAGTAATTTGGTGTAATCCAATAAGCACGGCTATTGCCCACACTAGCTAAGTAAAGTTCATGGGTAGTCGCCGATCCCTTAGTCGATTTGGCGGGGATTCTTTGGGGTATTTGTAACGCCATTACTAAGGTTGTCGCCATGCGTTCTCTACCTTGGCGATTTTCGGAGTCGTTACTGGCACAAATGACGTTATTCACTACCCGCAGGCTAGCTTCTAATTGATCTATCCACAAATCGGGGGTAGTGAGTTCAGTTTGTGTGGTTAACTCAGAAAATAAGGCACGAACCTGCAATTTTATTGACTGTACTGCTAATTGACTAGCTACTTCACCGCCTTGATGTCCGCCAATACCATCACAAACAATTGATAAATGGGGGATTAATGGATCTTTGAGATCGTCAGAATTCGCTGGGAAGCAAGCATCTTCATTGCGCGTCATGACGATTCCCGCATCGGTTGCGCCTGCTAGTTCCAAATTTAATGGTAAATCTGCTGCAGATGAGAGTAACAAGGTGTTGAGTTGATTGGCAATTGTTTCAAACTCAACTTCTGGGGTAAACATCTGCTTGATGATATTTTGTAAACCTGACGCGATCGCAGTTTTAGCAGAATTGAGTAAAGGCTGCCAAGATTCACCCAAATCTTTTAAACTCAAGCTTTGTGTAGTCTGGTGCAGTTCCAAAAGCCGCACGCACCAACCTTGTACCCGCAGGTTGTTAGACATGAGTAAACTGCTGGCTACACCTTGTTCTAATAAAGGTTGCCAAAGTTGGAGAATTTGCCATAACCAGTAAACTTGTCTAACCGCCGTGGATTGTTCCCAAACATTTGCGATCGCTGGGTAAAGTTTACCATTCTCAGCTATGGGAACATTTTCTAGCAAGAGAATCTCATCACCGCTACCCTCAGCCGCGCGTACATAACCGTAAGCTTGGGGCAAGTGCGATCGCTCATAATATAATCGAAGATAAGGAATCACAGCCTGTGGTAATTCTGTGGGAATCTCTGGTAGTAGCCCTGGTTGTGTATCTAACCAAATTTGATGAGTAATTACCTCATATCGATTTGCTACAGTTGTACCAGGGGCAATTTTTGCGGCTGATGCACCAGTAGCCCACAGATAGCGATGCACTAAGGCCGTTTGGCAATTGGCACAAACACGATTATTCAAAGGATTAACCGGGTTTGTACAGTCTGGATTGATGCAATAAACGATCCGTTCGGTAGTAATCATAAACTCATTAATTTCATCACATTAATTTCGATTAAATATACCTGGCAAATACTCGAAGGCTAGAATAGACTGTTTTTGTGTACCCTTGGCTACAACTTGTTACTGAAATTCATCAAAATTGATGGTTAAAATACCATATTTAGCTTTCCGTAAACACTAAGCCAGAGGGTGGATCTAGTTAGGAGAAAGAGATTTACATAAATGTAGTGTCTAGGATGGCGCTATGCCAAGTTATACCGTAATCTGGCTCCTGGCGGGAGCAGTTTTATGTTTAATGGAACTGTTTTTACCGTCTGCTTTTGTCGCTTTCATGATGGGAATTAGCGCCTTTATCGTGGCGCTACTATCTCGGTTTGTTTTAAGTAGTGTGTGGCTGCAAGTTATAGCTTGGCTGTTTTTGTCTACATTACTAGTTTTCGGTTCCCGCCGATTTGTGCAACCGCGACGACGCAACACAAAAATTCAAAATGCAATTACAGCTGAAACTTTAACAGAAATTCCGGCAGGAAAAACAGGGCGAGTATTATACGAAGGAAATTCTTGGCAAGCAAGATGTGATGATGACAAACTCAGCATCTCATCCCATCAAAGAGTTTATATCGTTCGTAGAGAAGGCACAACCTTAATTGTGATGCCGGAAAATTTGTTGCATTCTTAGTCAATGGTCAATGGTCAATAGTCCATAGTTATTTTACTTGGTCTTCTTGCTTCGCCCTTTTTATCTCTGAATTAATTATTTTCAATAATAAAAATTTAGGAGAATTACAATGGAACAGTTCTTTTTGCTAGTATTTTTAGCGCTTGGTGGTTCTGCTTTAGCAGGGTCTGTGAGGGTAATTAATCAAGGCGATGAGGCTTTGGTGGAACGATTGGGTAGCTATAACAAAAAGCTAGAACCAGGGCTGAATATAGTAACCCCTTTTCTAGATAAAATTGTCTATAAACAAACGATTCGGGAAAAAGTTTTAGATATTCCGCCACAACAATGTATTACCCGTGATAACGTTTCTATCACTGTAGATGCTGTAGTTTACTGGCGGATCATGGATATGGAGAAAGCTTATTACAAAGTAGAAAATCTCCAATCAGCAATGGTGAATTTAGTACTAACTCAAATTCGTTCGGAAATGGGACAATTAGAGTTAGATGAAACCTTTACTGCTCGTGCGCAAATTAATGAACTTCTCTTGCGGGATTTGGATATTGCTACCGATCCTTGGGGTGTGAAAGTAACGCGGGTAGAACTGCGAGATTTGATTCCATCAAAAGCAGTGCAGGAATCGATGGAATTACAGATGTCAGCAGAACGGAAAAAACGAGCATCTATTTTAACCTCAGAAGGCGATCGCGAATCAGCAGTAAATAGTGCCAGAGGTAAAGCCGAAGCCCAAGTTCTCGACGCAGAAGCCCGTCAAAAATCGGTGATTTTGCAAGCTGAAGCTGAACAAAAAGCAATTGTTTTGAAAGCACAAGCCGAACGTCAGCAGCAAGTTCTCAAAGCCCAAGCGATCGCTGAATCCGCAGACATTATTGCCCAAAAAATCAAAACCAACCCCGAAGCCCAAAAAGCCCTGGAAGTTCTATTTGCCTTAGGTTATTTAGATATGGGGACAACAATCGGTAAAAGCGATAGCAGCAAAGTTATGTTTATCGATCCCCGCACTATTCCTGCCACTTTAGAAGGCATCAAATCTATTGTTGCAGATGGACAGGAGATACCAGGGGTAAATAATCATCGCGGTTAGTTGGAAACAATTGTAGAGACGCGATTAATCGCGTCTCTGCCTCTGCCCAATGCCCCATGCCCAATGCCCCATGCCCAATTATTAAATCCCCCAATTAATACTGAAACCAAAATTAGTACCGTCAGGTTCTGCCGTTAAGGTACCTAAGCCACTTTGCCCGATTGCATTACCTGCAAATAAATCTAAGCCAAAGCCAGAACTAGGTAAAAAGCGCAAGCCTGTACTCCAAGTACTTCTTTTGCCATCTAAAACGGGGGTATATTCGCCAATCAATTGCAAATTATCCCCAATTGCTTGGTTAACTCCTATACCTAAGCCTATACGCTCCGTGTCTCCAAAAAGTGCTGCTTTAGGATTAATCGATAAAGCTGTTTGGGAATTAATTTGATAAGCTATCGGTAACTCTACGTACAAAGTTCCGTTGATACCACCTCCTTGCAACTCTGTCTCACTAATTCCAGCCAGTTTCAGACTGAGGGTAAGCCCATCGCCCCGGATTTGATCTAAAAACTTGAGTTTCATTGCACCGCCAATTTTCACTCCCGGCCCGGATATATCTTGTTCAGAAAAGCGATCGCTTGACGCAAATTGATCTACAGTCAGTTCTAGTTGTGAATCATCGGTTAAACCAAAAGCTAGAGCAAAACTAGAACTACCACCTGTACCCAACCCTCCTCTAAATTGGAAATGTCCGCTTGGTAGGGTGTTAGCGCTGGAAAGTGTCAACCCATCAAATAGTAAAGAGCGGTTGCGATAAGAGAGCGATATTGGGGGACTATTAGTAAAATTAGCTGCATACCCTTGTCCAAAATCAATGGCGTGTTTGAAGCGAACTCCTAATAATAAATCTTCGCCATCAGGAATAAAGCTTAACAAGCCTGTAGTCGGTGTTGCGCCATAACTGTTAGTAGCATAAACCTCTGCTCCCATTCTGGGATTGAGAGCGTAATCTATCCCGACAGTCCAGAGTAATTTGCTAGTAATTGAACGATTTTTAGCAATAAAAGTATTACCACCAGGCCCCAAAGGAGTTTGAATATTTGCAAATAAATTTACTCGTTGGGATGTTTGCCAACTAAACCCCGTACCAATATTAAAAAATGTCCCAAAAAAATCTCCTCCCGCAACTTTATCTGGAAAGAAAACGACTCCAGGTGTGAGGTGTAATTGCAAATTAGGTGAAGCTTTATAAGTGATTGGTAACTGCAAAGCACCAACTGGTCTGGCAACAAAAAATGCTTGTTTGGGACTATTATTAAAAACTCCAGTATTTGACGATATATGTAATAACTGAACTGTACCTGCAACACCTACAGCCCAGCGATTATTTCTCACAATTTGATATTTTACCTTAGTGCCATAACTGACAGTAGTAAAGTAAGGGCATTCACTTCTAACTGGACATTTCAGATAATCATCAAAAATATCGCCTGTAAAACCTAGTTGTAAGTTATCAGTAATTCCCCAATCAATATTTAGCTGATAGGTTTGTAAACCTGTACCTGAAATAGAATCATCTGTTGGTAGAACTTGTAAAAAACCGCCTTCTATCTGAACATCACCCTGTCGCAATTGGTTACCAGTTTCCAAGTTATGCAATTGAGTTGGCGGTGCTTGTAATGGGGAAAGTCTCACTTTTGTTGGTAATATTTCGCTAAAATCGCCATCAAGTGCCCGCTTTTGTAGAAGTTCCTCTAATGTTTTTTCTGGAATAGAAAGTAGTAATTCAGGCTGCAAATCTTTTGCTTTATTACTAACAGGAGATCGCGTTTGCGGAATTTCTTCTGTAGTAATTTCTCTTGAAGAAACAGAATATACCACCTCAGAGGCATAACTTAAACTACCAAAAGATAGATAAAGTAAACCACAAGCAAGAATTTTAATTTTATGCATATTTATTCTGAGGCGATCGCTCTAATTCCAGATGAACAATAGTATAAAAAAAATCCCATGTTATTGCTTTCACCATCAAAAAAGCTGACAGCGAAATTTATCGTCGTCAGCATATAAATTAATACAATCAAGTTATTACTAGGCTTGTTATTTTTCTAATTTCTCCTGTCCCATTTCCATTTATAAAACAGGAATACAAATAACAATTGTACAGACGCGATTCATCGCGTCTCTAATGACCAATCTGCGACGCTTGCTCGCTTTGACACTGGTTACACAATCCGAAAAACTCCAGAGTATGATAAAAAATTTTAAACTTATGATTGGCTTCTAACTTATCTTCTAAGTCATGTACTGGACATTGATTAATCGGAATTGAGATACCACATTGCAAGCAGGTGAGGTGATGTTTATCTTGCTGCGCTAGACTATATAAGGCTTCACCATTGGCTAAAGTCCGTACTTGTACCATTCCTTCTAGTTTTAAAGCTTCTAAGGAGCGGTAAACTGTTGCTAATCCCATACTTTGATTAAGATTACGTAATTCCACGTATATATCTTGTGCGGAAATTCCTTGTTTGATGGTTTTCAAAAGATTTAGAATTCTCTCCTGACTGCGGGTGCGTATAGCTCTCATAAATAATTTTTTTAATTTAGCGCTTGGTTGAAGCTCTCATACAGGCTCGCTGAATGAATTAACTATAATCGCTTCATAATCTTATTTTTACTCAGTTGGAACAGAAAGTTATAGTATAGCGATCGCAGCATTTAGCGATCGCCCATGCAAAGGAAGTATTTAGCCAAAATTTTCGTGACACTCCGTCCTTCTGTTTTAGACCCAGCCGGTGTGGCTGTGCAATCTGGTCTAAAGCAACTAGGATACGACAACGTAGAACAGGTGAGGATTGGAAAGTACATTGAATTGACCATTACCTCAACCCAAGAAGCCAAAGCCCGTCAAGACTTGGATCGCATCTGCGACCAAATGCTAGCCAATCCAGTAATCGAAAATTATCGTTTTGAACTAATTGAAGTCGAAACACAGACAGGCGTGTTTTAGGGGCTAGGGGCTAGGGGCTAGGGGCTAGGGGCTAGGGGCTAGGGGCTAGAGGGATGAATGAAAATTGTACAGACGCGATTAATCGCGTCTCTAACAAATGACCAATGACTAATGACTAATGACCATTGACCATTGACAAATGACAAAATTTGGTGTAATCGTTTTTCCCGGTTCTAATTGCGATCGCGATGTTGCCTATGTAACTAGAGATGTACTTGGGCAACCAACTCGCATGGTATGGCATCAAGAGACTGATATTGCTGATTTAGATGTAATTGTTATCCCTGGTGGTTTTAGTTACGGGGATTATTTACGTTGTGGTGCGATCGCCCGTTTTTCGCCAGTTATGCAGCAAGTTGTAGAACATGCTCAAAAGGGTAAGTTTGTTTTGGGGATTTGCAATGGTTTTCAAGTCTTAACAGAAGCAGGCTTGTTACCAGGAATTCTGACGAGAAATCAGGATTTACATTTTATTTGCGATCGCTTGCCGTTAAAAGTTGAGCGTACCGATTTACCTTGGACGCAAGGCTACGCACCTGGTGAAATGATTACCATACCAGTTGCTCACGGCGAAGGTCGATATTATGCAGATAAAGCCACCCTGGCAGAATTAGAAGATAACGGGCAAGTAGTATTCCGTTACGCAGGTGAAAATCCCAACGGTTCCTTAAATAGCATCGCGGGGATTTGCAACCGCCAAGGCAACGTTTTAGGCATGATGCCCCATCCTGAGAGAGCATCTGACCCAATTTTAGGTGGTGAAGATGGTTTGCGGATGTTTCAAGGCTTATTAGTTGACATACCTCCTCGTCCTGAAGGAGCGAGGATTCCTTGACGCTTCACAGCAATGCGCTACCGAAGTAGTCTTACCTTCGCTCTACGTCCGTTTAGAGTCTCCCAATGCCCTATGGCGACTGTTTTCCATTTTGTATGCAAGCAAAATACTTGTTTGCCTCCAAGGTCGGACAACGCCGTTGCCTTTTTGCTTCCCCTATTTCTGATCGCAACTCTGACAGGACTTTCAACCTTGCTGTTTGTTTTGGAGTATCTTAAATCCGGGCGGGTCAGTGACCATCTACAATTTAGCATACTGCCAAGCCGTCGTAGAACGACGGGGTTTTAAACCCATTTTTCTGATAAAGTCGCTGCGATCGCCTAGTCATTTTTCTATAAACTTTTGTTAAGTTCGTAGTAAGCACTTTAGTGCCTCAAAATCGAGGATTAAAGTCCTGACTACGGACTTATTTTGTTACATAAATAACAAATGACCATTGACCATTGACTATTGACTCATAAAAAATGCCTAAAAAACAGAAATTTCCTTACCTCCTGGGTTCTAAATGGACAGCCCAGCAAAAAGTAGATGGTTGGCGACATTTCCAAGTCGTCAATCGCAAAAATCAAGGTAATTGGGTTTACGCCGAAATGGTTGCAGCTTGCGATCCAAAAGTTCGCTTCTGGCTCAACGCCAAATTATTACAAGATAACTCCCAATGGCAAGCAGGCTGGCAACCACTCAAAGAAATTGCACAACTCGAAGACTTCGCGTAGGGGCTAGGGGACAAGGGAGACAATTGTACAGACGCGATTCATCGCGTCTCTGCCCAATGCCCACTCGCCTTGAGCGAAGTCGAAAGGATGCCCAATGCCCAATGCCCACTCACTCAAAATTTAATAATTTGTTGCATATAAAAAGCACTTTAACCAAAAATTCCGCGATCGCGATCGCATAACTTGAAAGATTTTTCTCAATAAATCAAGCCCGTCTGCTTATGCTGTAAGTATTTCAGCCTAAATAGGTGGGTGTTTTATCTCTATTTTCAGGTTTCTTCTCTTGCCGAGGTTGCTGGCGAAAATCTCACCTACTATATATATATCTAGGCTTAAGCGCTCTCAAAGCAGAATTGAGAACTATCAAAATAAATGTAATCTGGGAAAAATATCGTATTTTATAGCCCTAGTCATCATAAATACCTAAATAAGCTCGCTTTAATATTAATTGCATCTTCAGATGCTTCTTAGCGCCAATAGATAATCTTTCTGACTTGTATGTCTACCAGCACAACTGAAACTGGGATCTCTTGATATTGACTTTGAGATAGTCCGATGAGCATCATCCAAACTTATTTAAAGTATTGACAAAAATGAATTTAATATTTTTGTCTATTGTAACTCTTTTTATTTTAAAAATTTACAAAAAAAATAATTTGATGTTTTTAAGACTTTTGGGAATTTTTTAATGTTTTTTAAAGATAAATATGTATCTTTAAACTCTTATAATTCCATTATCGCCATTTTGCATATTTACAGACCCTTTATTTTCCGTTGAATTTGGACAATAATGACAAACACAAGACCTCACGCATCGCCATCTCCGGCTAGGTGAAGGTAAATGTTTCAGCTAAAAGTTTGACAATAAACTATAAGAGGCAAAAGCAGTGAAACTAGCAGTTTATGGAAAAGGTGGAATCGGCAAATCCACAACAAGCTGTAACATCTCAGTCGCCCTAGCAAAACGCGGCAAGAAAGTGTTGCAAATTGGCTGCGATCCTAAACATGACAGTACCTTTACCCTCACAGGCTTTTTAATTCCTACAATTATTGATACCCTACAAGAAAAGGATTACCACTACGAAGACGTTTGGCCAGAAGACGTAATATACAAAGGATATGGTGGCGTTGATTGCGTTGAGGCAGGCGGGCCGCCGGCTGGTGCAGGATGTGGTGGTTACGTAGTTGGCGAGACCGTGAAATTACTGAAAGAACTCAACGCCTTTGATGAGTACGATGTAATTCTGTTTGATGTATTAGGTGACGTTGTTTGCGGTGGTTTTGCAGCACCACTCAACTATGCTGATTACTGCATGATTGTCACAGATAACGGCTTTGATGCTTTATTTGCTGCCAATCGCATTGCTGCATCAGTCAGAGAAAAAGCCAGAACTCACCCATTACGCCTAGCAGGTTTAATTGGTAATCGCACCTCCAAGCGCGATTTGATTGAGAAATATGTAGAAGCAGTGCCAATGCCAGTTTTGGAAGTTCTGCCTTTAATTGAAGATATTCGGGTGTCGCGAGTTAAGGGTAAGACTTTATTTGAAATGGCAGAATCTGACCCATCCTTAAACTACGTTTGCGATTATTATCTCAATATTGCCGACCAAATTTTGGCGCGACCAGAGGGCGTTGTGCCTAACGATGCTCAAGATAGAGAATTGTTCTCTTTGTTATCCGATTTTTATTTAAATCCGAGTAAACCCCAGGTACGTAATCCGGAAGAGGAATTAGACTTGATGATTGTATAAATCATCAAAATCTCAGGATGGGGAAAATCTCATGACTTTCTTTCATAGCTTTACAGAATCGTTAAAGCAAAAATGGTTACTTTTTTTCCAGACAAATCGTGACTGGATTGCTCTCCACATGCAGGTGGAATCAGTATATACCCCTGATGGAGGGAAACGACCGCCTTCTTACCTCATCCTGGGAGTTGTTAACGTGCTAGAGCCAAAATTAGCGCAGTTAATGCTACCTTTTTCTAAACTGAATCCTGACGCTGATACCCTAATTGAAGTACTGGATTTACATTTTGACCCAGACATGGCTCTTGGTAACAGCTTTATTCCTAAAGCAGAGCCAGAGAATTACCATAATGATGTAGTGTCCATCATTGATGAAAATCTCCCAGAAGAAACATCAATGAATGCTCATTTTAATAGCTTTGCTGATGCAGCGATCGCACAAGAATTTACCATTGTTGATTCAACTTCAACCAAAAATGCACTGAACGGACAAAACCCAAAAAATGAGTTCCAAAATACATCTAGTGCAGATTTAGAAGATTTTGGGGAAATTTCTTTCGATACAACCGTTGCATCAGAAATCAAGTTAGATGCCGAAGTACTCGAAGAGTTGAACTCAACAGAAGATAACGCTTTTAGCGATGTTTTATCTGATGTCTGGGGTGATGAAACATCACTAAATAAGGGTGATGATAACAACGAATTTTTAGGGGAAGAACTGCCAGCTGGCGTTTTTGATGACTCCGAAATTGCCCGTCTCTTCCCCAACGCTTAAATTATTAGCGTTCCTGTTGAATTTAGGGATTGCTGGCTGGTGCTATGTGCCATATCACTGGAATTTGGGGGAAGAATAATTCTTTCCCCACATACCTACCCTATGTTCACCTGCCTTGTTCGCTTTAAAATTCAAGGGGAGAAACAACCAAAATGACTATCGCTCAACAACCAGAAGCTTTAAACTTTGAGTGTGAAACTGGAAATTACCACACTTTCTGCCCAATTAGCTGCGTAGCATGGTTATACCAAAAAATTGAAGATAGTTTCTTTTTGGTGATTGGAACTAAAACTTGTGGGTACTTCCTACAAAACGCGATGGGGGTAATGATTTTTGCCGAACCCCGTTATGCAATGGCAGAGTTGGAAGAGGGAGACATTTCGGCACAGCTGAACGATTATGAAGAATTAAAGCGATTGTGCTTGCAAATAAAACGCGATCGCAATCCTAGTGTAATTGTCTGGATTGGCACTTGCACCACAGAAATTATCAAAATGGACTTGGAAGGTTTAGCACCCAAGTTAGAAGGTGAAATTGGTATTCCCATTGTTGTAGCGCGTGCCAATGGGCTAGATTATGCCTTTACCCAAGGCGAAGATACTGTCTTAGCTGCAATGGCTAATCGCTGTCCCGATAAAGCCCCTGTAGCCGAAACAGACAAAAACGAACGCAACGCTATTTCTAAACTGCTTAACTTTGGTAAAAAGAAAGAAGAAGTAGTTCAAGAAGAAGCTGAGTATGTCAATCATCCACCCTTGGTACTGTTCGGTTCCCTTCCCGATCCCGTGGTAACTCAGTTAACCCTAGAATTAAAAAAACAAGGTATTAAAGTTTCTGGCTGGTTACCCGCAAAACGCTTCACTGAATTACCAGTTCTAGAAGAAGGCTATTACGTTTCTGGAGTTAACCCCTTCCTTAGCCGAACTGCGACAACTTTAATGCGCCGTCGTAAATGTAAACTAATTGGCGCACCCTTCCCTATCGGCCCTGATGGTACTCGCGCTTGGGTAGAAAAAATTTGCTCTGTGTTTGGTATTACCCCTAAAGGCTTAGATGAACGAGAAGCGCAAATCTGGGCTGGTTTAGAAGAATACGTCAAACTAATTCGCGGCAAATCGGTATTCTTCATGGGTGATAACTTATTAGAAATTTCTTTAGCACGCTTCTTGGTGCGCTGTGGGATGACAGTTCCCGAAATCGGCATTCCTTACATGGATAAGCGCTATCAAGCTGCTGAGTTAGCCCTATTAGAACAAACCTGTCATGAAATGGGCGCACCTCTGCCTAAGATTGTTGAAAAGCCAGATAATTACAATCAAGTTCAACGAATTTATGATTTGAAGCCAGATTTAGTCATTACTGGGATGGCTCATGCTAACCCACTGGAAGCTAGGGGAATTAACACTAAATGGTCTGTAGAGTTCACTTTTGCCCAAATTCATGGCTTTGGCAATGCCCGTGACATTCTCGAATTAGTAACTCGTCCCCTCCGTCGCAATAACAGCTTAAAAGATTTAGGTTGGGATAAGTTGGTGAAAGAAGAAGCAAAAATTTAGGATTTCCAATGAATTAAGCAACACCATAACATTATTGGAGAAGAGGCGAACATTAAGTTCGCCTTTTTCATTGCCAAATGCTAGTGAAAAATCCTTGAGGATGTTTCTTACCGAGTTCAATGATTTTAGATTTTAGTTGCAATAATTATTTGAGCCAAAATCCAAAATATTAAAAATAACATTCAGTCAGATAAATCCTTACTTAAGGTAAAACATAATCGCTAAAATCTGATATTTTTAGCTGCTAGCAACTGCTTCATCGCGTTGATAATCAACAATAATCTCGAAGGTAGTATTTGACATTACCTGGCGTAAGTGCCGCAGATACCCGTCTGCATCAGAACGAGTGCGGAATCTAGCCACAATCACTGGTTTTGCATCAGGACTAATACGAGTGATTGCCCAAGCATTTAAGCGGTTTCTGTAAGCTTTTGCTTGATTGTCTGCTGCGGAAGCATCGTAATCGGTATTTTGTAGCATCGTCTAGATATCCCTACGAGTTAAAGCCAAGGGCGTTAGTAATTCTCTTGGTGGGGATGTTTCACTAACGCCTTTTAAATCTTGATGCAACCTTATTAATACATTATTTTTAGGTTGTCAACACTTAGTGTTAAATGTTTGGGAAAAACTGAATAGTTTCATGTTTACTACTTGCTAAACTACTGGTAGCAAATAAAGGGTAAGACCCCTCATCAGATTGTCAAAAAAATGTCTGTGCTTGACTTGGCATTTTTAGGGGTAATCATTGTCAGATAACTACTACAATGGGTGTGACCCCCTAGTAGTCAGAGGTATCATTCATGCTTAATTAAGCAGGAATCAATCAAGATTTTGAGTCAATTACTGAATAAATTTGAGACTAAGACCAGGATTGACAATTTAGTACATAACACTTGAAGATATATGTGTCCGTTTTTCATGCCTTATTAATAAAACTACAAATAAACCTCAACGTATCAGAGTACGTTTAGCGAGGATGACCTCTCTGGAATTATTTGTCATGAGCAAAGGTTATCTAAATTTGTAGATTACCTGCAGTTTCAATTTAATAATTTATAAAAATGAAACCACCATTTGTTGTCTCAATACTGCAAAAAGTTGTTGAACAGATAGGAGCGGTATTATTAATCGATCCTGAATGTAAATTTGCTGGTCACATTACTTTTAAAAACGGCAAAACTACTGTCTTTCGGTCAACACAATTCAACATTAATGGTTTTGGTGCGGCTGAAATTGCTAAAGATAAAGGTTGTTCTAGCTTCTTTCTCAGGCATTTGGGGTATAGAGTTCCTGAAGGTAAAACATTTTTTAATAAGGAATTGTGTCAAAGAATTAATACTTTAAGAAATATTGATGAAGGCTTTGAATATGCTAAATATTTAGGATTTCCTGTAATTGTCAAGCCGCTTAATTTGAGTCAAGGTACTTTGGTAACTAAGGTTTATAATAAACGCGAATATTATCAAGTAGCTAAGAAAATTTTTCAAGTTACATCAGGTTTGATTGTTGAAAGATTTCATGGGGGTAATGATTACAGAGTTGTAGTGCTAGATGATGAAGTATTTATTACCTATCAAAGAATACCTTTATTTATAATTGGTGATGGACAAGCTACTATTAGTGAACTTTTGCAAAAAAAACAGTTTGAATTAAATCAAAGTGGGAGAAGATTGATTGATTTAGAAGATTTTAGAATCCAAAAAAAGTTAACTAGACAAAAGCTCGGTTTTGATACTGTAATGCCAAAAAATAATATTGTTTATCTTTTAGATAATGCAAATTTATCAAGTGGCGGTGAAGCAGTTGATTTAACTGAAAAAATTCATCCAGATTTTCAAGAATTGGCTATTAATATTACTAAGGATATGAGTTTACGTTTAGCGGGTGTAGATATTATTACTAGTGATATTACTCAGCCAATGGAAGATTATACTTTAATTGAGGTGAATGGTTCTCCTGGTTTGCTTAATTATGCTTCGTTTGGTGAGTTACAGATTCAGAGAGTAGAAAATTTATATCTCAAGGTGTTGCAAACTATGGAGAATGAGTAATTGCTGATTTTGAGTTATATTAATTTACAAAAAATGAATGGGAACAGGGAACAGGGAAATAAGCTAACCACTAGGGGCGATAGTTTCAGTATTTAAGTCTTGATTAATAAGAGATTTTTATAAAGTTTCTGTAATAAATCTAATTCTTCCCGATTCTACAAAATTGTGATGGATATAGAGATGGTAGATGCACCTTAATTTTAAGTTGAGTCCTCAGCTTTATGTTGGGGACTTTTTTTATTTGTGAGGTGTACAAAGATTTGCTTTTTTTAACGCAAAGGTACGCTAAGGTTAACGCAAAGGTACGCAGAGGTTTTTCGGTTTTATGTCTTTGAGAAGAATTAGGTGAAATTTCATAGAAAGTTGGTATAAGTCTCAATGTTTGCGAAAAATAGACAGCAAAATATATCAGCAACCGTAAGGGATGAGTAGATAGGTTAATTACTAGAAAGGTACTAGAAATTACTAATTTTTACTGAGTTAAGTCGCAGTATTGCGAATTAGTTTGGCGGAATTTCTAAGGGGATTTCGCCGAGTAAACCTTTACGATAATCTGTTAATAATTGTCTGGCGGCTCTTTCTACATCTCCTTTGTAACGATGTTCGGCTAAAAGGTGCAAATATACATCGCCTATATGGGGTGAAGAATCAAGTTCATAGCGAGATTCTAAGGGTTTTTTTGGTAATAATTCTGTAGCGACATCTTGCAGGTAATTCAACACGTTAACGAGTTCTGCGGCTACGAGTTGATTATCATAAGATGCTTCGCCAATATCATCACAAATGGCTAATTTTAATGCGGCTTCTTGGTCTTCTAATTTTAGGGGAATGACACCAGGCGCATCTAATAATTCTAATTGATCGGAAATACGTACCCAGCGTAATTGACGAGTTACACCCGGACGCGCTGCGCTTTCTACTACCCGTTTTCCTAATAGGCGGTTAATTAAGGCTGATTTCCCTACATTGGGAAAACCAATGACTACCGCACGTACTGGACGGGGTAACATTCCGCGATCGCGTCTTCTTTGATTTAATTCTACACCAGCTGCTTGTGCTGCTTTTAACACAGCCGACACACCTTGACCATGTTGAGCATTGGTAGAATAGACTACTTCTCCCTGGCGTTTAAAGTAGTCTACCCATAGCGATCGCACTTGGGGTGAAATCATATCTAGGCGATTCAATATTAACAATCGCGTTTTACTCCCCACCCATTCATCAATTTGCGGATGGTGTGTCGCTAAGGGAATCCGCGCATCTCTGACTTCTAGCACCACATCTACCCGCTTTAGCTGTTCTTTGAGATTCTTTTCCGCTTTGGCAATGTGGCCGGGATACCATTGGATAACGTTTAATTTATAGTTTTGTGTTAGTGACATTATGTTATTTGTCCTTGGTCAATAGTCAATGGTCAATGGTCAATGGTCAATAGTCATTAGTCATTAGTCGTTTGTTCGGAATAACTTTGTTTAGTGGCTTGATGTAAAATTAAACGATTGCCATCAGGATCGTAAGCATAGATTTCTCTACCGTGGGATGCGATCGCAATTTTTCCCGGTGGAGCATAACCTAAAGATGTGAGATGAGCGATCGCTGTTTCTAAGTTACTCACCTCTAAACACAAACTTATCTTACTTTTGGTTGCACTTTCAAATTCTGCCTCATTTGTGCTTTTGGGTTTAAAAATACCTAGCCGCAATCCAGATAACTGAAACTCAGCATACACTTTAGGTATCACAGATATAGGATTTTGCCCTAAAAGCTTTGTATAGAAGCTCACTACAGCATCCAAGTTAACAGTTGCTATCGTGACAATTGCATCACTATATTGAAAAGTCATATTTTTATTTTATTGATAAAAATGCCGCAAGCAAAAAAAATAATAAATAATAAATAACAAATGACCATTGACCATTGACCATTGACCATTGACCATTGACCATTGACCATTGACCATTGACCATTGACCAAAGAAAAAACCGACTGGCTGTATCGCGCCACCAGTCGGCAACTAGTTTACTTTTCTGAATCAGACAATTAAACGCAGAATGTTATAAAACCTTGCCTTATAATTGCAACAGTTAGGTAACAGTATTTTAATTACCTTTTTACTATACCTAATAATTGCCTTGTATCGAGATATACAGGCTATAGGTTAATATCAGCGCTTTTGCCTATAATTGGTAGATGCGATAGCCCTATATATTAATAATTGTCGGGGTTATTGCTTAAAACCCAGCTTGATTACAAGTATACCTTGAGCATCAAAATAATCAAGGTATTTGTTCCACTTTTTTAACTGGCTGAAAAATTCTATGACTACTCACGAAAGTGATGTGAAAGATACTGCGGCGGCGTCAAAAATATGGCGTAGTTGGCAAGAAAATTTGATTTTGATGGCGATCGCGTTGGTGTTAGCATTTGCGATTCGCACGTTTATTGCCGAACCGCGCTATATCCCTTCTGATTCTATGTTACCCACATTACATACAGGCGATCGCTTGGTGGTAGAAAAAATCTCTTACCGTTTTCACCCTCCCCAAACTGGAGATATTGTTGTTTTTCAGCCACCAGAAGAACTACAACGGCGCGGATATCCTCAAGATCAAGCTTTTATCAAGCGTGTCATTGGTCAACCAGGAGAAACAGTCAGCGTTGCCCGTGGTAAGGTTTACTTAGATGGTAAAGCTTTGGCAGAAGATTACATTGCGGAACCAGCAAATAGTCCTTATTCACCCCACACAGTTCCCGAAGGCGAGTTTTTTGTCATGGGAGATAATCGCAATGATAGTAATGACTCTCGCTACTGGGGTTTTTTACCGCAAAAATATATCATTGGTAGAGCGACATTTCGCTTTTGGCCAATTAACCGAATTGGCTTTATTTAAGTAAAAGCGCGATCGCTATCTCTGCGATAACCTACTAGGATTTTCGCAAACAATATTGAATGGTTACTCAGTCAGTACTTTAATGCTCTGTTGTGCAATCAAGTACTGACGGATAATCCTAGTTTATAGCTGTTGACTGTTGACTGTTGACTATTGACTATTGACTGTTGACTGTTGACTAGTTTTTGCCGCACATCAATATTTAGATGACTTTGGCTATTAGCAAGGAACTTGATTTTCTTGCGGGGAAAAGGCTAAAGTCAATTTTTTTGCGCAAAATGTGCCAGCTTTCTCATTTACACATATTTAGGACTCATTTTTAAATTTTTAGTAAACAAAAAAGGCGATCGCTTTCTCATTTATCAAAATCAAGTACTCATTTTCCTATTTTCAGTAAGCAAAAAGTCATTTCACCTTCTCGTTAAGGCTTAACGAGTTCTCATTATTGTGTTTTCCGCAAATAAAATACCATTCCACCTACTTAAAAAGCCTTATCGCTTACTCGTTTCGGTAAATCGCGCACTCATTTTAGTGTTTTCCGCAGGTAAAATACTATTTCATCTACTTATTTAGGTAAATCACGCACTCATTTTAGTGTTTTCCGCAGATAAAAAAGTATATTGCTTGCTCAAAAATGGCTATGTTTGACAATCAGCTGCTGTGTAGCTAGGCTTGATTGTTTTTGGCGATCGCATTTGTTTTGATAACAAATTGTGTAAATGAAAAACACTAAAACATCATAGATTTCGCTTCGGGGTATGGCATTGCTCATACGTGTCAACTTAACGTGAAAGTCTTGCCAATACGTGATGAGTGAATTGTCTCACTTACCATCAAGATCCGCGTCACCCCACCCCGGCTTTGCTGACGCAAAACCTCCCCTCCCCGTTTACGGGGAGGGGAAAAAGGGGAGGGGTAAAAAGCTGGTGGGGTAGGCGTTTGAACTTAAGTTGACACGTATGGGCATTGCTATACCCCTACCATGTGTCCCATTCTTTTTTTTAAATTGGTATTAGGCGATAGTAATCCTAAATTAATCACAAATACTTATCTTCCTTGTGCCGTTTGTTCACATATTAAATAGGATTGCGATATCAAACTCAAGTTAGGGACTTCCAGAAAATAAATTATCCAATTTCCGAAAGAAGATATTTTTATTTTTCCCCCTGCTCCCGTTCGGCTGACGCTCACGGCGGAAGCCTGCTCCCTGCCCCTCTGCCTACACAGTGATAGTATATTTTTTTAGTTGGAAGTCCCTTACTCTGGTAGCTCCCCAAATCTTTCTTTATATCGAGCTAGCATCGCTTCCATTTCTGCAAGCTGCTGTTGTGCTTGTTGGCGCTGTTGCTGTTCCTGCTGTGCTACTTCTTCCGGTGTGGGTACAAGTTGTCCATCAGCAGTGAAAAAGCGCAATTTCGATTGATGAACGCCTAAATATAGCTCTAATTGCTGACTCCACAGCAAACCTGCTTCATTTGCTTGCAGTGGTTGATAACGACCATCTAATAAATGAAATCCCTTAAATTCTAAACTGTCTGGGTCAAACCAAAAATAATCAGGAGTCCGCCAAATATCTTGATAAATTTCCTTTTTCAAGCCTCTATCGGTGCTTGCGGTTTTATCAGACAGAATTTCGACAATGACATTTGGGTATTTACCATCTTCTTCCCAGACTACCCAACTTTTGCGCGTTTTGCGATCGCTATTTAAAACTACAAAAAAATCAGGGCCTCTAAACTGCTCAGATTTACGCTGACGGGGACTGTAATATACTGTCATATTACCGCAAGCGTAGAAATCTTGACGCTCTTTCCAGCACCATTCTAAACACTGAATCAACAGCAATATTTGCCGCAAGTGCAATTCTGTTTCCAAAGGCGGTTCATCACTGTATAAGTCACCAGGAGGAAATATAACATCTTCTGGTGCATCTTCTGATATCAGTGCTAAATCTTGAGCAGAAGACATAATGATTTCTGATATGCAACTATTTGAATAAAATATAGCGTTTCCCGACCTTTTAGGGGCTAGGGGCTAGTAGTCTGTCAATTTTGTTTTGAGGAATTTTTGGTAGTGCGGGCAGCGTTCGACTGAGCGCTCACGCCGAAGTCTTGCCCGCGTGAGCGAGACGCTCACACTACTGTCCCTCATTTCAACCCTGACAGACTACTAGGGACTAGGGGATTTACAAAAAATAAATTACCCATATTTCCGTAGTGCGAGTATCTTGCTCGCTGTTGTTCTAAAGCGAGCGAGACGTTTGTCCTTCCCTGCGGGAGGCTGCGCCAACGGACACGCTACGCGAACGAGACGCTACGCGAACGGCATAGCTTCGCTTAACGCGTAGCGTCTCCCCTTGGGAGAAGAGAAGGCTTTACGCACTACAAATTGATTGGGTATTTAAAATCGCAATTTTTCATCGAGACTGCCTTTTATTTGCATAGCTACTAGGTCATTCGCTAGGCTATTGATTAATATTCTAGTGACTCTCAGGCTTACTATGTATGGATTTTGAAGGTAAAACTACTGCTACCACTGCTACAGATAACATGGAATTGCCATCTACTGATGCTCGCAAGCCTTTGGAACTGCTGCGAGATACAGAAGCTTTACTACGCCGTCCCACAGTAGCAAAACTCCTGCCAATTTTACCACCAAAGTTAAGTAACAAATTAGAAACAGCCTCATCTTTAGCTGACGAATCTTTAAAAGAGTTAGCAGAAATTAACCTAGAGGAAATCGGTGATTTTGATTTACGTCCTGCGAGGATGCGTGTAGGTTTAAGCTTTGTCGGTTTTGGTGCGTTGATGTTAGTTATATTATTACTGCATTTGAAAACCTTAAATTTTCAAGTAAATTCAATTGAACAAATGCAGAAGTTTTGGTATCAATATGTGTGGTTTGTTTGCTTAGGTGTCGCAGGACTATTTATATTAGGTAGAGAAACCATGCGTCCTATTCGCAAAATCCGCAAATTTCCCAAACGCTAATATTCTCGGCAATATGGTCAATGGTCAATGGTCATTTGTCATTTGTCAATGGTTAAGAATTATCAATTTTTACTTATCAACTATTGACTTCAGAATATTGATTATAAGTAAGTCGATAAAAATAGCCTAAACTATTGTTAAAAACCGTCAATACTCCGAAAATTCTTACCAATGACAAATGACCATTGACAAATGACTAATGACTTTATTTATTAAGCGGGGATATCTTGGATACCTATCCACCCGCTATGTCGGATACGTGTATTCGTAGCCAACTCAGCATGATTATTTCTGCGGTGTGCTAAAACTTTGGGTAAATCCTCTGCTACATCTGCCAATAATGGATTGGATTTGATTTCCCCTAATACTGGCATTTCTTGCCAACAACGGCGGCAAAACCAGTATAGCTCTGAACCGCGTACATGTTGTAATAGTAAATCTGAACAACAAGGACAGTAACTCATATTTTTGAAATCCTTTTTATAAAATCGATTGAAAAATTTAGATCGGGAAATAAATGGTGGGAATAAAAAAACACTCTTTATGAATTCACGATAATTTTCAATTGTGAGGAACTTGTGAGGAAAGTTATTTTTTTTACTTATTATTCATATTTATATACATTGCTTAACACATTACTCAAGTGTGTGAACAATAGCTAAATAGACTACAACAAAACAGCAGAGTCTGCTTGTAGTCAAGTCTTTCATCTCCTGGATGAGAGGAAATGCGATCGCCTATTTCCTCACAAGATCCTCAAATTATCCGCGTATAAACATAAGTGTGGGGTTGAGGAGCAGAACAATTTGCTACATCCCTTTACTACCAATTGCGGATATAAGATTTTAAATCAAAAATCCTGAGCATTAATACTAGTTTTATCCAATTGGTACTAAGTATCTCTATTCAAGGAATTTTTAATCATGCTAGAAATACTGCACAATCAAAACGCCGAACGCCATCTATCCAGAGACGAAGCTTTAGTATTATCTTTGGGTGAAGTTGGGATTGCAGATATTCCTTTAGTAGGTGGTAAAAACGCTTCTTTGGGAGAAATGATTCAGCAATTGCGGCGCAAAGGCGTGAAAGTTCCCACAGGATTTGCGACTACTGCTTACGCTTATAGATACTTTATTTCGGCGGCGGGAATAGAAACAAAACTTAGAGAAATTTTTGCGGATTTAAATGTAGAAGATGTAGATAATTTGCGCCGTTGTGGGAAACAAGCGAGATTGTTGATGCTGCAAACTCCGTTTCCGTTAGCATTACAAGAAGCGATCGCGCGCGCTTATCAAAGTCTGTGTCAGCAATATGAACCGGATACCGATGTCGCCGTTCGTTCCAGCGCCACAGCAGAAGATTTACCCGACGCCAGTTTTGCGGGACAACAAGAAACATATTTAAACGTCCACGGATTAGAAGCTGTCTTACAAGCTTGTCACAAATGCTTTGCTTCTATCTTTACCGATCGCGCTATTTCCTATCGCCAAATTAAAGGCTTTGACCACTTTAATATTGCCCTATCAGTTGGCGTGCAAAAAATGGTGCGTTCTGACTTGGCTTGTTCTGGCGTCATGTTCTCCATCGACACAGAAACCGGTTTTAAAGACGCAGCTTTAATTACAGCTGCTTACGGTTTGGGTGAAAACGTCGTTCAAGGCGCAGTTAACCCAGATGAATATTTAGTATTTAAACCCACATTAAAACAGGGATATCATCCAATTCTCAAAAAACGCCTGGGTAGTAAAGAAATTAAAATGATTTATGACCTTGGCGGCTCAAAATTGACCAAAAACGTTTCCGTCGCCCCTTCAGAACGTAACGTTTATGCGCTCAATGATGAGGAAATTTTACAACTAGCTCACTGGGCTTGCATTATTGAAGAACATTATTCCCAAGTTCGTGGTGTTTACACGCCAATGGATATTGAATGGGCAAAAGATGGTATTAGTAATGAGCTGTATATTGTCCAAGCACGCCCAGAAACAGTCCAGTCGCAAAAGACAGAAAATGTCCTGCGTAGTTATCACCTAGTCTTAGGAGAAAAACCCCTACCAACTCCCTTAGTTACTGGTCGCAGTGTCGGTGAGATGATTGGTAATGGTAAAGTCCGAGTCATTTTAGACGTACATCAAATTAACCAATTCCAAGCGGGAGATATCCTAGTCACCAACCGCACCGATCCTGACTGGGAACC
The DNA here is from genome assembly GCF_963889195.1 of Calothrix sp. FACHB-168. Taxonomy (NCBI): domain Bacteria; kingdom Bacillati; phylum Cyanobacteriota; class Cyanophyceae; order Nostocales; family Calotrichaceae; genus Calothrix; species Calothrix sp. FACHB-168. The sequence continues at coordinate 58,153 of NZ_CAWPNJ010000045.1, forward strand.
AATTATGAAACGCGCGAGTGCGATCGTCACTAACTCTGGTGGACGCACCTGTCACGCGGCGATTATAGCCAGAGAATTGGGAATTCCCGCGATCGTTGGTTGTGGTAATGCCACTACATTATTAAAAACTGGACAAGAAATCACCGTTAGTTGTGCAGAAGGCGAAACAGGTAAAGTTTACCCCGGTTTATTAGCCTACGAAGTTCAAGAATTACCATTAGAAAAATTGCCCCATACTCACACCCAAATTATGATGAATGTGGGCAATCCCGAAGAAGCATTTAGCTTTGCGGCTATTCCAAATGATGGCGTAGGATTAGCCAGGATGGAATTTATTATTGCCAACCAAATCAAAGTTCATCCCTTAGCATTACTACACTTTGATAAATTAACAGACGAACTGGCTAAATACAAAATTGCGGAATTAACTGCTGAATATGAAAATAAATCCCAGTTCTTTATTGATAAATTAGCTGAAGGTATTGGTACGATAGCCGCAGCCTTTTATCCCAAACCTGTAATAGTCCGTTTATCAGATTTCAAGAGTAACGAATACGCCAATCTTTTAGGTGGTAAACAATTTGAACCCACAGAAGAAAACCCGATGATTGGCTGGCGTGGTGCTTCTCGTTATTATGACGATCGCTATCGTGAAGGCTTCGCTTTAGAATGTCAGGCGATGAAGCAAGTACGAGATGAAAAAGGCTTAACCAATGTCATTTTAATGATACCTTTCTGTCGGACACCAGAAGAAGGTCAACGTGTCTTAGCAGAGATGGCAAAAAACGGTTTAGTCAGGGGAGAAAACGGTTTACAAGTGTATGTAATGTGCGAATTACCGAGTAACGTTCTCCTAGCAGATGAATTTAGTCAAGTATTTGATGGTTTTTCTATTGGTTCCAATGATTTAACACAATTAACTCTCGGACTAGATAGAGATTCTGAATTAGTAGCTCATTTATTTGACGAAAGAAATGAGGCTGTGAAGCGAACAATCGCTAAAGCAATCAGCACAGTCAAACAGCACGGAAAGAAAATTGGTATTTGCGGTCAAGCACCCAGCGATTACCCAGAATTCGCTAAGTTTCTCGTAGAACAGGGAATTGATTCTATTAGTCTCAACCCCGATTCCGTACTCAAAACCCTGTTAGAAATAGCGATAGCCGAAACCAATAAGCAATGAAATTAGAAGAGGGGACAATCAATTTCCAATTATTCCTTGTCCCCTCTTCCCCCTAACAAATGAAAATTGTACAGACGCGATTCATCGCGTCTCTGACAAATTGCCAAGGACAAAAAATATGTTTCACAAAATTTTAATTGCTGTAAATAACTCAGAAGTTACTCAACAAATATTTGACCAAGCTTTAGCTTTAGCAAAAGCAACTAATGCTGAACTAATCATCATGTATGTGCTTTCGCCATTTGATGAGCGCTACCCAACGCCTCCTGGTATCGCTACAGATGGTATTTATCCACCCTTTAGCAGTGATGATATTAACTATTATTTAGGACAGTGGGAATCTTTAAAACAAGAAGGAATAGAACTATTAACATTATTAACCAATCAAGCGATCGCTCACGGTGTAAACGCCGAATATACACAAGAATTTGGCGATCCTGGTCGGATGATTTGTGAAGTTGCGCGGAAAGCGCAAGCCGATTTGATTATTATCGGTCGTCGGGGATTGACTGGAATTAAAGAGTTTTTCTTAGGTAGTGTCAGTAATTATGTATTACACCATGCCCATTGCTCCGTGTTAACAGTGCAAGGTGCGCTTGATGATTCTACCTCAACGCCTCAAGCAGTAGCAGTAAAATCAGCTTGATTTTATGTAATGCCTATATTAATGGTCAAAAGTCAAAAGATTCTAAATTTTTGACTTTTGACCATACTTTTTGTTGAACTGCAATCTGACTCAGCTTAAGTACAAAGCGCTACATGAGATTTTAACTATTTGTTAATCTAGAATAGGAAAAATATCCTATATTAATTTGGTTTTATTAATTGAAATCATATAAGAATTAAGTTATTATACCAGCCTATGGTGTAATTACAGTCACAAATAATTAAAACTATATGACTCAGAATTTAGAAATTCAAGAATTTGTTATAGCGATCGCAGTTAAACAGCAAAATCCCACAGTACTAACAGCCGATTTTCTCAAATATAGCGGTATCGTCCCTAATGAATGGGAATTGGCGCGTCCACCAATCTTAACTAATGCTGCGGCTCAAGTTGTCTATCAAAATGGTGTGAGCGTAGTTGCAGAAGTCAACCGAGTAGTTTTCTCAGAATTAATCGGGACTAAAGAAGCTCAAGAATTAGCTATTCCTGCGATCGCGCGCAAGTATATTGAAACCTTAACTCAAGTCAGCTATCAAGCAATTAGCTTGAATTTCCGGGGTTACGTTATGTTTGAGCAAAACAATAATACACCGCGTAACTACATTTTTGGCAACTTGCTCAAACAAGGGCCTTGGCAAAATTTTGGTACAGCACCTGTACAAGCTGGGTTAAGATTTATTTACACTCTCCAAGAAACCCAACTATTTTTAGACATTAATGAAGTTGGATTACAATTACCCGATCAATCTTTACTACCAGCAATTTTATTTTCTGCTAATTTTAGCCATCAAATAGCGCAAGAAGATGCGAATAAGCGTCTAGCTGACCTAATTCAGGTAATTGGCAATTGGGAAAGCGATTTAGAAACTTATAAACAAGTAATTAATAGCAAGTTTTTAACCGCACCCAGCTATCAAGTCAACGTAGCACCCGACGAACCACTGATTTTTCCTCGGTAACTAATTTGATTGCATAGCACAAAACATCTATTCTTCTCTGCGCCTCTGCGTTCTCTGCGGTGAAAAAAGATTTGATTTAACCACAGAGACACAGAGAAGCCAGTGCGTTGCGCGGGTTTCCCGCGTTGTAGCAACTGGCGTGACACAGAGAAAAGAGGTTCTGAGAATTTATGACTATTTTTTCTCAGCACAGCCATCTAAAACTCGATTACCCAGGATAGCTGTTGCTGAGTAAGCATAGTTTTCATCTGACATCCCGTCGCTACAATTAGCTTGCTTAATAATTAATAAATTATTGCCTCTACCCGACAATCGATATACCCGCACCAAGTCAGCAGGACGAGCATCAGCTTTTAAAGGTGTAACATAGGGAAAGGTTTGTTTTGGCTTATCTGGTGAAGAATAGACAATTCCGCGTTTACTGACAGTCATACTCCAAAATGGCTCTGTGCCCCTAGCAATAAATTCCTCGCTATTAGCAGATTGTGCAACTACAAGATTATTGCTATTCATCGACAACAAAGTTATCCCTAATCCAAGAATTGCAATAGATGAGATAAAGATTTTCATAGAAGTTGAGGTTTACAATATTATAAAAAACTCGATCGCAAGGTGACTCAATCAGCCGTGAATCATCATGGGGTAATGGCACAACGCAGTGAACCGACTTATTACACCCTGCTAGGACTGCATCCCTCAGCATCAGTAATTGACATCCGTCGTGCTTACCGAGAACTGAGTAAACGTTATCATCCTGATACTACCGATTTACCTGCTACTCTCGCCACTGCTAAATTTCAGCAACTCAACGAAGCCTATGCTACCTTGAGCAACCCAGAACGCAGGTTAAGTTACGACCTGAAAATTGGCTATTCTCGCTTTGGCGTGATTCAAGCACCTGCTGATTTGAATCATCCGGTCACAAATCCTTATGACTGGTCAAAATCAGCTTACCTTGATGCCAGCGATCGCCCTCTCTCATCCGGAGAAATTTTTGCTTTGTTTATTTTATTGTTGACTTTTTTAGGCTGTTTGATACTCGCGATCGCAATTGGTTTAACGCGGGGTGAAGCTGCTTTTCAGACACAAATTACACCACTCAATCCCATTACTCAACAGCAAATTCAGCAAAATTCCCCATCAGCTAGCCTTTGGGAAATGCAAAATTATTATTATTAAGTTGGAATTTTAACTAATTATGGCTTTTCTTCCCCCTGATGCTCCCCTGTATAACCATACCCTGCCGCAAATTGAGCAGTGGCTCAAAGACCAAGGCTGTAAACAAGATGAAACCGAATTACATTGTTGGCATCTAAAACGCCCTAATTGGCAAGCCGACCTTTCTCTTGATGTCGAGCAACTAACAGTGCGCTACATCGAAGCCGGAGAAAATCGCCAAGATATCCAACGCGCCTTTAAATATTCCCTCAGCCGCGAAGATATTGAACAGGCGGTTTTTTCAGGCCCGTAAATTGGGCATTGGGCATTGAAACAATTTTGGATTTTGGATTTTAAATTTTAGATTGGAATCCAAAATCGCAAATCTAAAATCTAAAATTCATTGTCCTCCCTATCTCCCTCATCCCCAATCCCTATACACCCCCATACCGCCGTTCCCGTTGCTGGTAAGCAGACAAGGCGCGGGAGAATTCAACACGGTCAAAATCAGGCCATAAAGTATCAGTAATATACATTTCTCCATAAGCCATTTGCCAGAGGAGAAAATTAGATAGGCGCATTTCGCCGCTAGTGCGGATTAATAAATCGGGATCGGCTATTCCAGCTGTATATAAATGACGTTCAAATACGGCTTCATCAATTTCATCAGGTTGCAGTAGACCTTGCTGGACTTTTTGCGCGATCGCGCGACAAGCTTGTAAAATTTCTTGTCTGCCGCCATAATTTGTGGCGACTGTAAAGCGAATGCTGCGATTATCCTTAGTTTCTGCCATTGAACGGGAAATTTCTTCCTGGAGCGATCGCGGTAGCGCATTCAAATTACCCACAAATTGAATTTGCACATTTTCCTCTACCATTTCCCGCAATTCTTGGCGCAACACTCTTTGGAATAAAGTCATCAAAAAATCAACTTCTTCCTGGGGTCTTTTCCAGTTTTCTGTGGAAAAAGCATAAGCTGTTAACGCCTGAATTCCCCAATCTTTGCAACAACGCAGTAAATCCTTCAGCGCGTCTACTCCCCGTTTATGACCCATAATTCGGGGTAGACCTTGACGTTTAGCCCATCGACCATTGCCATCCATAATCACCGCAACGTGCTTGGGCAAAAGTTCTCGTTTTAAGCCAGGGGGCAAATCTTGTAATTGAGTTTGTTGTGCTGTCATTTTTTATCTCGAGACGCGGTCGATGGTAATCCGAATAACCGTGAAACTAGTGCTAATCCCTTAGTACTAATCTGACGACCCAAGCTTAACAAACCAGGCGCTACTGCTTCCCGATCCACCGCTGGGGATAATAGAGCTTCTAGTGTCTCTTTTAGTTTCCTAATCGTCAGTGGTCTATTTAGAATTCCCCGCTCCGCTAAGGAAATAGAACCAGTTTCTTCTGATACAACGACACAGATGCAATTTTCGACACGCTCAGTAATTCCCATCGCTGCCCGATGGCGTGTACCCAACTGGCGCGAGGCTGTGCGTCCCGAAAGTGGTAAAATTATACCCGATGCGACAATCCGTGAGCCACGTATCAAAGTTGCCCCATCATGCAACAAAGTTTTTGGTTGAAATATTGTTTGGATTAATTCTTTAGTCACCTCAGCATTTAGCCTTACTCCTGGGACAGAAAAATCTCGCTCGTCAATGGGGCCTTTTGTTTCTAAAATTAATAAAGCGCCAATCCGATTTTTTGACAGTTCCTTGACAGCATCAACAATTTCATCAATGACACTATCGGATTTCGGTACTGCCAGACTGGATGGTTGAAATAACTGGCGAAATTCGCCACGACCTAATTGTTCTAAAAATCGCCGGAATTCTGACTGTAGCGCCACCGCCATTGCTACCGCACAGCCAATTACTAATTTTTCTAGAACGAAATTTAATAATGGTAGCCCCAACTTATTACTGAGCGCTGAAGCTAACATCAAAATAATAAATCCCCGTACCATCCATAATGTACGGCGCTCACTAATAATAACCAAGATCATATATGTCAGCGCCAATACGAAGAAAATATCCAGAGTCCCAAGCAGCAAGGACTGCGACCATCCCAGGTTTGTCAGCCATTGCTTCCACCAATCTCTCATGACATCTGGATTACTATTTTGCCTCGAAATACAGCGATCTAATAGTCCAGAGTCAATAGTCAATAGTCAAGAGTTGATATCGATCAACTCTGGACTTTGAACTTTAGACCTTGGACTTTGGACTTTGGACTTTGGATTTTAGATTTTAGACTATTTTTTCAGTCTTTCTGGTAGGCAATCTTGTCTGATCAAGTCTTGATATGTTTCGCGCTGCAAAAACAAATTTGCTTCGCCGTTAGCAACTACAACTGCTGCTGGTCTGGACAAGCGATTGTAGTTAGATGCCATACTGTAATTGTAAGCACCTGTTCCCATAACTACGAGAATATCCCCTGGTTCCGTTTTTGGTAGTTGGGCATTTTTAATTAAAATATCCCCGGATTCACAATGCTTACCAGCAATTGTGACAGTTTCTGTTAAGGGAGCAGACATTTTATTAGCTACTACAGCTCGGTATTGCGACTGATAGGTAATTGGTCGGGGATTATCCGACATACCGCCATCAACAGCCACGTAGGTACGAATTTCGGGAACAACTTTAACTGAACCAATAGTGTAAGCCGTGACGCAAGCTGTGGCAACTAGCGATCGCCCTGGTTCACATAATAACTTAGGTAAAGGTAGATTCGCTTGAGTGCAGGCTGTTTGCACTACTTCACAAATCGCTTTCACCCATTCATCAATGCTAGGAGGATCGTCAGATTCTACGTACCGAATGCCTAAACCACCGCCGACATTTAACTCTGTCACATTTAAACCATACTTAGCCGCATCTTGCAACCACTGCACCATGACAGCAGCTAAATCTTGATGGGGTTGACGCTCAAAAATTTGCGAACCAATATGAGCGTGTAAGCCTACGCAGTTCAACGCCGCAGTATGCTGACTGACAAAGGTAAAAACCTCATCTAAATCGTTGGGATCGAAACCAAATTTACTGTCAAGGTGCCCTGTACGAATATATTCGTGAGTATGACACTCGATACCTGGTGTCAATCGCAACATAATGCGGATTGGCCCAGAGTCAGCTAATTCCACCAAAGTCTTTAACTCATACCAGTTATCCACCACAATAGTGGCACCAGATTCAATAGCTAAAGTTAACTCAGAGCGAGATTTATTATTACCGTGGAGATAGATTTTTTCCGGGTTCATCCCTGCTGTCAGGGCGGTGTATAATTCTCCCCCAGATACAACATCAATGCCTAAGCCTTCAGACGCAACAATGGCGCAAATTGCTAGACAATTCCAAGCTTTAGAAGCATAAAGTACCTGAGATTCCCCTTGATAATATTGCTTGAAACCATCCCGGTATTGCTGACAAGCCAAACGTAGGGTTTCTTCATCTAAAATATATAAAGGCGAACCAAACTGCTGCACCAGGGTTGTGATATCACACCCACCAATTTCCAAGCAGCCATGACTATTTACTCTAGCCGTCAAGGGAAGGAGTTCTTGATTGGGCGAAGTGTTACGCCTTAAAGGTAAATATTGACTACCAGCATGTTGAACCCCAATAGGGTGAGTCGATACCATAACTATAAGAGTTGTCCTTGTTCAAATTATGGGCGTGAGTGAGTCTCCCGATTCCCAGTTTACAAAGGGTTTGTAATCTTATTCAATTAAATGTGATCTTATTAGACTTAAAACTTCAATCACTGACATCAGAGGATCTGAGTGCAGTGCTAGAACTAGATAAAGCCTGTTTTGGCGGACTTTGGACTTTAGAGGGCTACCAACGAGAAATGGATAGTCCTAACAGCGATTTGCTGGGTTTATTTTCCCCAGTCTCCAGCTTGAAGTTGCTGGGGATGGGTTGTTTTTGGTCAATTTTAGAAGAAGCCCACATTACAATTTTGGCAGTACATCCCCAATATCACTATCAAGGTTTGGGACAAGCTTTACTTTATTCCCTGCTCAAGACAGCTAGCGATCGCGGTTTGGAGCGAGCCACCCTTGAAGTTAGGGCTTCCAATTTAGCGGCTATATCTTTATATCAAAAATTTGGCTTCAAAACAGCTGGCAGAAGGCGGCGTTACTATCAAGATAATGGCGAAGACGCTTTAATTCTGTGGCGTGGCGATCTCCAACAGCCCGAATTTCAACCCGCTTTACAGGGATGGGAAATCATGGTGAGCGATCGCCTAGCTAAATCCGCTTGGCAATTGGGATTTACTTAATTGGGCATGGGGCATTGAAACAATTTTGGATTTTGGATTTTAGATTTTAGATTAGAATCCAAAATCTAAAATCCAAAATCTAAAATTCCTTGTCCCCTACTTCCCTTCAAGCCAGCTTTATCAAAAAAACACATTTTCTTTAAAGAATTTTCATGAGTATTATTTATTTTTTTAAGATTTTAAATTTAAAAAACAAATAAAATATTCATAATTCTTGACTTTGCTAGCCATATATGTTAAGAATAAATGTTTGGAAGTGGTTTAAAAACAGACTTCCGGTGTTTTTTTGTGGGAAATTATCGCTAAAAACGCTGGTTATCTTGTTCTCCTCAGTACAACAGCCACACAAAAGTAGTAAATATTCGGGAATTACACCATCAACTTGGGTGATATCTCTAGGATGTCTTGATTTTTTGATACAGATATCCTAAACCTTAGCCTGTGCTAAAATCAGCGTACCGGCACGACGCAGGTGATGGGAAAAATGCCATGTTTGAACGCTTCACAGAAAAAGCTATTAAAGTAATCATGCTGGCCCAAGAAGAGGCCCGCCGTTTAGGCCACAATTTCGTCGGCACTGAGCAGATCCTCCTGGGTCTGATTGGTGAAGGGACGGGAGTGGCGGCCAAGGTGCTGAAATCAATGGGCGTCAATCTCAAAGATGCCCGAATTGAAGTAGAAAAAATCATAGGCCGGGGTTCAGGCTTTGTCGCGGTGGAAATTCCATTTACACCAAGGGCAAAGCGAGTTCTGGAACTATCCTTAGAAGAAGCGCGCCAATTAGGCCATAACTACATTGGCACCGAGCATCTCCTGTTGGGCCTGATCCGGGAAGGGGAAGGTGTAGCAGCTAGGGTGCTAGAAAACCTCGGCGTGGATCTATCTAAGGTAAGAACCCAAGTCATTCGCATGTTGGGAGAAACAGCCGAAGTTTCGCCGGGTGGATCGTCCAGCCGTACCAAAACCCCAACTTTGGATGAATTTGGCTCAAACCTGACCCAAATGGCAACGGACAACAAACTCGATCCAGTGGTGGGACGCGCCAAAGAAATCGAGCGAGTTATCCAGATTTTGGGACGCCGGACAAAAAATAACCCAGTGCTGATCGGCGAACCAGGGGTTGGTAAAACAGCGATCGCCGAAGGTCTAGCGAGCCGCATAGCCAACAAAGATGTCCCCGACATCCTGGAAGATAAGCGCGTAGTCACTCTGGACATCGGCTTGCTGGTAGCAGGTACCAAGTACCGGGGTGAATTTGAAGAACGCCTGAAGAAAATCATGGACGAAATTCGTCAGGCGGGTAACGTCATTCTCGTGATTGACGAAGTACACACCCTGATTGGTGCAGGTGCAGCAGAAGGCGCAATCGACGCAGCGAACATCCTCAAGCCAGCCTTGGCTAGAGGTGAATTGCAGTGTATTGGCGCAACAACCCTCGATGAATACCGCAAACACATCGAGCGCGATGCAGCCTTAGAACGACGCTTCCAACCAGTCATGGTGGGCGAACCCTCAGTTGATGAAACAATTGAGATTTTGTACGGTCTGCGCGATCGCTACGAACAACACCACAAGCTGAAAATCTCCGATGAAGCTTTAGTAGCGGCGGCGAAATTATCAGATCGTTATATTAGCGATCGCTATCTCCCAGACAAAGCCATCGACTTAATCGATGAAGCAGGTTCCAGAGTCCGGTTGATTAACTCCCAGCTACCACCCGCAGCCAAAGAGTTAGACAAAGAACTGCGCCAAATCTTAAAAGAAAAAGATGATGCAGTTCGCTCCCAAGACTTTGACCGAGCTGGGGAATTGCGCGATCGCGAAATGGAAATCAAAGCCGAAATCCGGGCGATAGCTCAAAGCAAAACCAATGCTTCTGGTAACGAAGGTTTAGAACCAGTCGTTACAGAAGAAGACATCGCCCACATCGTCGCCTCCTGGACTGGCGTTCCGGTGAACAAGCTCACCGAATCCGAATCCGAGAAGCTGTTGCACATGGAAGACACCTTACATCAGCGTCTCATTGGTCAAGAAGATGCTGTCAAGGCCGTTTCCCGCGCAATTCGCCGCGCTCGTGTCGGTTTGAAGAATCCCAATCGACCAATCGCCAGCTTTGTCTTCTCAGGCCCCACTGGTGTTGGTAAAACCGAATTGGCAAAATCCTTGGCTTCTTACTTCTTCGGTTCCGAAGAAGCCATGATCCGTTTGGATATGTCCGAATACATGGAGCGTCACACCGTCAGCAAACTGATCGGTTCGCCTCCAGGTTACGTTGGCTACAACGAAGGCGGTCAGCTAACCGAAGCAGTTAGACGCAGACCTTACACTGTGGTGCTATTCGACGAAATCGAAAAAGCCCACCCCGATGTCTTTAACATGCTGCTGCAAATTTTAGAAGACGGTCGCTTAACCGATGCTAAAGGTCGCACCGTTGACTTTAAGAATACCTTGCTGATTTTGACATCTAACATCGGTTCTAAGGTCATTGAAAAAGGTGGTGGCGGTATCGGCTTCGAGTTTGCTGATGATGCTAGCGAATCGCAATACAACCGCATTCGCTCCTTGGTGAACGAAGAACTGAAGCAATACTTCCGTCCAGAATTCCTCAACCGTCTAGATGAAATTATCGTCTTCCGTCAGTTGAGCAAAGCCGAAGTTACCGAAATCGCCGACATCATGCTCAAAGAAGTATTTGGTCGCCTGACAGAAAAAGGTATCACCTTAGAAGTCACCGACCGCTTCAAAGACCGCCTGATCCAAGAAGGCTACAGCCCCAGCTACGGCGCAAGACCATTACGCCGGGCAATTATGCGCTTGTTAGAAGATAGCTTGGCTGAAGAGATTCTCTCTGGTCGCATTAAAGATGGCGATATAGCGCTGGTTGACGTTGATGAAAACGGTAACGTTCAAGTCAGTTCGCAACAGCGTCGCGAATTGTTATCTCAAGGCGTTGAGTAAGATTTAAAATTTCCGATTTGGGATAAAACTCAAATTTAAAAATTCAAGCGGTAGAGTAGTAATTACTCTACCGTTTTTTGTTGTTATTAGAAATTCTGAAGTGGGAATACTAGTGCAAGAAAGACCGAGCAATAGGACTGTCCGTTCGCTCGTTTTCACCTTTTGACAGGAAATTATATCTTGCACAGTTTGGAATGTAGCTGATAAAGATACTCAGGCATTTTCAAGAAGAAAGAATCTGTTTTTGAAGAGCGTTTATGGGCATGTTAATAAGTAATGTTTAATGTGAATTAAGCCGTAAAACTCTTGTAATTTCGTAGGTAGTCCCAAAACAATGATTTTGAGCGAATCTAGACCCTATTAGAATCAGAGGTGTTTCTAATTCACTTCAGGCGTAAGTAGACTATAAAATTAACACCCTCGCAACTGACGAATAATGCTCAAAATTTCACCTCTTCCAAAGAACGCACCAAAATATGCCAAAACAATTGAGTCGTAGCTAGACTCGAAATTTTCTGATTTTGAAACAGAGGTTACATATAAGTGCTGTCCTCCTAATGGATGGCTTAGATGATATGTGTAGTAACCATCCTTTAACTTGCTAACAAAAACAGCGTTGTTAAAATCCTCTCTCGATAAATTAACATAACCACAGAACTTACACCTAAGCAATGCTTCACGCAGTTGGCTAAAATCGGAAATCATAGGCTGGCTAGTGAATGGATCATGATCCGTAAACAGATGCCAAATACTCTGGTCAGAATGTGGTGTGTGTCCAGTAACGTAGTGTGCAAAATGTTCACAATTGCGATGACCCACATGATAATCAATACCTGTAGTCATCCATTTAATTCGTTCAATTATCAATTTTTCACTTACCCCAGTTCGCTTTTCCAGAGTTATCTCTTGCAACTCTCCGTTACCCCCTAGCCACTTATACTCTAAGCCAGCTTTGAAAAGTTCTCTCCTGAAAACATGCCCCTTTCCACCCATCCAGGATATTCCATCCCAAGGCCCCCACTCAATAATCTCTCCATTACCAACATAAACGAAGAAATGACGGGTGTGAGCAAAGAGTTCAACCGACAAAATATCTCCAACTTGAAACTGCATAAATTTAAGATGCTTTGAACGACTACCTTAATTCGGCTGTGCTGCCTAATGTATCTGTTAAAAAGAGGATACCCATAACTGTTGTCTGTCTAACTATTTATAAAGAAGCAGTGTAAACTCAGCATCAGCGCCTCTCAAATTTCCGCTGCATTTGAGTGTATTTCTCGAACATATTAAAATCCCCGAAAGTGTTGGGTTTCGTTCCTCAACCCAACCTACATTTGACTTCTTCAGCTTTTTATTGAACTAGAAATTAGGGAGATAGAGAAGCAATTATCATTCTTCTTTTTCTCCCTTATTCTCCTCATCCCTGAGTTACTAGCTTTGAGCAGCACTTGGTATGAGAATATTTTATAAAGCTATTATTTATGTTAAATTGATCGAATAAGCACTAAAAGATCTTTTAAATTATGACTTTCAGTGATGTAGTTGAAGCAATTAAAAGACTTTCCACAGAAGAAAAATTAGAAATTCAACTGTTATTGCAGCAATATCTTCGAGAAGAAAAGCGCGAAGAGATTTATCGAAATTATCAAGCTGCGCAAGTAGAACAACAAAAAGGGGAACTAAAGTTTTCCTCTGATATCAATGAACTGAGACAACTGATAGAAGAGTGATGGTAAAAGTAAGTTTCAGTTCTGCATTTAAACGTGCTTTTAAAAAGCGAATTCAAGGAAATGTAGATTTAGAAGCACGGTTTTGGCAAAAGTTAGAGCAATTTACAACAGATCCATTTGCACAGGGTTTGAAAACTCACAAATTGTCAGGTAAGTTTAAAGATTTGTGGAGTTTTAGCGTAGATTATGACGAGAGAGTAGTTTTTTACTTTACAGATGATGGGGATGCTGTGTTTGTAGATATTGGTAGTCATGATGAAGTTTACTAAGTAAAATTATTTTACTGGAGCAAGATAAAATCAAGAACAGAATCACAGATAGGTAAGGTACTTATGACTAACACTAAGCCTGTCCGCCGTCGTCATCTAGGAAGAATCTTTCCAGAATTTCAAATTCCACTAGAAGAATTAGCTAGGCGGGAAGCAGAAAAAAATGCTCGTGGGCAAAAAGCTCGGATTATTTTTGATCGAGTTTGTCCGCAATTAATAGATGAACATTACAATTGGTTTATTTTAATTGAACCAAACAGTGGTGATTATTTTATTGATCGTGATGAGGATGTTGCTGACAAAAAAGCACGGGAAAAATATCCTAATAGCTGGCTCGTTACATTCCGTCTCAATGAAACAGGCACTTGTGGACGGATATGATTTCAGGTAGGTTTGGTGAAATTGGGGAGCTAATTTTTGAAATAGAGATTATTTCAGTTGATGGAGATAGCTATCCAATCGAAGTTTTACTAGACACAGGATTTACATCTGGTTGGTTGGCGCTGGATATACAAGACGCTGAAAGTATAGGGTGGCGTTTAATTGAACGTAATAGCACTATGCAAATGGTGCGGGGTGAGGCTTTTTTTGATATCTATGAAGGCAAGGTGAAATTGGATGAGCAGGAGTATATAATTCCTATTTTAGCTGCCGATGGAATTCCTGAGCCTCTATTAGGTTTACAATGGCTGAGAATCTTGCCATTATATGTAAATTTTTCAACAGGAATTTTGACACTAGGGTAAAAGTAAGTTGAATTAATTTACCGCAATCATCAACAATATTCCTGATGTTGCTGCTTTGTATCTTAAAATTTAAACAATGTCAATTTACAAAACTATACTTTGGTTCAATAGCTTAAGTTTATTACTAATAATTATTCTCATACTTGCTACTAAAGCATTTGATATATCAGCCGGAGGATTATTTTTACCTCCTCCGGCTCCCCAATATCCTAGCGCTGGTTTATTAACACATACTTTTCAACTATTATGTTGTGTACCTCCGTTAGTATGTGCTTTTAGTTTTGCGTTATTGCAAAAAATCAAACCTAACGGTAAAAACAATAAATTTATTCTTTCTTCAGCATTTTTAACAGCAGGATTTTTAATTAACGAGATTTATCGAATTCACATTACTGCTTTGCAATTTGGTATTCCTAAATTAGTAACTGTCTTCATTTATGCTACTATAGCCATTGCCTATGGATTAACTTTTAGAAGGCAAATCAAATCAACACAATACTTTATACTTATAGCTGGCTTAGGTTTATTAGCTATTGCTATTACAGTAGACTCACTCAAATTGAGTGGTAATAGTATTCCTAGTCTGCTTGAGGGTATACCTAAGTTGTTGAGTGGATTAAATGTGGCGCTTTATTATTGGTTTGTCTGCTATCAAGAAGTTCTAAATTCACTACATTTGGAAAAAGATAACAATTTTTAAGCAGTTTTTATCCGTTCCCAACCTGTATAAATATTGAAGCGTTCTCCCCGCAAAAAGCCAATTAACGTAATTCCAAATTCTTGAGCGACAGAAACAGCTAAACTGCTAGGAGCAGAAACAGAACAAACAATCGGTACTCCCGCAACTGTGGATTTTTGCAAAATCTCAAAGCTAGAGCGACCGCTAACCATGAGAATATAATTATTTAAGGGTAATTCGTCACTGAGTAATGCTGAACCAATTAATTTATCTAAAGCATTATGACGCCCAATATCTTCTTGTACATTTAACAGTTCACCTTGGGTATTAAATACAGCCGCAGCGTGTAAACCGCCTGTAGCTGTGAAGATACCTTGAGCCGCCCTAAGTTTTTCTGGTAGTTTGTAGATAATTTCAGGTGTAACTATCGGTTCTTGGGGAATTATTGCACAATTTCGCAAATGCAAAGCTTCTAAGCTGGCTTTACCGCATACACCACAAGCACTATTAGTATAAAAATGACGTTCTAAGGGTTGTAAATCGGGAATTAATTTTTCTCTAAGTTCTACATTTACTATGTTTTGACGTTGCCGTCCATCTAGAGATTCATCAATGCAATAACTCATGCGTTGAATATCTTTTTTAGAATTAATTACGCCTTCACTAAAGAGGAAACCAGCAGCTAATTCGAAATCTGCACCTGGTGTGCGCATTGTTACAGCTATTGTGCGCTGCTGAGAAATTAGGCGAATTTCTAATGGTTCTTCTGTGGTGAGATGATCCAAGCGGGTACGGATTTTGCCATTTTCTACCACACGAATAGTAGCTTTTGTTTTGCTTCCCAAAGGCTTATTCATTAGTGAAATTTTTAGGAATATTATTGAATTTTTTAAATTGATTTATGATGCCTATAAAGTAAAGCTTTTGGTGCGTTGCGCTACGCGACAACACACCCTACATAACAGATATTTAGTTTTTTTAAGAATTAAATAGGATTGCTACATACTACTTTTACAAAGTATCTGGATCAATACCTAATTCTCGCAGTTTTGTGGCTAGGCGTTCAGCGCGTTGCTTTTCTTGTTCAGCTAGTTGCTGTTGTTGTTGCGCGCGTTGTTTTTCTTGTTCAGCTAGTTGCTGTTGTTGTTGTGCAAATTCTTCTGGGGTGGGAATTACCTGTCCTTCGGCGGTGAAATAGCGCAATTTAGTTTCATGGATACCTAAATATAAACTTAGCTGTTGACTCCATAATAAACCTTGGGGATTTGGTTCTATAGGTTGATATGTTCCACCTAGCAAAATAAATCCAGCAAATTCTAAAGTCTTGGGATCAAACCAAAAGTATTCGGGAGTACGAAAGATATCTTGATAAATTTGTTTTTTTAAACCTTTATCAACTGATGCAGTTGTCGGTGAAAGTAATTCAATAATTAAATTGGGATATTTCCCGTCTTCTTCCCAAACAATCCAACTATTACGAATTCGGTTTTCTGTGTTGCAGACGATGAAAAAATCGGGGCCGCGAACATCTTCTGACTTGCGCTGACGTTGGCTGTAATAAATACTAATATTGCCGGCAGCAAAAAAATCATCAATATGTAGATAGTCTCGCCACCACCATTCTAAGCATTTTAATAACAGCAACATTTGCTGTAAATGTAGATATGTTTCCAAAGGCGGTTCGTCACTCAATAAATCACTGTTTGGAAATATAACATCTTCTGGTATCGGTAAATCTTTGGCGACGGACATGGTTTTTTTGTTGGGTGATTTAATTTTATCAGGAAGGCAGGAGGCAGACTGCAGAAGGAGGACAAGGGGGACAAATGACTATTGACTATTGACTATTGACTATTGACTATTGACCATTGACACCTAATCTATTTTTTCTAATTGCGCGATCGCATTATAATCTGGTACTCCTTCTAGGGAACGTTTAGTTTTATCTAGTAGTACGTTTCCTTCAGGCCAATGTATTTGTAAGTTACCTGGTTGAATTGGTGCTAAATACACTTTTCCTGGTAACTCGCCTAAATCATTTTTCACAATCACGCGATCGCCATCTTGTAATCCTAATTTTGCCGCATCGTGGGCATTCATTAACACTGCTTCTCGGAATGCGCCTGTAATGGCATCTTTCCGTTCTTGTACCATACTATTAAACTGCTTACCTCGACGGGTGGCGACAAAGAAATAACCCGGTGGTAATTCTTTTTGCGGTGGGGTTAAAGGTGTAAAGTGCGCTTTTCCATCGGGTGTGGAGAAATTCCAGCCAAAGCACAAATGTGAACCACCATATTGAAATTGAGCGCCCTGTTGTTGTAAGTGTTGAATTCCTGCATATTGGGGAATAACTTGGGCGATTTCTTGACGCATAGCGGCGGTATTTGTAAAAGCTAATTTATCAGCTAAATCTGGCTTTACCCGCCTTGCTAATTCCATAAATACTTCCCATTCTGGACGCGCTTCGCCAATACGTTGTCCGGGGATTTCGGGACTAAAAATTACTCGTCTTTCGGTGCTAGTTTCTGTTACTCCTCCGGGGATTTCGTAGCGAGTTGTTGCAGGTAAAAGGACTACTGTATCTGCTGGTTCTACTAACATTTGACTAGACAGCACAATATCCATATGTACCCGCAATGGTATTTGTTTTAAAGCAGTTTCTACATAATCGGGTTCTGGAAGTACTTCGAGGAAATTACCGCCCACAGAAAACAACACATCTATATTTCCTTGATGGGCTGCATTGATCATTTCTGGTGCAATTAATCCGGGTGTTATTGGGATAGCAAAACCCCATTTTTGACTTAATTCGCTAGCAGTTTCTAAAGTTATCGGCTTACCACCGGGAAACACTGTAGCGTAACATCCCATTTCTGCACCACCTTGTACCCCAGAATGTCCGCGAATTGGCATTAAACCGCAGCCTTCGCGACCGACAAAACCTTTGGTAAGGGCTAAGTTAATAATACTGCGGACGTTATCTTCGCCGCATTCATGCTGGGTAATGCCCATACTCCAGACGAATACAGCTTTGTTAGCTTCAGCAACCATTTTCGCAAAAGCATACATGCGATCGCGCCCAGTTCCAGAAAGTTTTTCTAATTCTTCCCAAGATTGGCGGGCTAGCTTTGTTTTCAGTTCCTCAAAGCCAGCAGTGTAATTTTTAATAAACGACTGATCTAGCCAATCGTTAGCAATCATGTGCTTAATTGTACCGTTCAAAAATGCCATATCTCCGCCCAAGCTGACCAAAAAGAAATCTTCGGCAAACTTGGTACCAAATAAAGCACTTTCCACAATGGAAGGTACCCAGTAGCGTTCCATTCCTGGTTCGCGGTAGGTGTTAATTACAACTATTTTTGTGCCAGCTTTTTTGGCATAGTGGAGATATTTGACGGTAACAGGCTGATTGTTAGCTACATTTGAACCAATGAAAACTAATAAATCAGTACCAATCCAGTCTTTATAAGAACAAGTAGTAGCCCCAGCACCTAGAGTAGATTTTAATCCGGCTGTGCTGGGCGAATGACAAATCCGGGCAGCATTATCAATATTATTGCTTCCCATTGCCCGCACGGCTTTCTGGGTAGCATAGTAAGTTTCGTTAACTGTGCCGCGACTGGTAATGTAAAAGCTGAGGCGGTTTGGTGTGGTTGCACGAATGCGATTAGCAATCACTGTTAATGCTTCATCCCAAGTGATACGGCGAAAGCCTTTGTCTCCTCGCTGGCGTATCATGGGATAGGGAAGCCTGCCTAAATCCCGTAATTGAGAACTTTTTTGTGTTTGTAAGGGGGAAATATCCTCTAGTATTTCTGCATCAAAGGCTGGCATAGTATTCATTTGTAATAGTCGCAGCCTGACATTGCAGAGATGAAGCCCATCCAGCGTCCAATCTTTCATGCCGGTGGTTCCCAAGGCGCAACCATCACAGACACCTTTATTGAGGATATTCCAAGCGTAGGGTAATTGTTTACGAGATAGCCATATTGCGCGAAAAACTTCCCAGTAGTTGTTAGGATATTGTTCGCCAATGCCGAAAGGCTTCCAACTAGCCCAGTGTTTAGGTGTCCAAAATTTCGCCGGTTTGGGCAACATAGCTAAATTTTATATGTGAAGATGCTTCTTACAGGCTAACATTTGGGTAATTACATTGCTTCTCATCAGGCGATCGCTCCTCAAAGCATACACCATATTTGAATATAGCCGTATCTGAAGATTTTAATGTCTCAAAATGCCTAATTATATTATTATATTGATATTTATACTTACATAAGCGCTTAAACAAAGGATCGCATTTGCTCATTTCAACAAAAATCTTACTTTCAGTCAGCTTTGCTTAATTTATCGCGCCCTTGTGGCTGACTTTTGATTGTTGCAGTAAATGTTAAAAATTTTTAAGAATAAATAAAATTCTATCCCCAGGCAGAAGTCAATTGCTGAAGGTTTTATCAAAATTAAATTTGTTGCTCCTCTTTAAATTTTTTCAGTGAAGCCATGCAAAATGACACTGCATTATCAAAAGAAGGTAAAAAAATGTTTTTTCATACCGAATTAGTCAGATTTGGTGTGAAGTATGAAAAAGCTACACAAGTTGCTAACATCTTAGCTGCGGAAAAACCAGATGAGCTTTTGACAGAAGAAGAAAAGAAACTTGTGGATGAAGTGTGTAATGAATGGCTGAATAACTATAATCGATATAAGAATATACAAAAATCAGCAAATTTATAATTCACTGCAACTATTTCTATCTTTTAATATCTTTAATATTTCTGCTAAATCTTCATGCAGAACTTGAGTATTTTCAGTTTTATCTAAGATTTTATATATAGCTAATTGGTTTTGGATAATAGTATTAGTGACTAATTCTAAATTATCTAATCTTTGGGCTAGAATATTTAAACGTAACTGAATTTCGTTAATTTGCGTATCTATCATACTGGAGTTTAGACTAAATGGAAGCAAACAGAAAATAACAGCAACAGATTTACTGAACTAAAAAAATACACCATAAACGGGTAGGGGAAGCGCCCCAAAAAA
>NZ_CAWPNJ010000046.1:0-73623 GCF_963889195.1 Calothrix sp. FACHB-168
GAGTAAAACTGTTGGGGAGTCATTCCTAAGCGACAGTTAGCGTAAAGCTGAATCAACTTTTGCTCTCGTTCAGTTATGGGACGAGTTTTGTTCATGATGCTTCTGCTGGCGCGAAAGGTTCGAGGTCTTCTTCCCAAGCCGTATCAGCAATTGTCCAGGCGGCGCTAGGACTATCTTTAGCCAGCCAAATCAGGTAGCGCCACATCCAACAACAGCGATGGGGTGCAAAGCTGTAAAATCTGCCGATCGCAATTCCCCAATCTGTGACATCATCAGACGAAACCCAGCGTAGTTTGTCACCGTACAAAAAGCGAGGTATTTCGACGTTTGGGAAATGATTTGGTAGCTCAATCGACGGCGGCGGGATTTCTACATTAATTTGACTTAGCACCAAATCTGATTTGCCTTGCTCAATAGCGCTTAAATAACTGGCGATTAAATTACTTTCAAGGCTATTAGTTAACCTTTGGATGAGTATTACTGCTAGGTTTTCTAGTTCTTGTCTCTCCACCAAGTATGCTGCATCAAAATTTGGATGGGAAAAATTGCTTAACCGCGATAGTAGTTCTGTAATGCCAAAGTCATCTAAAGCCTGTTGATAAATATCCGAGCGATCGCGTTGAACACTCACAGGGTTTACCATAGATAAAATCTCCTTGAATGGGGAAACCAAAAGCCAGCGTCAGCCGTGGAAAGTTGGGCGCTGGCTTTTGCACAGGCGATTGCATGGTTTGGCAACTAAGCGATCGCCTTTGTTTTGTTACTCTATTGTAGTTATTTGTTATTACTAAATCAAGAGCGTCACTACAAAATTTTCCAAACCCTGCAAAATTGAGGTAAATAGAGTTATTACAGATTTAGGGCTTGAAGCAATAACTAATATGGCAAAGCGTCAGACAACAAAGCTGAACAATCAAATTATCGTCAGGATGGACGATGAGACCAAGGAAGCTTTTATGAATAAAGTTCAGTCTGAAGGGAAAACAGCTTCGGAATTAATCATGGGATGGATTCGTTCTTACCTTGCAGAAGAACGTCACGAAGTACCTGATTTAAGCGCAATTCATCAAGACTTAGAGAATTTAAAGCAGCAAGTTGCAGTAATTCAAAACGAACTCTTGGGAAAAATCGCAGCCTGAGAGATGAAAATGATTCTCTCAGGCGATGGATAGACGAAATCATTAATTCTGCACCCAGGATTCCAAAAGACCCATCAGACACATGACGAGTTTGGTTTTCTTAAAGGAAAACTTGTTATTACAGGTATATATACATAGTAACTAATAATAGTGTTTGCGATGACAATGAGGACAATTTTGCACAAGAAAATGTTGATGTATTAACAAACTCTGACATCTTTAAATTTTTCTCAAAATTTCCATCTATGGCAGCCATATTAATTCAAAGTGAGGAATATGTAGACTTAACGTTTAAGCTAAGAGGCGCACCGATTCCTCTTGATAATGGTTATGTTATCTATAGCGCATTGTCCAGGATTTGTCCTATCCTTCACGAACTAGAGTCTATTGGGATTCATCCGATCGCCGGAATCCCGACCAGGAACAAGTTGCTTGAACTTACTGCTCAATCTCGTCTAAAAATTCGGATTCATCATCAACAAATTCCTTTAATTTATCCTTATTTAGCGGGGCAGGCTTTTCATATAGGACAAAATTCTTATCAACTAGATATTCCCGACTACAAACCGTTAATTTCTTCAGAAAGTGTCTATTCCAGATTAGTCGTAATTACAGGGTTTCAAGATTCTACTAACTTTATTGAAGCTGTTCAACGGCAACTAGATAATTTAGGAATACAAGGAAAAATTGAACTTCTTACCAGACAAGATGGAATACCTCAAAAAAGACAATTAACCATCAATAAACAAGGTAAACAGTTTAAAGTTAGAGGACTTGGCGTAAAAATAAGCGAACTCAACCCAGAAGATTCCTTAACTTTGCAAGAACAGGGAATTGGTGGGAAACGAAAGATGATGTGTGGAATATTTGTTCCAGCGACTCGCAGCCAGGAAGAAGAAGAAACCTCATGATAGTCCCTACCCAACCCAAAATTTCCCTATCTCTCGATGCTGCGGATACGACAATAATGCACCGCGTCGGAATGACCGGGCTTTACATGACTTTAAAGCGATTAGAAAAGCAATATCCCTCATCTCGTCAACGCGGAGGACATATATCATGGTCTTTGACTGCTGATACTATTGAATTATTCTGGCAAGGAAGTGATTTCGTTGCTCTATCTTGGTTAATTAAGGAGTCTTTTCAATTAGATGATACAGGTTTAATTCATTTAGCAGGATTAGACAATGATGCAATAGATTTAAGTCAGAAAATCCATATTCATGAGGGAATATGTGCTGTTTTTCTGCGTCTTAATAAGTTTTATCAAGCAGGGGAAATAGTTAACACTGAACTAACGGTTGAAGAAAAAAAAGTCGAGTATCAATATAAATCCCTAACTTGGTACGCACATCAAACCTTTGCTGAGAAATTATGTGAGGTAGATACCCAACAACTCAGGCAGGATGATGTGCAAATAACCAGTTGGTTGTATTTAGGGGGAATTGTCCGCCATGCTAGGACGCAGAATACTACAAAACTGGAAGAGAAACCTGAATACGCCTTAGCATTATTATTTGTACCAGTAGTTTGTCATTATTGCTTACTTCATATTCCATCAGAAGACTTGAAGGAAAAGAAACCCCATCGCTACTTGGTGGTGATTCCAGAAATCAAGGATTTTGAAGATGCTTCTCAAAGAAGATGGCGATTACAGCAATTAGAAACTAAACAGCTTCATGTTAGTAGCCTTGGTGAAGCTGGATTACTTTATTACAGCTTAGACGATATTCAGCCTGAAGGCAGCTACTATCAAGCTTGTCAAGTTTGGTTATATGAAAAAATGAATCAAGCTTCTCGTCAAAGAACATTGATGAGTATAGAAGAAATTGAAATTGATAAAAATACTTTAATCACTTATCAACAGGCTCAAAAATATTTTCAACCCAATTATCACAAGATTGAATATAAGCAAATTTTTATTAAAGTAAATCCGATTCGCTCCCTGATTGCTGATAATTTAGTTACAGGAATTCATTGGTGGTCTAATTTTTGTGAAAAATTGGTGATGGAGGATTCAAAAGGATATTTATTTAACCAGCTATTTTTCAACCGCGAAGGATTAATAATAATGGCAGAGAATAGTGAAGAAGACAAGCAGTATCTTATTTTTATTAAGGTATTTCAGCAAGCCATGAAGGGCAACTTTGCTAAAATGTATGCCAAAGCTGAGGAAGGGAAAGACCCTCCCATTAAGAAGAAGGTTGAACGATTAAGGGCAGAGCTAAACAATTGTTATGATGAATTGTCGTTTAAGGAATATTTATCAGACTTTTTAGTAAAAGGGGGATTAAATAAGTATTTTAATGAGCATCAAGAAGAAATTTTACTACTAATTAAGAAATCATCTTGGCAAGAAATAAGAATTTGGTCATTGTTAGCGATCGCCAGTTATAAACCCAAAGATAAACCCACAAATACGGATGATACTTCATTCCCAAATAATCAAAAATTAGAAGAAGTGAATGATGAGTCAGAAGAAGAATGACAATAATATCCCCAATTATTATCTTTACGGAACAGTCCTCACTCGCTATGGTTTAGCCTCCTTAAATCATGACATGAGACGAGGAAATAAGACTACTCTGCAAAAAGGCTATTGGAATGGTAAAATTCATTCTTTTGTAGGTTCCAGTGCAATTCGTTGGGCGTTACGCTTTTATCTTCAAAAGCAAGGTTATTTAGTAAATCGAGTTTGGGATGAGGACGAACATATTAATCGATTAACAAGTGAAGATTTCGATCCAGAACAATTTTATGATGATGATATTTTTGGGTTTGCTTTATTAGAGTCTGCGGAAACAGAGGACGAGACTTCAACAACCAAGAGAAAAAAGAAACAAACAAAAACTAGCACTCCTAATCAGCGAATGGGTGCTTTAGCGATGAATATGGCTGTGTCGCTAACGCCTTATGATGGTGCAGTCAAGTTAGGAGCGAAAAGTGGCAGAGAAAAGGATAGCACATCGCTTCACTTTACAGAATATCATGCCACTCGGTATCAATATTATTTTGGAATTAATGCCACTCATCTCAAAAAATTTTCGCGGATTTTACCTTTGATAGATGGGATTATGAATATTCCCAAGGTAGGAGGGAGTAGTAATATTTTTAATTATCCTTTCTGTCCTGATAGTTTGGTATTGCATTGGACAAATCATTTTGCTTCATATATTTCCTATTGTTTTGAATATTGCGATCCTAAGAGTAAGGAAGCAAAATTCACCAAAGAATTTATAGATGAAGTGGAATGCGGACAGATTGACTCTAGTCAATTATGGATTGGGGGAACAATTGTTAAGGATTTACAGCAATTGCATAATTTTGAGAGTTCTCCTTTTAAGAAGGCGCATATTTATCGGAATCGAAATGAACTGATTGAAAATTTGAAAACAGTCATTACAAGAGATTTGGGGTTAGAAGAATCAAAATGACTGTGCCATTAATTCTCTATTTGGATGTTCCCTTTGCGACTTTTCGGGAGTCCCATGCAAGGGAAATAGGAAAAACCTACCCTGTCCCGCCTCCAGCAACAGTGTATGGGATGTTGTTGTCTTTGGTAGGGGAAACGGATGTCTATCGCCACTGTGGGGTAGAATTGGCGATCGCAATGTTATCTATCCCCAAAAAGTCGCGAATTTTGCGTCAAATGAGACGCTTTAAGAATGCCGATTTTAGCCATCCAGAGAATGTTATTCCCGGTTATCAAGAAATTTTGTCTAATCTCAAGTGTTTGATTTGGGTTCGTTCTGACGGGGAGAAGATACAACCAAGTTTAAGGGAAAGAATACAGTTAGCGTTTGACTATCCTGAACTAGTAAGGCGGTTTGGTTGTTTATTTTTGGGAGAAAGTGACCAATTGATTAAAACGATCAAACTTGCAAGGGAAGATTATCTAGAGGGGGTGCGACAGTGGGCGATTAGGGATAATCGAGGTAGGTTAACCTTACCCTATTGGGTTGACCATGTGGGGTCAAGAAATACTCGATTTTTGAGATATCGGATTGAGGAAATGACAAGTTCACTACCTCCTGATTTGGCGTGGACAATGATTCAATCCCCAATTTGACAAGTATCTCTTATGGTAAAGGGAATTTAGGGTAAAAGAATAGTGGAAAGGTTTACGCGGTAAGGGATATGGTAATTGAGGCAAGGAACAAGGTGCTTGCCATTTTTGGGAAAGTTTATCGGCACTTGGTTTGAGGGGCTGAAAGTAAGGGAAACTTTAGTAAGTTTTGTGTTTTTGGTTTCTCGATCTGAAAGGTACTTGTAAGATAGTAAATGAGCCTTGCTCAGTTAAGGGTTTTCACCTTTGCTGTGATTCGTGGCTTGATGCCGTTAGGCGTTGCTCAAACATAACAACGGGCTACACCAGCAAACCAATCTGATAGAGTGATTCGTGGCTTGATGCCGTTAGGCGTTGCTCAAGTTGAACCCCAGGTTTGCGCGATAGCTGTTAGTCCGTGATTCGTGGCTTGATGCCGTTAGGCGTTGCTCAATTTCTTATCCTTGGTTCCCTGTGTGCAAGGCTTAAGTGATTCGTGGCTTGATGCCGTTAGGCGTTGCTCAAATTTCTTTTTCCATCCTTGAGGGAGGCTTGGGATATGTGATTCGTCGCTTGATGCCGTTAGGCGTTGCTCAAGTAAGGTTCCCTACCTCGCCCAAGGTTGCTATCCAGTGATTCGTGGCTTGATGCCGTTAGGTGTTGAGCAATGAGATACAGGTGAATTAAGGTTGTGTTTACCACAAATTCCTCTTCAACAACTACTTTGACTAGAAATTTTTCCCATTGCTCAATTTGATGAAGCAGTTCTAACCTGCGATAGCTACTTAGTGCAAATGAAGCAGAGAGAATTTCTATGCATACAAGAAAGAGAGGTAAATTGAATCACCTCTCCAAGCGATGGGATAGGTTCTTGTGTTTTATGCTACGTCGGCTACAAGTAAGCCATTAACAGCGATGATGATTATTTGTGCTGCCAAAGGAGTGTCACAGCATTGCCTGTCATCCCTATTACAGGGTTGTGCTACCCATTTCCCCTAGAGATTTTGTTAGAAAGTGCCAAGTAGTTGAGAACCATTCCAGACTTGATACAGTTCACCCAAGTTATCTGGTACTGAGTAAATTTCAATTTCTGGTAATACTGGGTCGGCAAGTTGGTCAATTATTCCTCAAACTCTGATTCAGCTAAGGTTGAGTGTTACAAAAATTTATAGATATTAAGCAGCTACCAGCCATTGATAGAAATTTTCGTCATTCGCATCAGATGGCTGGTAATTATCTATGTAGTTATGTATAAATGAATTAGAGTTTTGTTTTAAATTCTCATTCTTCGGTAGGGTGATCCCAACAACAGAATATGGTAAAGGCAGACTAACGAAGGCAAAACTCAGTCACTTTTAGGCAGAAAAAGCAAAAGATGCCGCGAAACGAGCAACAAACGTGTCGAGAGATTATTGAACCTGCCTTAAACCAGGCAGGCTGGGAGTTTGACAGGGAGGTGGAGATTGGCCCTGGTAAGGTAAATTTGAGTGGGGAGCAGATGTATGACCCGACACAAAAGATTGTTGCTGACTACGTGCTGCGTCTGTCACGGATGCCTTTGGCAATTTTAGAGGCAAAGGCTGAACATAAGCCTGCTGCTGATGGAATGCAGCAAGGATCGCGTTATGCCCAACGGCTAGGGCTGCGGTTCTCAATTGCTTCTAATGGACAAGAATACATACTCACTGATAATCATACAGGTGCTTATCAGCGGTTAACTCAGGTTCCTACGCCTTGGGAAATTTTAGATCGACTGGGACGCTCCAACATTGATTGGGATGCATGGCAACCTGTATTTGAGTACCCCTGGTATGAAGATCAGATTACTCGCCGCAGAGTGCGCCCATACCAGGAGATGGCTATCTTTGAGACACTATACCGCTTTAGCCAGGGAATGACCCGTGTTCTGTTGTTAATGGCAACGGGTACAGGCAAGACCTTCACGATTTTTCAATTAGCCTGGAAGCTGCTGCATGGTAATGTATTGCAGAACAACAGAATTTTATTTGTCACCGATCGCAATAGTCTTAAAGACCAGGCTTACCGGGCGTTTGCAGGATTTGCTTCTGATGAACGGGTGGTGATTGATAAGAATACAGTACGTCGGAACCAGCACCAGGTTGGCAAGCTTTTCTTCGCCAATTATCAGAATTTGGATGAAGAATTAAATGATAAGAAAATTTACGAGTATTTTGAGCCAGATTTCTTCGATCTGGTGGTAGTGGATGAATGCCATCGTTCTGGATTTGGCGACTGGTTTGGGGTGTTAAAATATTTTGGCTCTGCTTACCAATTAGGCTTGACCGCAACTCCACGGGAAATTGATGATAGTGGTCGTCCTTTAACAGAGGAGGAGCAGCGACGGGATACCTATAATTATTTTGGGGAACCTGCCTATACCTATTCATTAAAGCAGGCGATTGAGGATGGCTACCTAGTTCCCTATCTGCTGGAAGAGCGGATCAGTAACGTAGATGCAAATGGATACACGGGGCCTGATGGCAAACGCTATACAACGAATAACTTTGAGCGAGAGATCCGTTTGCCAGACCGGACTCGGTTTATTGCTGAGGATTTGTGGCAAATTTTGGGTCGATATGGGCTACGCCAGGAGAAGACTATCGTTTTCTGCGTGGATGATACCCATGCGGCATTCATGGCGCAGGAACTCCGCCGAATTTCGGGTGATAATAATTATGCTGCCAGGATTACGCGATCAGAGCGTAATTCTCACCAGCTTGAACGGAATTTTGCGGAAATTGGCTCAGGTAATCCTCGTGTTGCAGTAACGGTTGATTTACTCACGACTGGCTTTGATGCGCCGGATGTGAAAAACATTGTCTTTGCACGTCCGCTTAAGAGTTCCATCCTTTATAAACAGATGAAGGGGCGGGGAACCCGACTTTGTGAGGACATTGACAAACGGTACTTTACTCTATTTGACTACGCTGGAGCAAGCCAGCTTGAGGATTCAGAATTTGATGGACATCCAGCAAATACTCAGAAGCCAAAATCGAAGTCCAAGTCTTCATCTGGCTCTGGATCTACTCACAGGGCGGAAGATACAACTCCTAAGCCCGTGGCTGAGGGTGTATCAGTCATTCTCTCGAATACGGAACGCTATGTCTGTTTAGCTGATGGGCGCAAGATTCCTTTTGATGATTATTGTGAGCAATCGAAGGAAATTATTCGCAGCATTTCTAGTGCAACATTAGATGAACTATTACAAATCTGGATTGACCAAAGCAGCCGAAAAGAACTTTATGAGGAATTGAAGGATCGGGATATTTACATCTCTGCTTTCCAGCACTATCTTGATTTAGATCACACAGACGGGGTAGATATTCTAGCCAAAGTAGGCTTTGACCTAGTAAAAGTTCCAACTCGGCATGATCGCGTAGTGCGTTTTTGGGATCAGGAAGAATATTGGCTCATGAATCAGGTAGATGAACAAGACATTCCAGAAGAGGAGCAGCTAAAGTCTCGGTTCTGGCAAGCAAGCTTAGATCACTATGCCTTGTTTGGCATTGACGACTTGGAGCGGGGAGCTACCTACAGTGCGCCTCAGTTTGTTGCCTTATTTGGTAATTTCAGTAGTATGCTGAGACGCTATGGCGGTGCATCTGCTCTGAGAAATGACCTGGAAGCAGTAAAGCATCATTTATATGTGCCGATGGTAGCATGAGGATAGCGAATGGTAGGGACGACTACAGGAAACGGGACAGTTGATCATCGCCGCCAAGAAGTGCAGCAGGCGGTGAAGAATGCTTGCGATCAACTAAATAGTGATGGGGTAACTCCTCGTGACTATGTTGAGCAATTGGCATGGCTGTTTTTCTTAAAGGCATTTGACGAGATTGAGCAACGGCGTGAAGATGAGGCAGCATTTGAGGATAAACCCTACACTCGCCTTCTGAATGGGGAATTTCAGTGGTCTGAGTGGTCAAAGAAGACTGACAGACCTGACGAAATGTTGGAATTCGTCAACGGGCGTTTGTGGGGGCATCTACAAAACCTAGAAGGAGATGGAGCAGCCGAGCGGATTAAGCGCATTTTTTCTTCTGTTAAAAATCATTCTCGCCGGGGAGCCAGTTTCGCCCGTGTAGTACAGCAGATTAACCGTTTGCACTTCAGTGATGATACTGATGTAATCGTGCTGTCAGAAATTTATGAGGACTTGCTGAAACGGGTAGCAGGTGATTCTGCTGGGTATGCTGGGGAGTTTTACACCCAAAGGCATCTGATTCGGGCTATGGTTCAGGTAGTACGTCCAAAGATGGGCGATCGCATTTATGACCCGTGCTTTGGTACAGCAGGCTTTTTGGCGGAATCTGCGGAATATATTCGCCATAATCATGGCGTATTAAGCGGTGGTGAATTGGAGTGGTTGAAAGATGAAACCTTCTTTGGAGTTGAGAATAAGCCTCTCACCTACCTGCTTGGTACGATGAATATGCTGTTACATCAAATTGAAGGAGCGCGGTTAGAACAGGCGAATACTTTAGAAATTCACACTTCCAATGTGCCAGAGAAACACCGTTACACCGTCATTCTGGCAAATCCGCCCTACGGTGGCAAGATGGCAAAGGAACTGCAAACCAATTTCACGATTAAATCAGGTTCAACTGAAGTTCTATTTTTGCAGCACATTATGGCGAACCTTGCAAAAGGTGGACGGGCAGGGGTAATTGTGCCGGAGGGTGTAATGTTTCGAGGCGGGCCTGATGCCAAAGTGCGAGAACGGTTGCTGACAGAATTTGATGTTCATACAATTCTGTCATTGCCTGCGGGTTGTTTTTTGCCGTATACGGCAGTTAAAACCAGCGTCCTCTTCTTTGATCGTCGAATGGACGGAAAGACGACTGAGAGTGTTTGGTTCTACGACCTCAAGAATGATGGTTTTGAGTTACAAACAAACCGTCGTCCTATTGAAGGTAATCAAATCCCTGATTTCTTAAATAAGTGGGAAAACCGGGTGGAGAGCAAAAGTTCTTGGATGATTTCTCTCAAAGTTCTAAAGGAAAAAAAATGGGATCTCCTACCTAGAAATCCCTATGTTGTTGATGATTATGAACAT
Source organism: Calothrix sp. FACHB-168 (assembly GCF_963889195.1). Lineage (NCBI taxonomy): Bacteria > Bacillati > Cyanobacteriota > Cyanophyceae > Nostocales > Calotrichaceae > Calothrix > Calothrix sp. FACHB-168. Next base: position 10,262 of record NZ_CAWPNJ010000046.1, read on the forward strand.
CGTCCTGCTTTGGAATTAGTAGAAGCTATTAAAACTAGAGAATTAAGAATTATTGAATTGCTAGATGAGCTTGAGGAATTGCTAGGAGTTGAAAAGTAATGGTTTCTAAAGATTGGCAATCTGCAAAGCTCGGAGATGTATTGCTTATTTGCAGGGGAGGAGCATGGGGGGAAGATTGCGATCAACCTAATGTGGGTGTGCTGAGGGCGAATAACATTACTGAAAATTTCCGTCTCTCGTTTGATGGTGTAGCCTGGAGAAAAATTCCTGATCAACAACTTGCTTCGTTGCGCCTAGAAAATGGCGACATCATTTTGACCAAATCAAACAGTATAGGGCGAGTTGGTAGCTGTGCATTATTTCATCAACCTGATGATGACAGAAATTATATTGCAGCTAACTTCTGTCAAATGCTTCGTTTTAACCAAGAAATAATTAATGCTGAATATGCTTATTACTGGCTGATTTCACCTGATGTTCAACAGGCTATAAAGGCAAAAGCTACTGGCACTAGCGAAAGTCTACAAAATATTAGTAGAGAGAAGATTAACCAAATAGATATATTTTTTCCCTCTCTTGATCAGCAGAAACAGCTTGCTGCTCGTATCAAAGAATGTATAGAAAAAGTAGACGAGATTTACCAACTTCACAAAGATAATAGGAAGGAAATAGGGAAACTCAAGTGCAGTTTGGTATTAGGTAAGCAACGTTCTGAGCGTAACTGGATTGAGATAAATGAATTAGTAAGTTGGATACAAAATACTGAATCTGTTAAGGAAAACGAAATATATCATTTTGTTGGTACTAAATCCTTCGGTAAAGGTCTTTTCCATAGTGCAACCCGCACAACCCAAGACTTTAAATACCAGAACTTGCGCCGCTTGAGACATCGAGACTTCATATATCCCAAACTCATGGCTTGGGAAGGTGCATTTGGCATGGTTCCTGAAGAATTCGATGGTTTTGTTGTCTCCCCTGAATTTGTCGTCTTTCGCACCAAAGATGACATCATTTGCCCCGAAGTCCTAGATACTTATTTCCGTTCCCCCATTTGCTTAGAAGATGTTAGAAATGCTAGCACCGGATCAAACAAACGTCGCAGACGACTTAATCCGCAGGCATTTCTAAAACTAAAAATGCCCGTGCCCCCCCATGACGTACAGGAGCAACTGAAAAAAGTTTATGAGTTTGAAGCAAAAGCAGCAGAGAGTTGGAAAGATTTACCAGAGACTTTGGAGAAAATCCGCCAGGGTATTTTGAAGAAAGCATTTGCTGGAGACCTTTAAGCATTTAGGCGAGATTAAGTTATTTTTCTTTCTCTGTTCAGTATCTAAGCATTAGCAATCGGATGAATTTAGAACAGCGAGATTTAAAAAAAGAACTGTGGGGGGTGCTGAATACCTACCGCAGAAGCGGCAGAATGCTTGATCGTGATGTTGTCATTCATACTGCTGCTCTGTTGTTTTTGCGGTGGGCAGATTATTATGAAGCAGAACAAGTAGCGATCGCCGAATTCGAGCTATCTTACTATACCTCTGCTCTGCGAGATAACATTCGTTGGTCTACATTGCGCCTACAAGATCCTCGCGATCTCATGAGAATTTTCCAGCGCGAACTTGTTCCTTCTCTAAAATATGCCGACTCAACACCGCTTGGAAAGAAGCTTTACTGTCTTGGAGTTGCCCTTGAACAAACCGGAATTGAGCAATCTGAATCGCTACCCGCGCTAGAACCTCTCTTTGAGTTATTTCAGTGGATCGACTCTTTACCCTTTGACTCTGCAAGCGATCGTGCTGCTGCCGGAACCATCCTAGAAATTTTGCTCTCAGGCTCTGTGGAAGCCAAAGACATAAGGCAATCAACCACCCCTCAGCCGCTCGCTGATTTAATGATCGAACTTGCTGACCCAAAACCAGGCGATCGCATCTACGATCCCTGCTTTGGTATGGGTAACTTACTCGTTGCCAGCACCCGTCGCCTGCATGAGCAAGCTAAGTTTCTGTCTCCCCGCAACTGGCTAGAAATTCAAGAAGCCAGTATTTTTGGCGTTGAAATTAATCCCATCGCCTACGCGATCGGGATAACTCGTGTTGTACTAGCGGGCATCGATCATCCAAGACTAGAACTTGGTGACACACTGGAACGCTCATTACTCCGCAATCGAACCTCTGAAGGGTTTGACATAATTCTGGCACATCCACCCTGGGGGCAGAAGTCAAACTCCTACGCTTACCGAAATGAATTCCCGATCCACACCTCAACTACAGAAGCCCTTTTCCTGCAACACATCATGGCTTCACTACGTCCAGGTGGTCGAGCCGTCATCGCCTTTCCTCAAAGCATCTTCTTTCGCTCAGGTGCAGAAAAGCAGATTCGCCAACGTTTGCTTTCCGAATTTTGTGTTGAGGGGGTTCTGGCACTTCCTCCTGAAGCTTTTACGCCATTTGCCAACATTCATGCTAACCTGATCGTCTTTCGACGCGACAAGCCTGCCTCCTCTGTTCGCTTCTTTTTAGTCGAGGATTTTCCCTCCGGTCTGCGGAAACGAGAAGCAGCACTACCCGTAGAACAGCAATTATTTGCCAAACAAGTTGCCCAAACTTTCCGCCAAGGCAAACCTGGAACCTACCTCTGGAACACTCCAATTACTACTCTTGAACAAAGAGACTGGGAACTGCTTGTAAAGCGAACGGGAGATGATGCACTTGGCGAACAGTTGAAAACCCTAACAGAAACTGACCCAGAAATAAAGCTGCGATCGCTTGACGAAGTTGCTGATGTTTTCACCGGAATTTCTTACCAGCAGGATGTAATCACCAAAGATGCCAAGCACCCTGACGTTTTAGCTGGATTATTGCGCGTCTCTGATGTAAAAGACATAGGTGTAAAAGCCCCAAAATTATTCCTGACTCAAGCCGGAGAATCGAAAGTTAAAGAAAAATACTATTTGTCTCCCTTAGATATTGTCGTTACAAAGTCTGGCACGATTGGTAAAGTCGGATTAATTTCAGATACTCCTGGAACTGTAAGGGCTATTGCGACTCAAGGTCTGGTTGTCATTAGACCTAAAGAAGGTATTACAGCCCAGTACCTAGCAGAAATTTTACGCTCCCCAGTCTATCAGTCCTGGCTGAAAGGACACTCCCGTGGAGCAACAATTCAATACCTTTCGATAGAAGCACTAAAAAATCTTAGAGTGCCTGTTCCACCCATTCAAATGCAACATCGTCTGTGGCAAGGCACTCATGGACGAATTTCAGATGCTTTAAGCGCATTAGTGCGAATAATAATCGGTGCCAGCGATGATCCTGTATTAAACTGGCTCGAACAATCTAAAACTATTCGAGCAATAGCAGAACTTACTGAGGATACCGAGAGTAAAGCAAGGCTATTATGGTTTGATCGCTTTGGCAAAGAACTTTATCAGCTTAGAAATCAAGGAGTTAGTGAACTTGATACAGTTCCCGCAGATATCATGCCCTGGTTAATGGCAGCTGCAACAGCAGCCGCTGCCCTAAGAGGAATTCATGAGATTCCAGATGGAACAGGCCGTTTGGCTGTTTTAGAGAATGCCCATCGCCAAATTAAAGATGCCCTTGAACTACTTAATAACGCTTCTGTTGCTGTGGTCGAAAGAGCACGAGAGGTAAGCATTGTTACTATTAAGCTCATCACCCGTGAAATTGAATCAACTTTGGCAGTTGTAGAAATTGAGATGCGGCTTGAGCCTTCTAGTGTTGTGGTTGGTACACCCAACGAAGTTGCTTTGCTGATCCGAAATACATCCTCAGTCGCAATTAGAAACCTGACAATTAAGACCACCCCAGCAATTGGAACTGGCAAGATTTCATACCTCCGTAATGGCGATGAGGCCAAAATCTCCCTGCTAGTAGAACCTCAGCAAGCATTCGGTATCTTTAATTTCAATATTACATGGGCTGCATCTCGGTTAGATGGGACATCTATTGTAAAACAAGTACCCTTGACCCTTGCCATTCGCTCCACTCGCGATTTAAATCTCAGCAGTGATTTAGGAACTAGTCCATATATCGTCGCTAGTCCTGTTGACCGGAAAGAAATGTTTTTTGGGCGAAATGATGTAATTGAGCAGATTAAGCGTCAACTCTCTACAAGTAAACGAGCCAATGTAATCTTGATAGAAGGTAATCGGCGTACAGGTAAGACTTCTATTCTCAAGCAACTTCAGAAACTGGAAGTTCTCCCAAACTGGATTTTGATAGATTGCTCTTTCCAAGCTGGAGAAGGGCATCAGAGCAAAGTAGGAATACTAACTCAGGATGTTTATCGGCTCATGGCTCGCAAGATTGCCTCGGCTTGTCATCATGCAGGTGTTAATGTTTGGTTGCCTGGACAATCTATATCAACAAGCAATAAACCGTTCAACTTGCAGTTTACATCAGGATTGAAAGAAGCTTTTTCTGCTGATCATCCTTTTGAAACCTTTGAACTTTACCTACAATCTGTGCTGAAAGCTATCCAACCGCGTCGGCTTCTCCTAATGTTAGATGAATTTGACAAACTCCAAGAGGGTATCGACTCTGGAATTACCAGCCCACAGGTTCCTGAAAACATTCGCTATTTGCTCCACGAATACCCAAATTTGTCAGCAATTATTACAGGCTCGCGACGGCTTAAACGCCTTCGCGAGGAATATTGGTCAGCACTGTTTGGGATTGGGCAACGAATTGGAATTAGCGCATTACCTTTAGAAGCCGCAAGAGCACTGGTCACTGCACCTGTAGCAGGAAAGCTCATTTATCTCCCTGAAGCGAGAGATCGTATTGTAGAGCTTTGTGCCCGTCAGCCTTTTCCAATTCAAACATTCTGCAATCTAGTTTTTGAATATGCAGCAAGGTCGGGTGAACGCACTATTACTCCTTCCCATATTGAAAAAGTTGTCAATGAAATGGCTGGAGACAACGAACACTTCCAAACTTTGTGGGGGTATGCAGCAACTGATCGCCGACGAATGATTTTGGCACTTTGTGAGCAGCTAGCCGGAGGAGATGATCCAGTTAACCTTGCATTACTGGAAGTAAAGTTTGAGGAAGCAGGCATCTTAGTTCCACAAGATTCTGGGCTAGGTTCAGATTTAGAATTTTTACGGGAATTGGAACTAATTGAGCTAGATCCATCAGATCGGCGCGGCTCCTCCTATACTCTTACGATTCCACTAATGGGGGAATGGATTAGGAGAAATGTAGATTTTGCTGATTTGAAACGCAAAGCCATCAAGGAAGCTGAGGAGGAACTGTAAGAATGGATGTTTCATATCAAGTGCTAGGAGCTAATGTTCCTAACTTACTAGGGCGTGAAGCATTATTGACAAAACTTGAGCGTCAATTATTAAAAACCACACCAGATCACGTTTGCGTTGTTGGCCCGGCTCGATATGGCAAAAGTGTATTACTAAACCATCTAGCACAAAAATATCGCAGTGGCAACGAGTATTACATCACTGCTATGTATATCGATCTCAGACACAGCACTCCAACCACGGATGAGGAATTCAAGCAACGTCTTGCTAAGGGGCTTAGAATAACGCTGTCTGAAATCAATTCAGAATTTGCTGACTATCTTGAACCAGATGAAAACGACAGTATATATGAGCTTTTGGATTTAGTATTTGAAGAACTGGATAGCAAAGGTGATCGCTTACTTATAATTTTAGATGGGTTTGATCATGTTCTTCAAGAAACAGGGATCACCCGAAACTTATGGGATCAGCTTAGAAATTTAGCTCAACACAGTAGCCTTCGTTTAGTCACAGGCAGCCGTAAGCACTTACGTAATCTTCGCGATTTCATGCCAACGGATTCTCGTGTTTCAGATTTTTGGGAAATATTTAATCCCACTCCACTTACAGTTGCCAAATTAGACGACTCTGATTGGGATGGTTTCTTACTGCCGTTAAATACAAGAAACATTGAGCTTGATAGCTCTGCTTGCAAAGAAGTCAACAATTGGACAGGCGGAATTCCAATCCTTGCAGCTGCCCTTCTGAGACAGTTGGCTGAACAGACTGAGAATGGAACTAACCTTTCTAAAATTGATGTTGATGCGATCGCTGAGTCTATGGTAGCCAGTCACCATCATCTACTAGAAGATTTGTGGGAAGATTGCACAGATGAGATGAAAGGGGATTTAGCCAGGTCTGCTGAACAAGATATTGACGCAAGCAGTCTACCCCACGAGCGAAAAACAGCTTTAGAGCAACGGGGCTTGCTTCAGCTTGCCGGTAATAAACTCAAGTCTTGCTGCCGCCTGATGAAGAGATATGCTTTACTACGAGCACCTAGCGTTGCAGTGCTACATCGCTTGTTCCAGACTAGCGAAAATTTTGAAGCAAATATTCAACAGGTGTTGCAGATGCGCTTAAACCAAATTCAGGAGGGCGATTCGCAACTGCTTGAATTAATCCAAAAAGCGATTCGGGATATTTCTCCCAATCCTATGGATGCAACAAATTGGATGCGTCGAGTTGTTTCTCGATCCCTTGAGATTATTTGGCTACATGAGTTGCCACCTGACAGAATACTGCCAGTAGGCTGGATCAATGAATGGCAAAGTAAAACAATAACTTACCCTCATGACGCTGGCAGACTTCCTGCAAGCATCGGGGGGCAATGTAATATCCTACAGTTAATTACTGGTTCGCGACAGGGACTAGATCCAATTTCAAAGTATGTAACAAAGCCAACTTATATTCTGGTTAATCACATCCGCGAAGTAGCTGACTTTGGGCAACATACAACTCCTCGCGACAAAGTAACAACTGGGATAGCTGCTGCTTATTGCCTATCTGCCATTAGCCTTTGTGAAAGTCTAAAAAATGATTTGCCTACATAAGTCTAAATGTCCAACTAGAATTCTGTATTTTTCAACTTTGGCATGAATACTCCCCTTGTTTGCCATTTTCTGATAGGCCCACCAGGTAGTGGTAAATCTACCCTGGCTGCCCAGATGAGTCAGCTTATTGCCAATAGCCGAATTATTTCGAGTGATCAAATTCGGGGAAAGCTTTATGGAGATGAACAAATCCAGGGAGATTGGGCAGAAATTGAACAAATTATTTTAGAAGAAATTCAAGAGGCGCTCGCACAGCAGCAACCTGTTATTTATGACGCAACGAATGCCAAACGTGTTTGGCGAATGGGTCTGCTTCAGAGAATAGCTGATTTTGAAGCCCAGTGGGTTGCCTGGCATCTTAAAACTCCACGTCAGTTTTGCCAGAACTGGAATATGCAGCGCGGGCGGCAAGTTTCTCCAACAGTCTTGGATGATTTATTCCAGAGCTTAAAACACTTTCCACCTTTAGCAGGGGAGGGATTTTTAGCAATTTACGAGTTAAATTCAGCCCAGTCTCAAGATTTAATAAGTGAAGTTAAAAGCAAAATTAACCTCCTTCCTCGTAGCGTTATTAATCGCACAAACCGCACTCAGCATAGCCAGAGTGTCTTACATCCCTACTCTAAATTGCTGGATTTTGATCGCCTTTTGTATTTGATTAGTTTGCTGATTCGCTACCCCGGTATTGGTAACTTACAGAGTACAAATCCAGATATCCTCCAGCAGCTCATTGGGGAAGAAATCCAGTTCCAAACAGAAATATCGGAAATATGTGCTATTTTGCAGCGTTTGTACGGCTCTATTTATGCAGATCCTAATGCTATCACCGCAGATATGGAATGGCTGGAAGCAAATAATTTTCTCAGCCCCATTGCTGTTAACCAAGAATTGGTAATTGCTGAAGTCGCAACTATTAATACTGCAACCCATCCATATTCTGACCGAGAAGCATTCAAAAGATTATTAACAACAATACGTTTCATTCTTCAAAATCCCTTTCAATGGAATTCTGATCAGGGCAGCTTGAGAAGCCTGGTTTCTGCTATGCAAAAGCAAGGATTAATTGATGGGAACCAGACGGATGCAATCCGCAAAGATATTGAACGTATACTCAAGCCGTTTCAGCTTCTACCAGAATTTGCCTTAAAACGTGGCTACTTTATAGGAACAGGCATTTTATCAGCATCCCAACTAACTAAGGTTTTTCATGTTCTGCAAGCCCAGGCTAAAAATTTACAAGACCCGATCGCCTTGGGAATTTTGGAAATATTTGACGAACGGATGAGGCAGAGCCAATTGAGTAATCAAGCTATCTACCCTATCCGAGCAATCTGCAATCGGACAATTGTTGACCCGCAACTGCTGCCTCAATCTGCGCTTGCTAGAGAAATCGAGAAACTGGAAGACGAAATTGAACAGGGGCAACTCTTAGAATTAAAACGTTTTTCCGGGGTTGGTCGTTACGCAGAAGAGCAAGAAGAATTCTTCCGCATCTGGCCCCTGCAAATTGTGTTTCATAACATTGGTTGGTATCTCGGCTTTGAAATTGCTGAAGGACAAAACCAAGGGCTATTACAATTTGAACGCCTAGATCGCTTATTTAGAGGCTATCCCCAATCAAATAAACGCGATCGCAGTCAGCAGGATAAGTCTCTCAAAAAACTCCAGTATCTTTACCAAGCTTGCGGAGGACTTTACCTCGGCACAAGTGCCGCCGATCAGCGTCAATTTTTGAGCAAATCCCTAAGCAATAGGGATGCAGTCAGTATAACTGTAGAACTTTGGTTCAATGACTACACTTTTCGATTCATCAGCGAAGGAACCCAACGATTTCCTATCACACAAATGAAGATGTCTCCACGGCTCTCTGGCAGTCAAATTTCCCAGGAACAGGCTTCCCTTTTTAGCCTATCTAAAAGCCCAGATCCTACTCATCCAAACCGATTTCGAGTAAAGTTACCCCGTTGGTCACTAGACGACATCGATCTCCGTCGCTGGATTTTAGGCTTTGGGGATCAGGTGAAAGTTGTTGAACCGGAAGAGTTAACCCAACAAATTCAGGGGATTGGAGTGGCGATCGCAAATCTCTACAGCTAACCGAAGTTTGGGTTTTGTCGTTAGGACATTACCAATTGCCAATAAGGATTGGATTTACAGCCAAGATTCAATAGGCAATGTACAAAGATTAGAATTTGTAATCAAGAATTTATCAGCTTAGTTAAATAATCCGTCACTCTATTGGGTAGAGAGCGTGCTACCAAAACTGAGCAAGATCCACCGTTTTGTCGCAGTTGGATTGGGGTTTAGGGCGTTGCATCACTTCTACAACTTTAATTCCAGACTAAAATTCCCGAACAATATCTTGCTCAATTCCTGAAAATCTAACCCAAACAACTGGGCTATACTAATCTTCGCCTTTTCGCACACAGGAATAATCAACTTCACCAAATGATAAGGTTGACTTTGATTTGTTGTTGAGGCAATCCTCAACGATTCCATGATTCCCCCTAAATCTCCCAATAGCTGCAAATCCTTGCCAATTGCTTGTTCAAACACTAACAAAATTAATTGTAATTTTCGGGTTAACTCAATAGGGATAGGTTTATATCCTAATTGGGGAGTAAGTGCAATTAAGTCGCTAATTCCTTGAATATTAACTCTATATTTCTCTATATCCTCTTCACCTTTAATTTCCTGTCCTAACCACCCGTCACAACGAGAACAAAATCCTGCAGGCGAAAACTTAGCCATTACAGGTAAACGTGAACCACAATGAGAACATTCTTCTATTAATCGCTGTTTGTGAATCAAACAAAATTCTAAATCCTTAAATGACCATAATAAGGGTTCATAGATAGTTTTGTTCTCCTGCATCCACTCTTGCCAACAACAAGGACACCAAGCACGATAGTTCCGAAATAACCCTTTGTCATAAATCATTCCTTTCCAGCTTAAAAGGGTCAAGAAACGTAAATCCTGACGCATTGTTAACTCTTCTAAGACCGTGACTAACTTCCCTGTCATTTCTCGCATTCCGTTGATAGCAGGTTTCGCATCGCTATTTCCCAATAGGTGACTCAGATTTTTTGCCAATAGCTCAGATTTATCCTCATCTTTGAGGATAAGTGGCGCAATTTCTCCCATAACGAGCTTTTGAGAGGTTAAACAATGCGCCTGCGCCAAACGATGGAGATAGCTACTAAGACTTTCTGCGTAGGGAGTTCCCACCGCCACAGGTTCAAGAGAGAATAACCGACTCCGTTGCGGTATTTCTAAAGGTTTTAGGTTCCAATTTTCTAAGTAAATAGTCATCCCTTTTGGATTAACCATTACGCTGGTACTTTAGTTTTAACAGCCGAATTTCAGGAATTAGTCTCCGATTCACTCTTAACCTCGATGCCGTAATTAACAAACAGATCGGAGACAGATATCTCCAAAGCTGCCGCTAACTTAACAATATTTTTTAACGAAGGGTTACGTTCCCCGTTTTCGATACCTGAGATGTAATTGCGATGAAGCCCTGACTTTTCAGCCAGTGCTTCTTGGGATAAATCTAGCTCTCGCCTTCGCCGCCTAATCGCTTTGCCAAAGCGGTACTCAATACTGGGGTATTTCTGCGTCACAAAACAATACTGAACCAGTATCGCGGTTAAATCCACACACTATCAGTAGATTTTTGCACACTATAAGTGTTACAAAGTTAAGTAGTATGGCATCTGCTAAATAAGTTCCTAACTTTATGGTCTGATTTTGATAGGTTCATAAAATCAAGTGCAAAGCGCTTAGTAAGGACTATATGAAAGAGCAATTTGAACAATGGGTTGCTCGCCTGCAAATATCCGAGGCAGGGCAAAAAATTATTGAGAAAGTTCGCTCATCTGAACCATCCCGTCGCGTTGGTGGCGGTAGTAAGAATGTTTCTGGACGCTACCCTAGTCGCAAGATGGGAGTCACGATTCAATTTGAGTCTCATCGGGTTGAACTGCCAGTTATCTATCTGTTAGAACATGATGAAGATGTTCTAGAATTCTACGATCAACCACCGCAAATTAAACTGGACTATCAAGCAAGTAACGGACGTAGATTAGGCGTTTTACACACCCCAGATTTCTTTGTCATCCGAACCAATTCGGCTGGTTGGGAAGAGTGTAAAACTGAGCAGGATTTGAAAAAACTAGCAGAGAAAAGCCCCAATCGTTACTTTTACTCTCAAGAAGATAATCAATGGCATTGTCCGCCAGGAGAAGCCTATGCTGACCAGTTTGGGCTTTATTACCAAATTCGTTCTGATAGAGAAATAAACTGGGTTCTGCAACGTAATCTGCAATTTTTAGAAGACTATTATCGCTCAGAATCCCTAGCAGTGGAAGACACAATTGCTCAATCATTACTTGCAATTGTGTCGTCTCAACCAGGAATCACTTTAGCAGAACTACTCAATCAGTCAACAGGAGCTAAATCTGACAATATCTACACCTTAATTGCTCTTGGGCAAATCTATTTTGATTTAAATGCTGCACCACTTGCTGAACCAGAAAGATGTCTCGTCTTCCGTGACGAACAGACTGCTAGTGCTTATAGATTAATGGTGGAGCAGCCAAGTGTAAATCTTCCGGCTATCTCTCCTGTAATCAATCTTGCTACTGGAACCCCTGTTAGTTGGGACGGCAAAGGTTTAAATATCATCCATGTTGGCGAAACAGAAGTTATACTTGGCGCAGAAAATAATCAGTTAATTGAACTCAAAAAATTTGTATTTGAGAATCTGGTTCGTCAAGGAAAAATCACCAGTCTCCAAACACCAGAAAAAACAGCTATTAGCACAGAATCTTGGCAGCGATTTTATCAAGCTAGTCCAGAAGACCAAGCAGAAGCTCTTGAACGCTACAAAACTATCGAGCCTTACTTAAACGGTCATCCCCCAGAAAACGAAACAATACCTGCTCGTACCATTCGTGACTGGAAAGCTAAATATCTAACTGCACTTCAAAAATACGGTTGCGGCTACATTGGGCTTTTGTCCCATCGCAGTGTCAAAGGTAATTGTCAGCGCAAGCTGCCCGAAGACACCTTAGCAATCATGAAGAAATTTATTTTAGAAGACTACGAAACTCTGAAACAAAAAAAAATGTGGGAGGTTTACGGGGCTTTAGTTCTAGCTTGCGAAAAATCTGCTGTAATTGCTCCGAGCTATAAAACATTTACTAAAGAAATAAAACGCCGTACTGGTTACGAACAGACTAAAAAACGCCAAGGTCGCCGTGCTGCTTATCAGTATGAATCTTTCTATTGGGAGCTTACCCAAACTACCCCAAGACACGGCGATCGCCCCTTAGAAATTGGACATATCGACCATACCCCGTTAGATGTAGAGCTAGCTTGCTCACGTACAGGTCGCAATCTTAACAAACCTTGGGCAACATTTCTCGTAGATGCTTATTCGCGGCGATTGCTGGCAGTTTACCTAACGTTTGACTCACCCTCATATCGTTCTTGCTTAATGGTGCTAAGAATTTGTGTCCAACGTCACGGTAGACTCCCGCAAATTGTAGTCGTAGATAACGGTACAGAGTTTCACAGCGTTTACTTCGAGACACTACTAGCTACTTTTGAATGTACAAAAAAGCAAAGACCCCCAGCCAAAGCTCGTTTTGGTTCGGTTTGCGAACGCCTATTTGGGACTGCCAATACTGAATTTGTTTATAACTTACGCGCTAATACACAAATAACTCGTAACGTCCGCCAAGTCACCAAGTCAGTTAACCCTAAAAATAAAGCTGTATGGACACTTGGTTTACTTTATGAATATCTTTGTGCTTGGGCTTACGAAGTTTACGATACAGACGAACATCCAGCACTTTTCCAAAGTCCGAGGGATGCGTTTGCAGCAGGTATGGCGATTGGTGGCAGTCGGCTTCACCGCATGATTCCTTACGATGAAAACTTTCAGATTCTTACCCTACCTACCACCTCAGAGGGGAAAGCAAAAGTTCAAGTTGGACGCGGTGTAAAAATTAACTACATCTACTACTGGTCTAATAGTTTCCGCGACCCGCAAATTGAAAATACCTCTGTTCCAATCAGATATGACCCGTTTAATATTGGCATCGCTTACGCCTTTGTTCGAGGACAGTGGGTACAGTGTATTTCTCAATATTATGCAGAATTCCAAGGTCGTTCAGAAAAAGAACTGAAGTTAGCTAGTATCGAGTTACGCAAACGCTCCTCAAATCATGCACAACAATCTAAAGTTTCGGCTAAGAATCTAGCAAAATTTTTAGCATCTGTAGAAGCACAAGAAGCTCTACTAGAACAGCGTTCCTATGACGCAGAAGCCAGGGAAGTCTTTAGGGTAATTGAGGGTGGAAAAGCGACAGCAAGCCGCAACGAACAACCAAAGGTTATTCAAGTTCCTTTTGAAAATACTGATACTCAAGTGGCTGAAGATGAAGCGCTCGTCCCAGAAACACTTGTAGTGTATGAGGAGTTTTAATTGTGACAAAATCTACTGGATTTCCGCTTGAACTCCTCACACGACCTGCTACAGAAAGGCTGGCTTACTTTGAGAATTACACCGTAGCGCATCCTCGGCTTAAAGAAGTCTATGAAATTCTCATGCGAACAATTGCCGAACCCGCAGGGGCATCATTTATTTTTGTTTATGGGCCTAGCGGTGTTGGTAAAACAACTTTACGATTGCGTGTTGAGCAGAAATTAACAGAACTAGTATTACCATTACTGGAAAGCGACCGCGGTCGTGTTCCTGTAGTTGGTGTTGAAGCTATAGCCCCAGAATCAAGAAACTTCAACTGGAAAGATTACTACACACGCGCTTTAATCGCCTTAGAAGAACCTTTAATCGATCACAAGTTTGATTACGGTGTGCGTGGTATCTCTCGCGATAATTTTGGCAAAATCAATGTTGAGCCAAAAGTAGTTGCACCTGCTTTACGCAGAGCTTTAGAAAATGCTCTCATCCATCGTCATCCCGACGTATTTTTTGTAGATGAAGCCCAACATTTTGGCAAAATGGCAAGCGGGTACAAGCTGCAAGATCAATTAGACTGCCTCAAATCTCTAGCAAATATGACAGGGATTTTACACTGTCTATTAGGAACTTACGAATTACTGACATTCCGTAATTTAAGCGGTCAACTCTCACGCCGTAGCGTCGATATTCATTTCCGCCGTTATTGTGCTGAAAATCCAGAGGATGTACAAGCTTTCAAAAGTGTATTATTAACCTTCCAGCAGCAGATGCCGCTTGCAGAAGCTCCAGATTTAGTTAGTCATTGGGAATATTTTTACGAACGTACTTTAGGATGTGTTGGCATACTGAAAAATTGGTTAACACGCGCTCTTAAAGATGCTTTGGATCGAGAAGCAACAACAGTCACGCTCAAAGACTTACAAAAACGTGCTTGGTCGGTTGCTCAGTGTCAGAGAATGTTCAAGGAAATTCAAGAGGGTGAACGACAATTATCTGAAACAGAAACAGATATACAAAACTTACGCTCTGCATTAGGACTTGGAACAAAATCAATTGTGCTACCCGAAGAAACGCCAAAAACTACTCGTCCTCCAGGAAAGGTTGGTAAACGCAAACCAAAAAGAGATCCCATCGGAGTGCAACAAGATGTTAGCTAGTGCATTAGAAACATACGAATCTTGGGATTTAAAAAAGCTTTCTATTCCATCTCGTAGTCGCTTGTATCAATTACAGCCTGTTGGTATTGGTACTCCGTTGGTAGAAAGCTTAACTGGTTATATATCTCGGCTAGCAGAAGCCCATTGTGTAACCCCAAAAGCTTTAATATCCAGAGAACTTGTGTCCTTTATACCCAAGACTTACAAAACTACAAATCTTTTTGAAATGCGAAGTTTAACTGGGGCACTCAATGGAATAGGTACGATGGCTCTTGATTTAGTTACAGTGCTAGAGTCATTAACTCTACGTAGTGATTTGCGTTTTCTCTCTCTATTAACATGGGCTGGTATCTTTCCCCAAAGGAGATTACTTCGTGCTAGACGAGCTTGGTGTCCCTACTGTTATGAGGAGTGGTATTCCTCGAAAGACAAAGTAATTTACGAACCCTTAATTTGGTTTTTTGAGGCAGTTAAATTTTGTCATTGGCACAATCAGTCTTTATGCCAACAATGTCCTCATTGCCAACGACAGCTTCCTCCTCTTGCGTCTTATTCGAGACCAGGTTATTGCCCCTATTGCTTAGAATGGCTGGGCGTTACTGATAATTACCCATTTTCCGATAAAGCCCTACCGAGTAAGGAAGAGATTATCTGGCAAAAGTGGGTTATCAAGACTATTGGAGAATTAATTGCTAATACCCCTCACCTACCAAAACCTTTGCAAAGGGAAATAGTTGCTCAAGCGTTCTGTAGATACGTAAACCAATTTACTGAAGGAAACACAGCTGCTTTTGCCCGTATGCTCGACATTCCCAAAAACAAGGTTTGGATGTGGCAGATGGGAAAAGTCTTGCCAGAACTGAATGTAATTTTGAAGATCTGTTTTACTCTTCAGGTATCTGTGCTGGATTTCTTTACTCAAGAGACTGTTAAGGAGAATTATAGTCAATCTCCTGCTATACCTCAAAACCAACTAGGAGATAGCATTACAAAAAAGCTTGAAGTAAAATTCGATAGCGATCGCACTCAACAGTTACTTGAAGATTTGCTTCAAAATAATCAACAACCGTTACCTATGACGGTAGTAGCCAAACGCCTTGGATATCCTAAGCGAATTCTTTATAGACATTTCCCAGAGCTATGCCGAGCAATTTCAGCCCAGTATGTTAAGTATATGAAAGAATCTCGCATCAAACGAATTGAACAGTGCTGTGAGGAGGTAAAACAAGCGGTTAAGCAATTTTACACTGAAGGTATTTATCCTAGTGAAGCAGCTATTTCAAGGCTATTGGCTAAACCTGGATGTTTTCGTGATAAAGAAGTTCGCAATGCCCTTAGAGCAGCACGAAGAGAAATTGGTTTGGAACCATAACTTTGCCACTGTTTATTGGAAACATAAGCTTGCCGTTGCGGCAAAGTTATGGTTCCAGTCACAGTGACAAAAAACTGATAATTTAATTTTTGCATGGGGGTGGAGGGACTTGAACCCACACGACCTTTTACGATCAACGGATTTTCATTCTCTCGCAGCTTTCGCTACTGCCTCATAGTTGTCATAACTCTCGGCTTTGAGAATTGGACTCTCCCTTTACCCTCGACTTTAACGTTAGGGTAGCTCCCGTCGGGTCTCTGCACCTTCCCGCAATCAGAGATTTTGAGTTTTCAATTTTGGATTGTCACCAATCAAAAATTAAAAATCATCATCTGTTCTTGTGGGCTTGGCTCAGGATTGCCATGTCTGTAATCAGATTTAGGTTTCCCTGAGTTTGAGAGCTTACACTTACAAGATTTCTCTAGCAAGGCTCAGTTTTCTAAGTCCGTAGCGTCTACCATTCCGCCACACCCCCCTAATTTTGAG
The DNA here is from genome assembly GCF_963889195.1 of Calothrix sp. FACHB-168. Lineage (NCBI taxonomy): Bacteria > Bacillati > Cyanobacteriota > Cyanophyceae > Nostocales > Calotrichaceae > Calothrix > Calothrix sp. FACHB-168. Next base: position 26,637 of record NZ_CAWPNJ010000046.1, read on the forward strand.
TTAGGAGTTGATTTGATTGAGAGGTAGTAAATACTCTCTCATACATTTCAGCATTAATTACGTTTTTTGTGCAACTAGATTTAATAATTTTGTTGACAAAAAGCAATTGTACTGAATTGGTGACTATGCCAAATACTTGTTGAACTAACAACAGTATTTACTAGCTTTTTTGCGATCGCCACCTAAGAGTAGCATCCCTATTTAATTAGGTAGCTTTAACTCCTTTCGCAAAAGCCTTAACAAAACTAACACATCAATTTATGAATTGCAAGTACCACCGCCAAATAATTTGTCGATAACAATATCTAATACCAACCCCAAAAAAATTATATGCCCCATGCCCACTCGCCCTGAGCGAAGTCGAAGGGATGCCCCATGCCCCATGCCCCATTATCCATATTTCGCCATTCAGCCTATGATGGAAAATAGATGTAATCAACCATCTTGTCTATTACAGAAGCGAAAATTATGATCGTAGCCCTGCTGTATCTGGCTTTGGCTGGAGCTTATTTGTTAGTTCTTCCAGTGGCTGTGCTGTTTTATCTCAAACTGCGCTGGTATGCAGCTAGTTCTATAGAGCGCACCATCATGTACTTTATGGTGTTCTTCTTCTTTCCAGGATTGTTGGTTTTATCGCCATTTGTAAATATTCGACCCCAGCGCCGACAAATTGAAGTTTAACAACATTGGTAGGTCATAATTCTCATGCGACGCATTGATGCTATAGGAATCGGCTTTGGCGTTTTTGTTGCTGGAGGCATAGCATATCTAGGCTTACAGCTAGTAGGTTTAGATAATCAACAAGCTGGTATTTGGAGCCAAGTCTTGCTAGTCAGTTGTTTGCTGGGTTGGCTAGCTACCTATGTTTTTCGTGCGGTGGGTAAAAAAATGACCTACCATCAACAACGCGAAGATTATGAACAGGCGTTTTTCCAAAAGCGGCTAGACGAACTCACCCCGGAAGAACTAGCCAAACTGCAAGCAGAAGTTGAACAGGAAAGACAAAGTCAATCTTAGGGATTTATAAGTAAAAAATATTGCCGAAGGGATTGTTGACTGTTGACTGTTGTACAGACGCGATTAATCGCGTCTCTACTGACTGTTGACGGCTTGAAGGGAATAGTTGATTTTTTTGAGTTTCCTGATTAGGTTGATTGGTCGTTGGTTCGGTGTACGTTGTTTGGTAGGATATGACAACTAACTCTTGAATCTTGACCGTACTAATTTTAGATTTTAGATTTTAGATTTTAGATTATTTCGCCAAAGCCGACACTTAAGGGTGAAACCAGTCCAAAATCCAAAATTTAAAATGTTGAAACCCTGTACGCTAGTGTTCGGGGTAAATCCAAAATCCAAAATTTAAAATCCAAAATCAATTGACCAATGACTGCTATTTCCGACTGCTTTGAAACTCTAGGACGCAATCAAGAATGCGCGCTGATTCCGTTTATTACGGCTGGCGATCCAGATTTAGCAACAACGGCAGCCGCATTGCGAATTCTAGACCGCAGTGGAGCAGATATTATTGAACTGGGGGTTCCCTACTCCGATCCTTTGGCAGATGGCCCGGTAATTCAAGCAGCTGCTACCCGCGCTTTAGAACGGGGAACCACCCTCGACGCAGTACTGGAAATGTTGCAAAAAACTACTCCAGATTTAAAATCGCCTATCGTCCTGTTTACTTACTACAACCCAATTATGCATCGGGGAATTGATAAATTTCTCGAAGAAATTGCTGCGGCTGGGGTAGCAGGTTTGGTAGTACCAGATTTACCTTTGGAAGAAGCTGCTGTGTTACTGGAACCAGCTAGCAAGATGGGAATTGACTTAATTTTACTCATAGCACCCACTAGTTCTGTCGAACGCATAGAAGCGATCGCTCGCGCTTCCCAAGGTTTTATCTACTTAGTCAGTGTTACCGGTGTCACTGGGATGAGAGCGCAGATAGAAACACGAGTTTCAGATTTACTCAAAGAAATACGTAATTTTACAGATAAGCCCATTGGCGTAGGTTTTGGAATTTCGCAAGTAGAGCAAGCGCGTCAAGTGAGAGATTGGGGCGCAGATGCGGCAATTGTGGGCAGCGCTTTTGTCAAACGTTTAGCCGAAGGGACACCGGAAGCAGGGTTAAATGCGATCGCGGAATTTTGCCAAAGTCTTAAAGCAAATCTCCAAGCAAAATAGCATTAGTATAAATACTAGTCTTGATGACTAGGGAAAAGTAGATTAAAAATATATAACAGTGTAGTTTTTTTGCTGGGGATTGGTAGATAATTTAACAGATATAATATTGAATATAAGCAGCAGATATGATGCTGTGCTAAAACCACCTGGGAACATCGCTGATACTTTGGGTATTATGTGAAGTGTAAGTAAACTAAAAAATATGAGTGTGAGAGTGAGTCAGTTAAAAATGATAATTATTACGTCGCATTTGAGGGGCTTAGGCGATGAGTGAGAGTATGGCATTTATCGGTGGAGTCGCCGTAGCTGGTTTAGCGGCTCTAGTATTGCTCAAAGGGGCAGGTAATAATTCTCTACAACCTAATTTTGCGGTTACCCCACAGATGCCTACTGTTGTAGCACCTCAGGTGATGACGCCGCCCCAGTATCCTTATGGGCAACCGATGTATCCCAATAATCAGCCGCCAACTGCGCCCAATTCAGATCAGCGAGCTGAATTAGAAACGCTAAAGTCGGAGATGGCGCGGTTAAGAAGCGATAACGAGCAGTTGAGAACCCAAAATCAACAACTCCAGTGGCAATTCCAAAGCTACAATCAGCAGCAACAACAACTGCAATTCGCCCAACAAAATAATCAGAAAAACGCTCTACAACCGCAAAATCCTTGGTGGTCTTCACCTATAGTTTGGGCGGTAGGCGGTATGACTTTAACCATTGGTGGTGGCGTTGTTGTTGCTGGTGTATTGGCTTTGTTCTCTCCAAAACAGCGTGCTAGGACTGTACAGGTAATTCACCCCTACCAAGGTCAGACATCGCCTTTAGTTCCCATCCGTCGGGCTGAGTTTTTACCGCCACGGATGGAAGCAAGACGGGTAGAAACAGCAGAATATGACGATGTACATTAACGTCAAGCTATAGTGGTTACCAGGGTTAGCAACTACCCCTATATCTCATATTGAATAATCCGATTAAGCGTAACTCGCATTTTTACTTCAGCAATGAAAGCAAATGTGAGTATTTTTATATACATACAGCGAATTGCTTGTTGGTGAGGTACAGATAATCGTTGATTGTAGGGGCATTGGCACTGCCATGCCCCGAAGCGCGTACCTCATTTACCTAAAATATGCTGTATATAAGATAGAAAGAGCGATCGCCTCAAGGTTGGAAGCATCCCCAATATGCAAAAACGCCTTCACCCTCAAGGTTATTGCGTCCAAATTGGGATGTTTCCAGGGAGCATCCCAAATGTGCAAAAACGCCCTCACCCTATAAGGGTGGGGCTAGAAATACGAAGCCTGCCTTCGCAGGCTATCAAACTTTTAGCAAAAGAAGGCAGGCTTTGTTGGTATAGCAATACCCTTGAGGGTATTGCGTCCAAATTGGGATGTTTCTATAAATTTCTTAATTTATACCAATTTAAATAATTTTTGCGGCATATCAATATATTCTATAGGGCATGGCATTGCCATATCCCTACCATCTGTCGCATTATTTTTGCAAATTGGTATTATTTCTCAGCAAACTCTGACTTTTGTTAGAGGGATAAATAATTTTTTCTAGTTAGTCTTAATTTGTAATCAAAAGAGTCATTGGCTTGATTTCATCACTAAATCCATAATTCCATTGATAGCTTAATTTCCTAGAGAAACTAACTTCAGTTTTTCATGAGTTAGCTAATTTTGGAGTGAGCCAATGATATCTCGAAGCTCTAGAAATTATCGAGAATTTTACCAAGGGAGTATTAGCATGAAGAATGTGATTTCTAATGCGATCGCTTATATTAGTTCTTTGTTTCAAGGATTTCAATTCAAGCGGTTTTTATCTGTTGTTTTTATTGGCTTGATTGTACTAACAACTAATGTCGATCATGGTAATAATAGCGCCTACATTGACGATACTGGACGTAGTAGTAGAGAGTTACGCGACCAAGTCCGCGAAAGAGTATCAGAAAATGATGCTCAAAGACCTAAAACTACAGGTCAATGGAATCGCGAAGCAAGGGAAACAAAAGGCGCACCTGGTGAACGTTTACAACGGATTGGTCAACAATCAGCCGAAGCTTTGAAAGAATTTGGCTCTGGCTATGTAGAAGGTGCTAAGGAAACTGCTGGTGGTGTTAAAGATAGTGCAGCTAAAGCAGGTAGAGATATCTCTAACTCAGTGCAACGCTAAATTGTAAATAGTGTAATTGCTATTTGATTTTTGCATAAAACGTAGTGGCGTGTCTAGCTTTAAATGTTGCAATATAATTTTTTTGTGGGTTGGACATCTTGTCCGCCCAGGACGGGCGAGACGCCCATCCCACAAGAGTTTTATTAATGCACTTTTTAGCCTTGCCACGCCAGTAGGGTGTGTTACCGCGCAGCGTAACGCACCGTTTTCACTTAAATTTAGATTTAGGACTTTTGCAAGAGGCGATCGCGATCGTGGCAGTATCATTTTCTTTAACAAGGTTTAAGAAGTCGGGGATATATTACCCCTGAGAATTATTTATTTGTCTTCAGTTGCAAGATACTATTTAAATCTTTGATGGTGATGGTTTGGCGATCGGATGCTGCGCCAATCAGATTTAAACTGTCGGGAATCAGGACAGCATTATGTTTTAGTCCATCAACCGAGGAAATATATTTGTTATTTTGCCAATTCCATATATTTGTAGAACAACAATCGTTAAAAATGATTGTTTGACTATCAGGCGTAACGGTTAAAGATGTTAAGAAAGTAGAATAACCCGGTAATGTTTTTAATAGTTTTAAAGTTTGCGCATCCCAAACTTTCACCATCCAAATTGTACTTAAGTCTTGCCGATCGCTACCGCCAGTGACAATAAATTTACCATCAGGGCTGAGGGCGATTACTTCAACTTCGCGCGAATGTGCCGCCCAGCTTTGGACGAATTTTTGTTGACGTAAATCCCAAATCTTAACTCCGCCCAGGCTAGCGATATATAAATTCTGATTATCTTTGCTAATGGCTAAAGCAAACACATAACCGCGAGAATTAACTTTTTGTAGTAAGTTACCATCTGCTAAATTCCAAACTTTTACAGTTGGATCGTTGGGACTTCCAGTAACTAAGATTTGAGCATCGGCGCTGATGTTTAAAGCTTTAACTTCTCCTAAATGTGCGGGGTAAAATGTTTTATCTAAAGTGCCGCTTTTGTAATCCCATTTTTGAATTATACCTGTAGATGTACCCACTACTAAACTTTGATTATCTGGGCTGACGGCGATAGATTGAATTTTGCCAGAAAATACGCTTAAGGTTTGTTGCAGACTCTTTTTGTTAATATCCCAAACTTGAATTTTGTTGTCCCAATTTCCACTGACGAGTGTTTGGTTATCCGGCGCGATCGCTAAAACTCCAATATGTTCTGGTATTTTCCAAGCTGGGATGGCTGGTTGATTAGTGGAGATATCTTGTTTGGGAGTTTGCGGCTGTGAGTTAGCGTAAATTTGCGGTATTTGCCAAAGTGGTGTCAGCATGTAAATTACCAAGAAGATGACTGCATCGCCAATCAAAAACCACTTGCGATCGCGTGACTTTTTTACTGGTATATTTGCTGGCTGTACCGTTTGCTGGGCGCTAATAGCGGCGATAGTTTTCGCTAACTGATTAGATATATTTGTCGCCCCTTGGGATGTCAGTTTGAAATATACTTGCTCGCTCAATTGAATGATTCTAAATTCTAATGGGAGTTCTTGACGATGAGCGGAAATAAAACCCAAACCATTATAAAACTGTTTATCTCTCCGCCAACCAAGACAGTAAAGAGGTAAGGTGATTTGCGGCTGAATTCGAGCTAATATCAACTTCGTCATTTCTTGAGGTTGATATTGTGCCTCAATATGTAAGTTAAATAACATCGAATAGTTATTATATTTACCAAAGTGAATGTAACCTATTGGGCGTTTATCTTTCTCAATTAGTAACTCTTGCCATCTAAAAACAAACCGATTCAAGATGAAGAATAGAGAAATTAACCAAATAGCGATCGCAATTCCCGAAACTGGCAAATCTAATACAGAATAATCAAATTCAGCGAGCCATGTTAATCCTAGTAATTCTTTGATGATAATTACAGTTAAACTAATTACTACAAAACTGCCGCCAGCTAGTGCAGTAATTATTGTGGCAATATAAATTAGAGACTTTCTAAATCTTTGTCTCTGCCAAAATGTTTGATAAATTTGCCATTGTTCTTGAAAATTTTGGAAAGGACGAATAGAAATACCTGGCGGTAAAGGAAAACTTGTAGATTGTTGTTCGCTGATGGGAATTGGTGGTTGCAATAACACCATTGCAGGGAGTGGAGAAAACTTTAATTCTCTAGGCTTCTCATCATTGGGGAGAGAGACGAACCCAAATTTTTCATAAAATGATTTGAGATAAGGAATATAAATTAGATATACAGGTAAACTGAGATTTTCTAGACAATGCCAGAGTAATTGTGAACCAACACCTTGGCTGCGATGTTTCGGCTCAATATAAATGTTAGACAGGATATTATAGTTAGTTTTAACTACAATGAATGCCCAACCAACAATTTGCTTTTCATACTCAACAAACCATACTTTATCTTTGGTATAACTACGTGCCATTAAATATTCTGAAAGTTTATATATAGCAATGCCAAAGGCAACTGCACTACCCATTGATAAAAACACAAGAAAATCACTTAGTTTGATGGCTGAAGAAATTATTTGCCAATCGAAAAAGTGATTTGGTGGTTTGCCATATTCAAATAAATATGCTTTATGATTTATTTCTAATCGCTTGACAAATGCTTCTAAAACTGTTCTGATACTGACAACTATTGCCAAGATAGATATTAAAATAATTACCCAACCAGAGTATTTAGAGTGGTGCGCTTGTAATTCTGCAACAGAACCTTGACGGAATGAGTATCCTGACGGTGTTTTTGCGGATGAAGACATTGATGAGTCAGCCTTTTAATAGTTGCAAGCCTGGAAAAATATTTATGCGATCGCTCCCAGCTTTTCACGTAATTTAGAAAATAGAGAACCGCAATTACACCGAATGTTCTTATAGATGAGTCTGTTTTATTTTTTCTTTCAGGTACTTCCAGAAAATCAATTATCCAATTTACGAGAGAGAATATTTTCTTTCTCCCCTTGCTCCCTTCCCCTTTACCAAAAAAGCGATAGTATATTTTTTTAGCCGGAAGTCCCTAAACGGGTACATAACTATTCCTTTAACAGTATTTTTACTTAAAACAGTAATATTTTTGACAATGAATGTGGCAATGGATTGAAAAAGTGTGTTTTTTATCCGCAAATTTGTCAATTACTAATCAAAACTTCACTGAAACGAAATATTACTGCCTAAGTAAATCCATATAATAATACTTATAGAAACTATTTGAAAGCGCAAATTTAGTTGCAAATATATTTGCTGTTTTCAAAGCATTAAAAATATTTGCATTTAACTTTAAATAGGCTTATGTTATCAGTAGCATCAGCAGTAGAAGAGTCTGTCAAAATTTTCCATAATGTTCATAATGAATATGTGCCCGCCAAGATTGTACCTATATCTGCCAAACATATTCAAGACATTGAATTACTGTGGCTACCTCAACTGAGAAATCACAATTGTTGGGATCGAGATTTAGATATACACAAATATTTAAATAACCCAGACATTTATGAAGTTTATGTTCTGGAATACGATGCGATCGCGCAAGGTATAATTATTCTCCAAACTAATAAATGTCATTCTCGGTTGGATGTAGATAAAAATTTAATTTATGTCCACTTATTAACTGTAGCGCCTTGGAACCGTGCAGCGATTCTCGGTAGAAGGAATTATAAAGGAGTGGGTACAGTTCTTTTAACATTTGCGATGTTACATAGTTTTAACTTAGGCTTTCAAGGAAGAATTGCCTTAAATACTGTTCAAGAAGCCGAAAATTTTTATCAAAAGTTGCCCTTTTTTGATGGCGGATATGATTTATTCCCATCTGGTAATGATGGCAGATATATTGGTTTAAAATATCTAGAAATGCCGGAAGAGGAAGCAGAATTAGTGATGTTAAATTTATATTTAACAAGTTATTTAAATTAGCATTTATATCTGTTGACAGTTGACTGTTGACAGACTTAAAAGCGTTTTATTGTCAGGATTTTATCTTCGGTTGATGTCCTAATCTATCTGGCTACAGCTATATTGTACATTCAAGGGTTTAAAACCCCTTTATTGACAATGAGTAAATTTTCAGTGGCGGTTGAAATTTCCGATTGAAAATGTCTGAAGTTTTGAATTTTGAATTTTGAATTTTGAATTGTTAATCTGCCTCACGCCGCCGGGGTACATCATAAACCATGAAATCATGAGCCATATTAGTATTGGGAAAAATTGCTCTAGCTTCTTGTAGCAAATCCTTCAATTCTATATTGTTGCCTGGAGCATAACGCGGGCTGAAATGAGTCATGATTAAGCGATGTGCTTGAGCCGCTAAAGCTGTTTGTGCTGCCATTGTACTAGTGGAATGTAGCCTCTGAAATGCCATCTCTGCATCTTGATGGGCAAAAGTCGCTTCGTGAATTAACACATCTGCATCCTGTGCTAATTCCACTGCACCTTCGCAAAATACCGTATCCGTACAATAGGCAATCTTACGGCCAATCTCTGTAGGCCCGCATAATTCTTTACCATCAATTACTCGGCCATCTGTCAGCGTAACAGTTTCACCCCGCTTGAGTTGACCGTAAATCCGACCTGGGGGAATCTGCAATTCCTTAGCTTTTTCTATATCAAAGCGTCCGGCCCGGTCTTTTTCCGCTACTCGGTAGCCAAAAGCTGTAATCCGATGATGTAAAGGCCCACAGGTAACCGTAAATTCATCATCTTCATAAATTACCCCCGGACGGACAGCGTGAATTTTTACCGGGTAAGAAAAGTGCGTATGGGAGTAACGTAAAGCCGATTGGATATATTCATTTAATCCTGGCGGCCCGTAAATATCTATTTTTTCGACATTTCCCGCCAAGCCACAACTAGCTAGCAATCCCATCAAGCCAAAAATGTGGTCGCCATGCATGTGGGTAATAAAAATTCGGGATAGTTGGCTGATTCTGAGTTCACTCCGCAACAGTTGATGCTGAGTACCTTCGCCACAATCGAATAACCACAGTTCTGCCCTTTGGGGTAATCTTAAGGCAACACTGGAAACATTACGCGCTCTTGTGGGTACCCCGGAACTTGTCCCTAAAAATGTGATCTGCACAGCGTTTTTTAGTTTTCCTTTGGCTGATTTGGATACTTTATTTTATTATGGGGCATTGGGCATGGGGCATGGGGCATGGGGCATTGGGTTATCGGCGGAACTAGTGCTGCATGGCGTAAATAACCATACCATTTTATAAATTCATTTTGATAATCTAGAGTAGTGCGAGCATCTTGCTCGCGTTTGTCAGCGAGCAAGATGCTCGCACTACAATGGTATGTTCATTTCCGCCGACCTGTACTAGAACATTTATTACCAGTCCGCCGCGATTGAATTTAAGTATGAAATATTACAGTTAATAAGGGTAAAAATGCTAGGAGAAAGCCATGCCAGGAATGCAATTTAACTGCGGGGATGGGTTCTGGTGGTGCTAAGAGCGCTTCAATTCTTTGTTCTAAGCGATCGCCTGTGGGCGAACCTAAAGCAGCACAACAAATCTCTGATAATACTGGTGTATTGCTAACTACCATGAGCAGCGATTCTGCTAACACTAAGGGGTCTACTTTGCTGGCTGCGTATCCATCGGCGCGGAGTTCGCGCAATACTAGCAATTCTTCCCACAAGGAGTCTGTGTTGGGTAACCAGGCGGTACAAGTACGCACCCAACCTAGCCAGAAAAACCAAAATGTATCTCGGTAATGATAATGACCTTGTTCGTGCGCCAAAACACTTTCTAAATGTTCTGGGGAAAGTGTTTGCAGCAATCCTTGACTAACTACGAGTTCGGGGTGCCAAAAACCAATTTGACCGGCGAAGAGTGCTTCTGTGTTTAAGAGGCGGATTTGTCTGTGACCAAAATTTACTAAGGGACAGTTCCGCGCAGATTGGACAGACTGCCAGCCTTGAATGGTAATTTTGATACATAAAATGCTAAAAATTCCGATATAACACAGAGCTAGGAGATAACTACCCCAACCTGTATACATCCCTGCCATTTTACCTTGAGGCCCCATACAGAGGACAGCGATCGCTGTCATTAATAGTAGCAAGGGGGGGAAGAGAAATAAAAATAGCGATCGCCGCCAGCGCAGATTCCAATTACCTTGAGAACCATTCCAAGAGGATCTTAACCCCCAAGCCACTGCCACAGCAGTCAAAATCATGATTAGATGTATCATTTCCCCTCCCTAGCCTGCCTTGCGGCTTGAATGCGTTTTGCGATCGCTTCTATTTGTTCACTAGCTGTTTCATCCAGACTATCAGCAAAAGCAGCCACGACATCGGGATTACCTACCGCTAAAAATCGCTGCAATTGCTCGTGCGCTCTAATTACTTCTGCTTGCTGTTTCGTCACTAAGGGACGCCAATAAAATGCTTTACCTTTTTTATCGCAGACTAGCCAACCTTTATCGGTGAGGCGGCGCATTACAGTAGTGACAGAGGTGTAAGCTAATTCTCGGTTGGGATCGGACAAAATGCGATCGTGTACATCCTTAACTGTCGCTGAACCCAATTCCCAGATGATTTGTAAAATTTCTGCTTCTAAAGGGCCTACAGATAGCTGTTTAGGTCGGTAGTCGGGTAATGGAGCCATATAAATTTTCCATTAGAGATGGTGGATAAGTAAGTAGATTAAACGCCCAATTCCCTTGTGAATTTGATTAGCTGAGACGGTCAACAGTCAACAGTCAACTGTCAACAGCCCTCACCATAGATTGTGCAACTTAAAAACACAATAGCTTATATTACAGTTCTCACAGTTAAAACCTGTGGTGGTGTTGAATCTGGTGGATAAATTAAATCTACCTGCACTCTACGTTGACTTCCAGGCGCTAGGTTTAGCTGGAGTAAAGGCTCTAAAACCTGGCCTGTTCTGTGCCATAAATGTACGTAGCGCGTTTTTTGTTGTCCTTGCTCGTCTAAATAGCGCAATCGCACCGTACCCCGAAAAAAGGGAAAATCTAAGGATGGTTGACGAAAACGCAGACCACCTTGGGATAATTTATCTTCTTTTAATGGTGTTTCTAATGTGACACTAACTTTCTGATTTTCTTTAGTGTTATTACTTAAGGGTAAGGTGAGATTGTATTCCACTCCATAATTACCATGAGCTTCATAAGCTGTATCTGGATAGCGTACTAACATTTTTGCAGTTTGAATTTGTCCGCTACCTAATTGACCACCGCGTAAGCTACCAATAGCATAAGAAATTGCCTCACCACGTTGGGGAATAGTCAGAGTTTGCGCTTTAGTATTATCTGTCAGTACAGCTTGCCATTGGGAACCGCTAGAGACGCCTGCTACACGCCCATAAATTAGCACACCGCCTGTAGCATTGGGAGGAGTAGGGGTTTTATCTCTGGGGCCGGCAAAGTTGCCATTATTGAGTAAAGCTTGCCATTCTGTTAATGTGGGAGAGCGATCGCTGCCATCAGGATTTTTCTTGGCATACATTGCCAAACTAGCAGCATAAACTTTTCCACTACTACGTAACCGCATAAAAGTAGACCGACCATTGACAGGCTTTGCCAAATTTCTTACCTCAATGCCATGATTCAGCAATAATCGGCTTTGTCCTGGTGGAATAATCAACTTAGCCGGAAACTCTGCTTGGCGTACTCCCCGCAACACATCACTCACCGCACGCGCACCAGGCCCGGAAAAAGCTTTACCATCATTATTTTCGATGTAGGGCGCTAAAGTAGCAAAAGGCGCATCCTTTAATAAATAACTCGCTGCTTGCAAAACATCCACTGTTACAGGTTTTTTACCAGGGTTGTACAACATCACACCCAGGTAGAGAGTCTGTAAATCTTTAGGAGTGTGAGTATAGTGATGGGCAAATAAATCAAAGCGTCCCTGAAACGGAAAATTCAGATGAGCGCCTGGGACTTTTTTACCATTTGGGGGAAATGTAGACAGTAAAATACCCTCTTGTTTCACCCATTCTGGGCTATTGCTATTAAATACGGGGATATTATCCAGCTTTCCAGGTAAAGGACGGACTTCACCAGCTTGCACAATTATTTGAGGTGTTGGCTTAGGTGAACTTTGAGCAACTACTTGAGAATTATTACCTTCATTATTAAAGTTAAAAACTCCCGGTCTAAAAACTTGAGTAAGTGTAACTCCTAATAAAAATAAGCAGATAAATATAGGTAATTTATACTGAGGCTGAGGCGCTGGCATGAGTGTTGATACTCTCAGGAACTTTAATCTTTAGGATGACCTTTTGTAACTACAAGTTCCTGAAGGAATATTTCTCATGTTATGAATTTCTAATGTTGATTGACGCGCTCTAGCAGCCACAGTGAAGAAACTGTACCGACAAAATGAGCCGCAATTCCATTGATGTTTGCTACTGCTACAAATACATCAAGGGCACGAATAATTTTATAAGGGTCAGTAAAAGCTACTCCGGGAGGCTGAGAGATAGATTTTGCTACTAAAACACCTATCGTAGAACCAGCGCCTAAGAGATTTAAAAGTATGCCAATTAAAGCAGCCATAATTCCCCAGCGAATTGCTTTTACTGTATCTGCTTTACTAGGATGAAGTGCTGGATTAACATTTCCTAAACGTTTACCGATGCGAGTATAACGAAAATCCCAATAAACGCTAAATAATAATACAAGAATTCCACATCCAGCCCAAAACACCCCAACCCCAAGACCTGCAATTTTTTGTTCGGCAAAATCTCGCCCAGTAGCAGCAAATAATAAAGTTAAGCCAGAAACCACAGCCAATCCCAACTGTATCCAAAAGGCAATCCAGCCTGTGAAGCGAATAGTATTAGCGATGCTTTGAATTTCTGGCGCGATCGCGCTTGTTTCTGATTGAGTTTGCATATTGCTTTCCATCTGATTAGCTGCTCCCCTAATCGTTAAGAATATGTCTTTCAGCTACCCTCATACCCCCATCCCCAGACAGAATCACTACCACATCCAGAGAAATACAATCGCAACTATCTGGAATTACCCAATTATCCTTTGGCGAAGCAGTTGACAATAAATGTGGTTTTTGTGACAATTTCCAAGCGGGAATTACGGTTGACTCCAAAACCTTACAACCATTCCCCATCAATAGCTATGTAACAAAGAAACAGAGCTAATCTGGATGAAAAAATTTTCATCGCTATGTATGAAAGAGAAGGAGGACAAACAATTCAAAATTCACAATTCAAAATTAAGAATTCTATTTGACTTTTGCCCAATGCCCAATGCCCAATGCCCAATGCCCAGCTAGAAGTAAGCATTTGCAGACTGGGGAAATATCTCTGACTGATGGCGAGTAATCAAACTCAAGGATGATGAGATAAAAGGGCTAAATTGCCAATATTGGACTTGAATGTATGAAATTTCGATAGTTGCTAGCGATCGCAAAGGATAAAGCAGCATGATTAGATCTTGGATGGTAATAGGCGGCGTAGCTTTCGTAGTTGCCTTAGCAGCTAATTTGATTACGCCAAGCGATCGCAAATGGTTTCAGCGATTGCAAAGACCTAACTGGTTAACTTTTGAAGCCGCAATTCCGATTATCTGGACTATAATTTTTATATGTGGTGCTTGGTCAGCTTATATTATTTGGGAAAAAAACCCAGGAAGTGACGCAACTTGGGTAATGATGGCTCTATACTTACTTCTAGAAATTGTGACTATTGCCTATACACCTGTAATGTTCCGCCTGCGTAGCCTAAAAATCGGTACAATTCTTGGCGGTACAGGTTTCATTATCGGTTTACTATTAACCCTGGCAGTTCTAACTACTTCCGGTTGGGCAGCTTTATTATTACTTCCCTACCTAATTTGGAGTCCCATCGGTACTTATACCACCTGGCAGATGATTAACCTCAATCCCCAAGCTGCATAATAACTAGGACAAGGAATTTTAGATTTTAGATTTTAGATTTTAGATTCAAACCCAATCCAAAATTGCAAATCCAAAATCCAAAATTGAATTGCCCCATGCCCAATCCCTTGTAATTATTTATTTTTGCGGTTACTTTTAAGGAGAAACTGTCGCCTTTTTTCCTGCTGACGTACTCTTTTATCTTCCGTAAGGCTGTCAAAACAGTAGGGGCAAGAAATACCTGCTTCATACTGAGGTGAAGTCTTATCTGCTGCGGAAATTGGGCGACCACAACTTTGGCACATCTCATAGCTGCCGCTTTCTAAACCGTGACGCACAGCTACTCGTTCATCAAAGACAAAACATTCTCCTTCCCACAAGCTTTCTTGGGCAGGAACTTCTTCTAAATATTTGAGAATGCCGCCTTTAAGGTGATACACTTCGGCAAAGCCTTGAGATAGCATATAAGATGAGGCTTTTTCGCAGCGAATACCACCAGTGCAAAACATGGCTATCTTTTTATGTTTACTGGGGTCAAGGTTATGGCGGACATAATCGGGAAACTCGCGAAATGAGTGAGTTTGCGGATTTTGTGCCTTCTTAAAAGTGCCAATATTCACCTCGTAATCATTGCGGGTGTCAATCACAATTACTTCGGGGTCAGAAATTAACTCATTCCATTCTTGAGGACTGACATAATTACCCACTTGTTCATTGGGGTCAACTTCCGGCAATCCTAAAGTGACAATTTCTGACTTTAACCGTACTTTCATCCGCTCAAATGGCGGAGTTTCTGTGTAAGATTCTTTGTGTTCTAAGTCTGCCAAACGAGGATCAGAATGCAGAAATTCCAAAACTGCGTCAATCGCCTGACGAGAACCAACAATTGTGCCGTTCATGCCTTCTTGTGCTAACAAAATTGTGCCCTTAATACCTTGCTGTTGGCAATAAGACAACCAAGGGTCTCGCATTTCGGCAAAATCTGGCAAACTGACGAATTTATAAAGTGTTGCCACAACTAAGAGATTTTCTTGCTTCATTCTGGTTGTAAAGTCACCATATTCAGGTAATATAGTAGAGGTAGCTTAATTACCTACTTCTTTAATTTTACGGGGGTTTAGCTCAGTTGGTAGAGCGCCTGCTTTGCAAGCAGGATGTCAGCGGTTCGAGTCCGCTAACCTCCATTAAGTTTTAAGTTTAGTCATTTTGTGATGAAAATACTTTCTTGATGCCTGATTTTTAAAACAGGGAAAATAGCGATCGCACCTGTAATCAAACACATTACTCTCTACAGCTAGGCTAGCACCGACTGTGCCTATAGGCTCTTGGGCTGTTGACAATCCCAAGGCTATCAGATTACTTTCTTATCGCTTGACTATTTAATAACTTTATAGTTATATAATGAAAATGTAGCTAAGGTAACTGGCTACGCGATATCTAACCATACATTCGCACTTATTTAACAATGACAACAATTCTAGAAAAGCGCAGAAGCGCTGGTTTATGGGATCGTTTTTGTAACTGGGTAACTAGTACAGAAAATCGGCTATACCTAGGCTGGTTTGGAGTCATCTTGATTCCTACAGCTTTAACTGCGGCGATTGTTTTCGTTTTGGCTTTCGTTGCTGCGCCGCCTGTAGATGTAGATGGAATTCGCGAACCTGTGACCGGTTCACTACTCTATGGCAATAACATTATTAGTGCAACTGTAGTTCCGACTTCAGCAGCCATTGGCTTGCACTTCTACCCGATTTGGGAAGCCGCTTCTTTAGATGAATGGCTTTATAATGGCGGCCCTTACGAAATGATTATTTTCCACTTTCTCATTGCCGTATATGCTTATATGGGTCGTCAATGGGAATTAAGTTACCGCTTAGGTATGCGTCCTTGGATTCCTGTGGCATTTTCTGCACCTGCGGCAGCAGCAACAGCAGTATTGTTGATTTATCCCATTGGGCAAGGAAGCTTTTCTGATGGCATGATGCTGGGTATTTCCGGCACATTCAACTTTATGATTGTGTTTTCGCCGGAACATAACATTCTCATGCATCCGTTCCACATGCTAGGGGTTGCAGGGGTATTTGGCGGTGCTTTATTTTCGGCAATGCACGGCTCTCTAGTTACTTCTACCTTGGTGCGGGAAACCACAGAAATTGAATCTGCAAATACTGGCTACCAGTTTGGCCAAGAAGAAGAAACCTATAACATCATCGCCGCACATGGTTATTTTGGACGGTTAATCTTCCAATATGCCAGCTTTAATAACTCGCGGGCGTTGCATTTCTTCCTGGCTGCTTGGCCTGTAGTGGGGATTTGGTTTGCAGCCTTGGGTGTAAGCACTATGTCATTTAACTTGAATGGCTTTAATTTTAATAACTCGGTGTTGGATAGCGAAGGACGGACAATTCCCACCTGGGCTGACTTACTCAATCGCGCCAACTTAGGGATTGAGGTGATGCATGAACGCAACGCCCACAACTTCCCCTTAGACTTAGCCTGTGGTGAGGCTCAACCAATCGCCCTCACAGCACCAACCATCGCCAGCTAGGTGATAATTTCTCGATCTCTCCTCTGTTTCATAGCTATTGGCACCCTATTGAGAGGGTGCTTTTTTTTAAAATACTGCTGTATTGCTACGTATAGCTTTGAGACTTTCCGCCTGTTGCAAAATGCGATCGCTAATTCGATTACAAGCTATCTCACACAGTTCAAAAATCATCGGATCGGCAATCTCGTAAAATGCACTAGTCCCTTTAGGCTGACGAGATAACACCCCAGCCTGAGTTAATACTTTTAGATGCTTAGATAGATTTGCTTGCCCTAAACCAGTTGCATCGGCAATTTCCATAACATTCATCGGGCCTGACTTAAGACAGATCAGTATCTGTAGCCGACTTACTTCTGATAGCACCTTGAAATACTCAGCCACCGCCGCAATAACTACTGGTTCAGTCTGAAATGATTTTGTTTTTAGCATAGGTAATATTTAATCAGTCAGCACAAAAATACTTGATTAATTTTCAGTATATTAATATTCTTTGTACACCAGGCTACCCTTTGCCGAAAGCATGGGTCAAGGCTATTTTTCCATAATTAGCTGTCTGGTCAAGTCAAGTCAAGTTTTCCAGAAATATTCTTTATAACTTTACAGTCCCTCTACAGAGAGAATTCAAGCTTATTCCTGTGGTAGAAGTTTTGCACTCGCTTCAATAGCTACCTTTGTCATCAGAAATCAATATAAAATCGAGCCTGCCACAAATATTACCAAAATTTTTTTTACAAAGTGACCTCAGGCAGGTTTGAGTGGGGATCGCCAAGATTGTTACCAGATTCAAACCAATCAATATCAATCAATGAATATGCTATATCAAACTAAAAGTCTGAAAAAGGTGATTACCAGCTTGATCGGCATAGCTAGCGCTAGCGCCTTCATGAGTCTGCCAGTCATTGCCCAAGCTGACTGCAATTCTCAGTCTCAAAACAATTCAAATCGCAATATTTTGACTCAAAATGGCACGCCTGCTACAAGTCCCACAGCTAGTCCGCAGCCTACAAATTCTCAGACTCCAGTTACTACATCGGATATAGAATTTATGAACCAAGCTGCCCAAAGTGACTTAACTGAGATTCAAACAAGTCAGCTGGCACTACAAAAGTCACAAAATAGAGCTGTGCGTAACTTTGCCCAGCAAATGATTAAACAGCATACAGCATCCAGTCAAAAATTAACTGCGATCGCACAAGCTAAAGGTGTCACACTGCCAACAGAACTTGATTCCCAAAACCAAGCCTTATTAACCAAGCTGCAAGGTTTATCTGGGAGGAATTTTGACCAAACTTACATGCAAGCACAGACTCAAGCACATCAAAAAACACTGGCTCAATATCAAAATTATTTGCAAACAGGATTAGATGCTGATTTGAGAATGTTTGCTAGTGGAGTTGCACCGATTGTCAGACAACACTTAGAAATGGCGCAAAAGATGACAGCAAATCGCTAAAGCAAACTGTCAATAATTACACCATATTTCAGGTAAATGAGGTACGCGCTTCGGGGCATGGCAATGCCAATGCCCCTACAATTAACGATTATCTGTACCTCACCAACTTGTAATTCGCTGTAATAGTCAGTAGTTTGGCTACTGACTACTTTTTGATCATGAAACTTAATCCCCCGAATGCATTCGGGGGATTATTTTGAGAGTTGATATCATATTGCGCCTGCACCCCTAAGGTTGATCGCTACTCGTTAAGTCGTTCAATTCTGGGTAAGGGTAAGGTATCAGCTTCGCCAGAGTCATCAGTACCAGTTTTACCCGGGCCTGTCTGTTGTAATGCTTGTAATAAATCTCCAGTCTGGCTCAATAGCGCTTCTAAATCAATGCCTGCATAATTCCCTGGATAGCGGCGCAGACGATTACTGCCTTCTCCCAATAAAATTACAGCACCTCGCCAGTTTTGATTACTCAAATGATAAAGCGCTACAGCAATTTGTAAAATCCCTTGATAGAAGCTTTTGTCTGGTTCGCTGGCTTCGATCCATAAAGCTTCTAACGTGTCGTGACAGGCATAGAACTGCGCAGAATTGAACTGTTCTACACCTAGCCAAAACTCTAAGGGCATGGTCTCATTCATGCCATACTTTCTCGCACTTCTTTGATTGTTTCTAAGGTAATTTCCTGTTGATTGCCTGCAAACTCGTTATCTGAAGTTAGAAACAGCATACAATGACATTCTTTACGTTCTCGCATCGGCACGCAAGGACAGTTCCAATACGCAGCATTGACCTCAGCTTCTTTATCTTCGTAGTGACGACAGGGACATAAGGGTGATCCAAGTTCATCTTTATGTTTGGCTAGCCCTTCGATCACTACTGCTGTTACAGAAGGTTCAGAACAGAAGTATGTTCCAGTACGCTTGGCGTATTGTTCGGAAAAATGCCGCATTGCCTCTAGGCTTTTATCGCTGGATTTTGTGTTAACTTCTGGTGAGATCATGGAATCGGCTGCTCATAATTTAAACATTTCTTTGCATTGTACATCAGCCTTAGAGGGCTATTACTGGGGTATTTCCCCAAGCTGAGAAATTAAATTTGTCTCAGGTTTGCTTAAAGACTGATATTTCTGGATTGCTGGGAAGAAAAAAATTGCAGTTATCAACAAGAATTAATTTTTAGCAACATATTGAAATATTGCACAAATTAAACTCCAAATCCTACATCAAACCAATGGTTTTTGTAATTGGGGTTGTAGTGCTTGGTCGCTTTGCACCATGATGCCAGAAGAATTTTGATTAACTCCTACTGGCGTTGCTGGTAAAGAAGTATTTTGCCACAAAACCCAGCGACTTCCCGAACTTAAAGCAGAAATACTATCAGGATTTTCTGTCAGCCAAATTACCGGGTAGCCTTCAGGTAAAGGTGTTTGGCTATCTTCTTGGGCGTTAGTAGCGGCTAAGGCTTCTTGAATTGTGCGATCGCCTTTGATTAAACCTGTAAATGCTGTCCATAGACTTACCTGCATGTTTTGCCTTTGCGCATAAAAATATAATGAAGCAGCAGCAATTACCGCTTGTTCAAAGTTTTCTGTTTCCCATTGAGATGCACTATCCAAAGCAATAATAATTTCCTGTCCACTAGTCACAATTTCTAATTCTCGTACCCGTAATTCCCCGTAGCGGGCGCTAGTACGCCAGTGAATCAGACGAATAGGATCGCCTATGCGGTAAGGACGTAGCGATCGCACTAGTCCACTAGTTTCTGTTTGCAATGGTTTACCCCGTAGATGGCTAGTATAGCTTTCTTCTTGCCCCATTTCATCAACCAAGGGGCAGTATGACAGAGGTAAGACACTAGGATACACAATCGCTGTGGCTGGACATTCACGCTGACGGCGACACCAAAACAATCCTAGAGGCGCACCCGTAACTAATTCTAGTTTTTGCCAGCGATAGACACCCCGACGCTGGGTAGGTTGGTAATACACCCAACGATAATGACTTTGGGGAGGAATGGTTTCTATCGCCTTGGTAACTGGTTTACCTAAAACAAAGGGCAGAATATCCTCAACCTTCAGTAAATTTACTGATTGCTGCGTCTGATTATAAATTTCGATTTCTACAGTTAATTCATCACCTGCTGATATTGGTCGGATAGGACGGCGTTTGACAGTTAACCCCACAAGCGATCGCGGCGGTAAAATAGCAGCCACAATCAACAACGCAAAACTAATTCCGCTAATCACATACAACCAACCAGCCATTGTGTTAACAGCAGCACCAAAAAAACACAATGCAATTCCTGCTAATACCCAACCACTATATGCAGGCGCACAAGCGCGGGTTTGTAACCAATTAATCATGGGTGTAGTAATTTTCATAATTCCCTTTTTAGCTTACCCATGTTGAAAATTTATAAAACTTCCGTAGTTACCTAAAGAATTGATGAAGATGACTATAAAAATAAAAATATTATCTCTATAAGTAGTAGATTAGATAATCTAAGTAAGTCTACGGTTGACTTAAACTAAATCAGTTAATCTATTCATTTGAGATTAACTAGATATTTTGTTGTCGCCAACAATTTTATATCTTAGATTTTTCTCATATATAAAGCGTGAAACAGTAGCTAAAAAATCTCAACATCAGCAATCTAAAATCAAAAGTTTATCTTCCCAGCTAAGTTTAACCGTTGCTTATTAGCTAATCCTTGCTATGGCAAAATTATATGGACAAAGCACTGCAACTACCACCGCCTCCACCTCCGCCTGTTCCCCATAAACAGCAAAAAAAGGTAGTCTCGATTCAGCAAATGGTTCGCGACGCCTATATTCAGCAAGCCTCAGACATCCATATCCGCGTCGGAGAATTACCGCGATTTCGGATTCGCGGACAAATGGAGGTCTATGAATTAGGAGAATTAGTCACACCACAAATTTTTGCTGCATATTTAGACGAAATTCTCACTCCTTTAGGAAAACAACAGTTTGCCAAAACTAAAGAACTGGATACAGCCATAGTTTATCCGGGATTTATTCGCTGTCGTGTTAACTGTTTTGAAACGTTAACCGGCGGTGCTATGGTACTACGGTTAATTACCTTGCATGTGCCTAGTATTGATAACTTAGGTTTGCCGCCAATTCTCAAAAATATTATTAATAAAAAACAAGGATTAGTATTAGTTACAGGCCCCACAGGTTCAGGAAAATCGACCACAATAGCGGCAATGATTCGCTATTTAAACGAAACCGCCCAAAAGCATATTGTTACCATTGAAGACCCAATTGAATATGTGCATACATCCCAAAATTGCTTAATTAGCCAACGGGAAGTAGGTTTGCATACCCATGAATTTCATGAAGCTTTACGATCGGTGTTGCGGGAAGATCCTGATGTAATTTTAATCGGAGAAATGCGCGATCGCGTAACGGTTGATACTGCCCTCAAAGCTGCACAAACCGGTCACCTAGTTTTGGGTACACTCCACTCGCAAGACAGCATTCGCTCAATTAACCGCTTACTCAACCTCTATAAGCCTGACGAACAACCAATCATGCGGGTGCAAATAGTCGATTCCTTAGTCGCTGTGATTAATCAAAATTTGCTCGCCACAACCGATGGTGGACGCACAGCAGCAATGGAAATTTTGCTCAATACACCCACAATGCAAGATTACCTACTCAAAGGTGAAGAAGCAGAAGCCTATGATTTGATGGAAGCTAGCAGCAAAGAAGGGATGAAAGTCATGAATGACGCCCTTTGTGAATTAATGCTAACTGGTCAAATTAGTATTGAGGATGCTTTTAGCATTACCCAAGATGTTGGCGATTTGCGTCGTCGTTCCCGCAATGAAGGGTTAGATCCATCTCATAGCACCCGTCGAGATGTGTACACAACATATAGCTACAGTTCACAGTAAGTAAAAATAATCTTAGCTTGTAGGGGCACAATATGTTGTGCCCTTACCAATTTCTTACTGTAGTTAATCATGTCAAATCTTGCGCTGTAACCAAGCAAAAACATCATCAACAGATAGTTTCAAATTCAAATTCGTTAATACTGGTAATATATCTTTACCTGTTAACAAATCCGGCAAAGAATTAGGCTGATAAACTAAAATACAGCGCTCGCTTGGGTCAATCAACCATCCTAGCTGACTGCCATTACGCAAACAATGTAAAATATTGCCAGTGACTTTAGTTTGACTTTGAGCAGGCGAAAGAATTTCTATTACCCAAGCAGGTGCAAAATCAATCCCACTGCTGATAATTTCACCATTTTCATCTAGTGGTAGGTGATTGCTAGAAATTACAACCACATCAGGAACTACTGAACGATTACCAAAGGTACAACGCAATTCTGGAAAAGCTTCATAGTTACTGTCTAAACTATCAATTACAGAAACTAAACGTTTTTGCAATAAACTATGTTTAGCACCGCCCATAGGTTTTTGAATCGCTTCTCCGTTAATATATTCCCAAGCTGGCGACTCTTCAATGTATGGAAGTTTTAAGAACTCCTCAAGAGTCGTGCTTACTGTAACTATAATATGTCCTGACTTCAAGCCAATGTTTTTCATAACTTTTTTACTTATTTGGATAAATGCTGTTTTACCCAACTCCGAAAAGCTTTAAATGTTGCATTTCTACCTGCTGTTTTACTTCTTTCTAGATATTGAGGAATCACTTCAATCAAAGGTAAATTGGGAAAATTTAAACTTGACTGCGACTCTACATAACTTCCATCTTGCAACAGATTAATTTTTAAAACACCTTTTTCAAAACGCCACAACTCAGGCACTTTTAAAGCTTGATAAATATCAGGATGGGTACGAGAAGTAATATCAATTTCTAAGGCTAAATCTGGTGGTGGATCGACTGTTAAATCTATACGCTTTTTACCACGAATTAAAGCTTCATTTGTTATATAAAAACACTGGTCAGGTTCTATACCCTGAGCCATAAATTGATTTTTGAATGTGGTAGAGCCAAGACATCTAAATTCAGTATCTAATTCTTCCAACAGTGCTTTGACTAAATCACTGATAATTTCTTTATCATCTTCATGTTCTGGCAATGGTGCCATAATTTCTAATATTCCCTTATCATAAGCAATTCGCGCTGCACGATGTTCACCCAACTCTTCAATAATTGTTTCTAATTCTTGCCAAGTGACATCTTGCAATAATACTCTTTGTCCTGGTGGTATATGTATACGCTTTAACTCCAATAACATCTTTTTTGCTCCTTGCAGCTTTACAGTTATGTGGCGTTATTTATGCTGATTCTACTTGAACAACAATATTTCACGAACAAAATAAAAAGCCCGCAAGCTGCGGGCTTTGTCAATTAATCAAGTAAGGGACTTACAAAAAATAAATTACCCAAATTCCGTAGTGCGAGCATCTTGCTCGCTTTTGAACACCAGCGAGCGAGACGCTCGCACTACAAATTTATTGGGTATTTAAAAAATTGGATGTCCTTAACTTAACTTAACGTTTTACTAACTTCTTCGACATCTTCCGCAAGCGAATCGATTGAGGTGTAACTTCTACCAATTCATCCGGGCCGATATACTCTAAAGCACGTTCCAAACTCATATCTACTGGTGCTTGTAACTGCACTAATTCATCACCACCAGCAGCGCGGTGGTTGGTAAGCTGCTTAGTTTTGCAGATATTCAGTTCTAAGTCTTGAGGACGATTGTGTTCTCCCACAATCATACCTTTGTAAACTTTAGTGCCAGGAGTAATGAAGAATACGCCTCTATCTTCAGCGTTTCTCATCGCATAGAAGGTAGATACACCTTCTTCAAAGGAGATGAGAACGCCTTTGTTACGGGCTTCAATATCGCCAGAAAGCTGACGATAATCCAAGAAGCTGTGGTTCATGATACCTTCGCCACGGGTCATCCGCATGAATTCGCCACGGAAACCAATCAAACCACGGGCGGGGATAACAAACTCTAGCTGGGTGCGTTCGTTACTACCGGGTTGCATATCTTGCATTTCACCCTTGCGTTGTCCCAAGCGTTCGATACAGCTACCAACTGCATCTGCGGGGACATCGAGAACCAAAAGTTCATAGGGTTCACAAGGCTGTCCGTTGACTTCCCGGTAAATTACCTGTGGCTGAGATACTTGAAACTCATAGCCTTCTCGGCGCATAGTTTCAATTAAAATACCCAGGTGAAGTTCTCCACGACCAGACACGAGGAATTTATCAGGAGAATCGGTTTCTTCAACACGCAAAGCTACGTTAGTTTCTAATTCTCGCAGCAAGCGATCGCGTACTTGGCGCGATGTTACCAATTTACCTTCTTGACCTGCAAATGGTGAATCATTCACCCAGAAGGTCATCTGTAAGGTAGGTTCATCTACCTTAATTAGTGGTAAAGCTTGGGGTTCGTTAGGATCTGTAATTGTTTCCCCAATATTGGCGTCAGCAAAACCAGCCACAGCCACAATATAACCGGCGGATGCTTCTTCCATATCCACCCGCTTCAGCCCTTCAAAGCCCATCAACTTGGTGATTTTAGCCTTGACAATTGCGCCGCTTTCTGTTACTAAAGCTGCTTGCTGTCCGGCGCGGATCACACCGTTGTGAATTCTGCCAATGACAATCCGTCCTAGATATTCAGAATAATCTAGAGTTGTAACTTGCAATTGCAGAGGCTTGTTAACATCACCTACTGGGGGTGGTACATGGCGGAGGATAGCTTCAAAGAGTGGTTGCATATCCACTGGTTCCGCATCCAAATCGTCTTTGGCATAACCAGCCAAACCAGAAGCGAATAAATAGGGGAAATCGCACTGATCTTCATCTGCGCCTAATTCTAGGAACAGATCTAATACTTTATCAATTGCGCCGTAGGGGTCAGCTTGGGGACGGTCAATCTTATTGACAACAACAATGGGGCGCAGTCCTTTTTCTAAAGCCTTCTTCAACACAAAGCGTGTTTGCGGCATCGGGCCTTCATTGGCATCGACAATCAGGATACAACCATCAACCATGCCAAGTACACGTTCGACTTCACCACCGAAGTCAGCGTGACCTGGGGTATCAACAATATTGATTAGGGTTTCTTTGTAACGAACTGCTGTATTTTTCGAGAGAATGGTAATTCCCCGTTCCCGTTCCAAGGCGTTGGAATCCATGACGCAATCCGGAACGTCTTCACCTTCTCGGAAGATGCCGGATTGTTTGAGGAGTGCATCAACCAGGGTGGTTTTGCCGTGGTCTACGTGGGCAATAATGGCGACGTTACGAATTGGGAGCGTCATAGAAACTTTTTGTGAACTCTAGAGGGGGTTTTCAGATGTACATCGTAAATGTTATGATGCTAGGCTGTTTTAACAGAATTGAGGATAAAGTACAAACTCTGTAAAGAAGCTTTAACAATTCTAGCTTAATCGTCACAATTCCGGGGACTTTTTTAGCCATTACTTTAAATTTCAACTTGGCAACGACCATATCGAGAAACAATAATTACCGTTGTGCCAATATTGACTTAGTAATTGACTGATAAATTGTGACTATGCTTTGGAAATCAGGACAGCAGTTGCAGGGTGGTAAGTATAAGATTAAACAGGAATTAGGCGAGGGTGGCTTTGGTATCACTTACCGCGCTAGCAGTCATCATGGTTCCGACGTTGTTATTAAAACTTTGAATGAGAAAGTGCAACGCCGTCCCGATTTTGCCAGGTTTCAGCAAGATTTTGTCAATGAGGCGATAAAACTAGCTAAATGTAGTCATCCCCATATTGTGCAGATAGATGAGGTAATCCATGAGGATAACCTGTGGTGCATTGTTATGGAATACATTGATGGCGAAAATTTAGCCCATAAAATTGAGAATCAAGGCATTGTACCAGAGGCGGAAGCTTTAGGATATATTCACCAGATTGGTGAGGCGCTAACTGTAGTGCATAATCACGGCTTGCTACATCGGGATGTGAAACCGCAAAATATTATGTTGCGTGGCAATAAATCAGAAGCTGTATTAATTGATTTTGGCATAGCACGAGAATTTTCTCAAAATTTAACTCAGACTCATACACAAATGCTAGCTGATGGTTTTGCGCCAATTGAGCAATATGATAAACGAGCAAAACGGGGTGCTTTTACAGATGTTTATGCTTTGGCGGCAACGCTGTATTGTTTGGTAACGGGAGAAGTACCAACAATGGCTCCAATCAGAGCAATTGGTACGCCATTAGAAGAACCAAAAAATATAAATTCTAGTATTAGCGATAAAGTTAATCAGGCAATTCTCAAGGGTATGGAGATAAAGCCAGAAAATCGCCCTCAGTCAATTCAAGAGTGGCTTTCACTTTTGAATAAAAATACTAATGTTAACTCTCCTACAAATAACAGTGCTAATTTTACATCAAAAGACCGTATTATCAGGGAGTTTGCTGCATTTGTAGACTATGACAGTCCCGATGCTGGATTACTCATACAACACAAAGATCATCGAAAAAGTTCTACTTTGCACTATCACATAACTATTTCTAAAACTCACGCCTTTAACTTTGGTGGAAACGGATTTGCTATATTTCCAATTCCACGCCAGGCTCAAAGAGTACAACATGTAACTTTATTAGATAGAAAAACAGTGCTTGCTCGATGCTTAATTGCTTATGAACTCTTCAAGGATTGGCATTATGGGGTTTTAGGGTGGAATTGCGAACATTTCGCTAGGTTGGTAACTACAGGTGAAGCTATTAGCTATCAAGTAAAAGAGTCACCTTTAGCGTTTTTAAATCACAATGGTTATCATCCTTTAGCCAAGGAAATGATGGATAAAGCTTGTAAAAGTGCAAAATTATATTAACTTTTTAAAAGCAAAGTAAACTGACAAGCTGATACGCACCTAAATCAAATATTCTGGCGTTATGACTGTCAAGGGTCAATAGTCCAAGGTCAAAGGCTAGCTTGGACTTTGGACTCTTAACTTTTGATAACCTGAGTGCGAAATATACAATTTAAATGCGTAATACAAATTTTTTATGAGGCTGCATAGAATTCGATCCCCCCTAGCCCCCCTTAAAAAAGGGGGGAAAAGAATCAAAGTCCCCCTTTTTAAGGGGGATTTAGGGGGATCTAGATATATGCAACTTCATATTAAATTGGTATAACAGCTTATGATTACTTATAAAATCTTTGTTTTACATCATTTTCACACAAGAGTGATTTGATATGTCTAAAGAACCTTGGCTAGCCGTAAATTTATCAAAAATACTTCCTGGGCTAGGACAAATATATTCAGGAAAAAAAGTTCAGGGATATTTTCTTATATTTATTTATATTGCTTTATATATAACTGCATTGTGGCTTATACTCAGTTCTGACGGTAATATAATAATCGGCTTTGGTCTTTTAGTAAGTCTTTTTTGTGTCTGGGTGTGGAATATTTTCGATGCTTATAATGCAGCAAAAAATCGAAATACTTCAGAATTCGAGGAACTACGCAGACAAAGTAAAGATCCTTGGCTGGCTATGTTCCTGTCACAGCTATTTTTTGGCATCGGTCACTTCTATATTGGTAAGTGGTTATTTGGCATATTCGCAGTTATCTTGATAATTGTTTCTTCAGGTATATCAAGATTTCTCCCAGCGATTATTTATGCTGTGATTTCATATCTAGCGTATGTGTTTTCCCCAGTGCATCGTCAAAGGTCAAAAAATTGGGCATTAATCATCGCAATACTGATAGCAATATCAGGTTTATTAGCTGTAGGCACTGCATTTTTTCTGAGAACATATTTAGCTGAAGCTAGATGGATACCTTCAGGCGCTATGGAACCAACTCTGCACGGTACTCCAAACCAATGGGAGGCAGATAAGGTTATTGTTAATAAGCTTAACTATCGCTTTCAAAATCCTCAACGTGGAGACATTATAGTTTTTGCACCTACCGAAGCCTTACAAAAGGAAGGATACCAGGATGCGTTTATTAAGCGTATAGTTGGGCTACCTGGTGAAAAAGTAGAATTGAAGAATGGGCAGGTTTATATTAACAACCAAGCTTTACCAGAAAACAAGTACTTGAGTTCTAATCAGAGAACTTTAATTGATGTTTGTACATCAGGATTTGAGCAACCTTACCTAGCAAAACCAGTTACTATACCACCTGCATCTTACTTAGCTTTAGGTGATAATCGCAATAGTTCCTACGATGGACGTTGCTGGGGAGTAGTACCTCGTGAATTGATTATTGGTAAAGTCAGCAAAAGATTTTTCCCTTTTAACCGCATTGGCATTATTGAATAGTCAGGCTTGGCGATTACAATAACTTTTTTAATAGCAAGGTAAATCCAGGTACAACATCTTCACCACTCAAAGTGGCTGTGGCTGGATATTGAGTGATTGAACCATCTTGACGATAAACTAAAGCTTGCTGATTTTGACGATCAATTAACCAGCCTAAGCGTACACCGTTAGCAATATACTCTGCCATCTTGGCTTTGAGTTTTTCCAAACTGTCATTTTGAGAACGAATTTCTATAACGAAATCTGGTGCTAAGTTGATAAACTGATCTTCTTGCTCATCCCAACCAATGGGTAAGCGTCCTTTAGCGACAAAAGCAGCATCAGGAGAACGCACAGCAGTATTTGGTAATCTAAAACCTGTACTGGCACTAAAAACTTCGCCTAAATCCTGACTTTCTACCCAATTTAATAGATAAGCTCCGGCTTTGATTTCGCGATCGCCAGAAATGCCTCCCGTAGGTGGCATAGTATCTATAGTCCCATCAGCATTGCGCTCAAACCGCAGTTCTGGGTTTTGCGAACTCATCTGCATTAATTCTCTATCTGTAACCTGATACCAAGATTGCCAGGTTACGGTTTCGCTGTTCATGATGCTTTTACATTATGGGATAAAAGAGCGATCGCTACAGAGAATGAGAAATTTTAGCGACAGATTCCCCTAACTATGAAGGTTGAAGAATGAAGCAAGAAAAATTTTCTACTTCAAACTTCAGACTTCACACTTGTTTACGCAGAACTGTATCGACTGTAACAGTCATTTTTTTGCTAGCGGAACATACTACTTACTGAAGTATCCTCGTGAATTCGCCAGATGGTTTCTCCGAGTAGATTAGCCACTGAAAGCACTACCAGTTGCGGAAAACGATTGCTTTCTGGAATAGGAATCGTGTTGGTAACGATAACTTCCTCAAACAAGCCACTAAGAGACAACCGCTCAACTGCTGGCGGGGAAAATACTGCATGAGTCGCACAGGCGTATACCTGACGCGCTCCTTCTTCACGCAGTAATTTTGCACCCTCAGAAATTGTGCCCCCAGTGTCGATCATATCGTCCACTAAAACAGCAGTTTT
This sequence comes from Calothrix sp. FACHB-168, assembly GCF_963889195.1. Lineage (NCBI taxonomy): Bacteria > Bacillati > Cyanobacteriota > Cyanophyceae > Nostocales > Calotrichaceae > Calothrix > Calothrix sp. FACHB-168. Next base: position 56,199 of record NZ_CAWPNJ010000046.1, read on the forward strand.
ACCCTTAACATCACCAATTACATTCATTACTTCGGCGACGTTGTGAGCCTGACGACGTTTATCAATAATCGCCAAGGGAGCATCACCCAGCTTTTTAGCAAATGCTCTAGCTCTGGCTACACCACCAACATCAGGAGAAACTACCACAATATCTGATAGCTGTTTACTCACCAGATAATCTAGTAACACTGGCGAACCATAAACATGATCGAAAGGTATGTCGAAGTAACCCTGAATCTGAGCTGAGTGTAAGTCCATTGCCAAAACACGGTTGGCTCCTGCTTGAGTGATTAGGTTAGCAACCAATTTCGCAGTAATGGATTCTCTTCCTGCTGTTTTGCGATCGGCCCGCGCATAACCATAATAAGGAATTACTGCTGTTACCTGGCGTGCAGAAGCTCGCCGACAGGCATCAATCATAATCAGCAATTCCATTAAATGATCGTTAACCGGCTGACAAGTCGGCTGGATGAGATAGACATCACAACCCCGGATAGACTCCTGGATTTGAATATAGAGTTCGCCGTCCGCAAACCTTTTTCGGATCATGGGGCCTAAGTCCATGCCCAGGTAGCGAGCGACTTCTTGAGACAGTTGTAAATTGGCAGAGCCAGAAAACAGCCGCAGGCGATTATTTTCAGTTATTCCTGTTGCAACTGGCTGCACTTTAGATAAAGTTGCAGAACTGAGCACAGCAGATCCTCGATGTGCATTCATGGCAATCTTAACATCAGCAATTTAGCAAATTTAACCGGAATCGTGTAAAAAAATATCTGTAAAAGTTAAAACATTTCTCCCGAAAATTATGATTTGCTAATTTTTAACTAAGTTTGGTAAACAAACTACTGATAGCTTAACTGAACAACAACTTTATTAACTAGAGCCATTGTTCGGATTTTTGCTTGAAATCAGAAAAATCTCAAATCTCAGATTTTTGCAGGGGAAATTGTTAGTTATACTTACATATTTAGGGAATATGGTACATAATTTTTACATTTCTAACCCACTTACTCCGAGATATTCTAGAGTCGAATATGAATAATTCAACACTTAAGTAGCAGCTAACAATCCTATGATACTAACTGCACAAGCAAACAAAAATTTGAGTTATCAGGGTTTACACACAATACCTGTATGCCTATCTGTTTACCGTTAGCTAGGGTACCACAGTTAAGGCAAAGTTAAAGAGAGAAATTAGCAAAGGAAATTTTTTGTCATCAGCCTTATAGATGATATTTAAGGCGGTTGCTTGAGGATTGTTTATATCCCAGGTATCAGGTACTGACAAAGAGAGTGTAACAATAAAGTTGATCTAGTCTGATTTTTTGTTGGCAGATTTTCGCGAAAATGCCTAAATATGATGGCAGTGGACATATTTGCCCATGAGGTAGGGTAGAATATCGCCGCAAGTAAATATCGTCAAGCCTGAAACCTATCTTGACAGAACACTTATCCCACAATTATGCAACCACCGATTACAGTTGGCACTATCTTACAAAATCGTTATCGCATTATTCAAATTCTCGGACAAGGGGGATTTGCTAGAACTTATTTAGTAGAAGATCAAAGACGGTTTAATGAACTTTGCGCCATCAAAGAATTAACTCCCACGACTGTGGGAACTTCTATGTGGGAGAAGACGCAAGAACTGTTTCAGCGAGAAGCGGCGATTTTATATCAAATCGAACATCCCCAAGTTCCCAAATTCCGCGAAAGATTTGAGCAAGACCAGCGCTTGTTTTTGGTGGAAGATTATGTTGCAGGTAAAACTTACCGGAATATACTCTCAGAACGTCAAGCTTTGGGTCAAAATTTGACAGAAAATGAAGTATTACTGTTAATACGGTCGTTATTACCTGTATTAGAGCATATTCACAGTCGGGGAATTATTCACCGCGATATTTCTCCAGAGAATATTATTTTACGAGAGAGCGACTCGAAACCCGTTTTAATTGATTTTGGGGTGGTGAAAGAATTAGCCACTCGCTTGCAATCGCCTGATAGTACAGCGCCGGTGACTAGTGTGGGAAAATTAGGTTATTCTCCCAGCGAACAGATGCAAGCAGGACAAGCTTACCCTAATAGCGATTTATATGCACTGGCTGTGACAGCGATTGTGTTGCTGACTGGTAGAGAACCAAGAGATTTATTTGATGAGAATCAATTATCGTGGAATTGGCAACAGTTTGTGCGGGTTAATCCCCAATTTGCCGAGGTGATTAATCGGATGTTAAATTATCGTCCAAGCGATCGCTATCAAAATGCAACTGATGTCATCGCCGCATTACAAGCGATCAATCGTCCTACTACCCCTATTCCTAATAATACCTCTAATATCCAAACTGTTGCTGTAGGCGGGCGTCAACCTCAACCAGTACCATCACCTTCACCTAATCGCCCAGCACCAGCCATTCCACCCAGCAATAGTAGTTCTGTTTTAGATAATCCTTTAGCAGTTGGGGCTATTGGTAGTGCTGTAGTTATTTTAGCCGGTGTTGGTTCTTGGGCTTTGGTCAGTTCAATTCGCAGTCAGCCAAAAACACCTCAAGAAACACCTGTACAAACTTTCCCTTCACCAATTATTTCTGGTGGTAGTTTAACACCTTCACCGACACCAACTAATACTGAACCTGTGATTTTGAGTAAGCGCCTGATTTTTGGCGCAGGAAATACAGCTACAGTAGAAAATACTATTAAGGAAAATCAAATAGTTCAGTATAGTTTTGCGGCGCAAAAAGGTCAAAGATTAACTGCTGTAGTTGAACAAGGTAATGGGATTATTTTATCAATTTTAGATAATAAGAAACAACCAATTGATAATTTAGCTAATCAAGTTCCATCTTATGATGGCAGATTACCCCTAACAGGTAGATACACGATTCAATTAAGTTTAGAACCAGGAATTGCGGAAAGTGATTATATTCTCACGGTGGGATTAGAAAAATTAATTAGGGAAACACCGACACCTACATTTACACCTACACCAACCCCTACCCTATCGCCAATCATCTCACCCATACCAACAATCAGCCCTACACCATCGCCATCGCCAACGCCTAGCGAGACGCCAACGCCAACACCAACTCCGACTGCAACAGAAGAACCAATTGATATACCTACTCCCAATACTAGCCCAGGAAATTAAATGTAAATTTCCCTAGTTATACAAATTGGAATTAATAGTTTATTGGTTATGAAAACCATATGATTTATAGCTAATAAACCACTTGTAAATTAACCAAAATATAAGTATGATGAGAAATAACTATAGAAGCTGTTAGTTAATTTTTCTAGAATCAATTGTTGAATACATTACTCATTACTGGCACTGATACTGAGGCGGGTAAGACTGTTTTAACAACAGCATTAGCAGCCTATTGGCAGAAATATTTTCCGCAGCGTAACTGGGGAATTATGAAACCAATTCAATCGGGAGAAGGCGATCGCGAGTGGTATCAAAAGCTGTTTTCCCTACAGCAAACGGCGGAAGAAATTACACCGTTGTATTTTCAAGCACCTCTCGCACCGCCAATCGCCGCCGCTAAGGAAAATCGCCAAGTTGATTTAGCTGTGGTTTGGCAAGCTTTTTCTAAATTGCGATCGCAACGAGAATTTGTGCTTGTAGAATCATTAGGGGGTTTAGGTTCGCCCATCACCGATGAATTGACGGTAGCAGACTTAGCCGGAGATTGGCATTTACCGACAATTTTAGTAGTACCAGTGAGATTAGGCGCGATCGCACAAGCTGTAGCTAACGTCGCCTTAGCTAGACAAGCGCGCATCGATTTAAAAGGGATTGTACTCAACTGCGTACAACCCCGTTCCGATGCAGAAATAGCCGACTTAACCCCACCAGAGTTAATTCAATCACTCACCCATATTCCAGTTTTAGGCTGTTTACCTCATCTCGATAACCTGACTGATTTAGATAAACTAGCCCAAGTAGCATCAAATTTAAATTTAGAAACACTAAATTTTTGATAACGATACACTGAGAACATAACTCATAAGCTATTCTGCTTTTAAGTTGCACAATTTATTGTGAAGGTTGTTGACGGTTGACGGTTGACTGTTGACTGTTGACAGCCCTAATTGGTAGTTTTGCAATTTAGACGCGCATTAGCTTAAGCGTTTCCACCAGTTGTCTTCTACTAGCGTGTCTTCACAATGGTTTCTACCTTCCCAAATCCCGGTACTGTTGACTTATCTCACGTTCGCCTGTCGATTCGTTCATTGCAAACGCAACTGGTAGAATGGAGGCGATCGCTACATCAAAAACCAGAGTTAGGTTTTCAAGAAAAACTCACAGCTGAGTTTATCGCCCAAAAGTTGCAAGCATGGGGAATTGAACATCAAACCGGTATAGCTAAAACTGGGATTGTGGCGATCGTTAAAGGTAACAAACCCGGTAACGATAAGGTATTGGCAATTCGTGCGGATATGGATGCTTTACCCATCCAGGAACTCAATCAAGTACCCTATTGTTCCCAGCATGATGGAGTAATGCACGCTTGTGGACATGATGGACATACTGCGATCGCACTAGGTACAGCTTACTATCTCCAGCAGCACCGCGATGATTTTGCTGGTACTGTAAAAATTATCTTCCAGCCAGCAGAAGAAGGGCCGGGAGGTGCAAAACCAATGATTGAAACCGGGGTACTCAAGAACCCAGATGTAGATGCAATTATTGGCTTACACCTGTGGAATAACTTACCCTTGGGAACCGTTGGCGTTCGCCCTGGGGCATTAATGGCAGCTGTAGAATTATTTGATTGTACAATTCGCGGTAAAGGTGGACATGGCGCAATACCCCATCAAACTGTAGATTCCATCGTTGTCGCCGCCCAAATTGTCAACGCCTTACAAACCATTGTGGCACGTAACGTTAATCCGATAGATTCCGCAGTCGTGACTGTAGGTGCGCTTCATGCTGGTACAGCACACAATGTCATTGCTGACACCGCGAATCTGAAAGGTACAGTCAGGTATTTTAACCCAGCCTTTCAAGGATATTTTCACCAGCGAATTGAGCAAATAATTGCGGGATTATGTCACAGTCATGGCGCAAGTTATGACTTTGAATATGTGTCACTTTATCCCCCAGTCATTAATGATCCTGGTATTGCTGAATTAGTGCGATCCATCGCCGCAGAAGTTGTTGAAACACCCATTGGAATTGTCCCAGAATGTCAAACAATGGGCGGTGAAGATATGTCCTTTTTCTTGCAAGAAGTTCCTGGTTGCTATTTCTTCCTTGGTTCTGCAAATCCTGAAAAAGACTTAGCTTATCCCCATCATCATCCCCGGTTTGATTTTGATGAAACCGCCTTACCAATGGGTGTGGAAATATTTATTAGATTTGTAGAGAAGTTTTTGAATTAGTCAATAGTCAATTGTCAATAGTCAATTGTCGTTTGTCATTAGTGATTAATAAACCTCCTGCAAAATTCCTTATCTTCGCATTCTTCTCTGCGTCTCTGCGTGAGATTTTCATACTCCTAATCAATAAAGCGATAATATTTATGTAATAATTCTAATTTCTAGGAATTTTGATGACTAAATTCCTGACTACAAACTTAAAATTATCACTATTGACTATTGACTATTGACTATTGACCATTGACTATTGACCCTTTGATTTCTCCTTAGTTTCTAAATTACTATTACCTTTTTGTTCAGTTTGAGGTTGTCCCTGTTTTTCTAGATTTTCCGCAGCTTTTTGAAATAAGGGAGACATTTTATCTTGCCAATATTTAATATTCGGCAGTTTTTCGGGATTTTTCTTATATTCTAAAACTTTATCCCATTGACCTTCTCCTAAAGCGGTGTTGATATCATTAAATAAAGCATCTGCTTTTGCCCAATCTTGTTGCCATTGTGCAATCATATCCGCAGTTTCTTGAAAATCAGAAGCGGCTGTTTTGGGTACAGATTTGAGTAGAGCGATCGCGCCAAATAAATCTCCTGAATTATACTTTTCCTTGGCTTGTTCCAAAACTTGCACGCTGTTCTCTGTAGACTGCGATCGCTCTGTTTTTTCTCCATTAGAAGTAAATGGATCGGAACGAAATGCATCTGATTGATTGGTTGATGAAGTTGCTACTTTAGGAGGTTGAGGGTTGGGCAAAGGGCGATCGGCAATTAAAGTATTATCATTTACTGTCTTAATTGCAATCCCTTTATCGCGCAAACAACCAATCCATTGATCATTATTGGCGATGACATCTGAATGTGCCCAAGCGGTTTTTCCGGAGTTAAGTTTTACTTGTATCCATCCCAATTTAGTGCGTTTACCAGTTACCTCAAACTTGCTATTATTGGTCACTGTTTGCACTACATTATCAGAATGAATCGCACTTGGTTCATAACGAATATTAGAATTACCCACCACAACAGCTAAACACTTGTTAGCTACAGCAGCATCATTATTACCTGTTAAATTCGCTGCAAAATTTTTGATACTAGGATAAACATTTGTGACGACAGCCGCAGCACCACCCGCCAACATCAGCCCGACTATAAAAGGTAATGGATCTGGTTTATTAGAATCGGGACGAATAGGAATAGGTTTAGCAGCTACTTTATTCGCTGGTGCAACTGCAACAGTTTTTTGTTGTAATGCTTGAGTAGAAGTAGGAGTCTTATTAATTTGAGCTTGATTGCTAGTATTTTGCTGTAATTCTGGGAATTTAGTACCAACCGCCATTGGAACCATAAACTGTTTGCAGGCTTGTAGCGCTTCTGTGGCGTTTTGGTAGCGGTCTTTAAAATGATAGCGCACCATTTTCGTTAACACAGCCGCTAACTCAGAATTCACATTTACTAAATGCTGCCATAAAAGTTCGCCTGTATTCGGGTCTTCTTGCAATGCGCCGGCAGGGACTCCAGTTAAAGCTTGGATAGCAATAATACCTAAAGAATAAAGATCGCTATTCGGACGGGGTTTACCTTGTCCCTGTTCTGTAGGCATATAACCAGGAGTACCAATGACAATTGTGGCACTTGGTTGCGCCCCAGCTGCAACTAATTGTGTGCGTAATTGTTTAACCGCGCCAAAGTCCACTAAAACTAATTTACTGTCAGAACTACGACGAATAATGTTATCTGGCTTAATATCGCGGTGAATTACACCTTGGCTGTGAACATATTCTAAAATGCTCAGAATTTCTACCAATAAATGAATTACCTGATTTTCACTCCAGCGCTGACCGGGTAACAGTTCTTCACTTAAAGTATTTCCGTCAATAAATTCTTGGACTAAATAAAATTCTTGCTTTTCGTCAAAATAAGCTAACAGTCTAGGTATTTGGTCATGTTGTCCCAACACTTCTAAAGTTTCGGCTTCGCTATTAAACAAGCGCTTGGCTGTGTCAAAAACTCTGGGATCAGAACTACTCGGCTTGAGATGCTTAACCACACAAATAGGATTACCCGGTCGTCTAGTATCTTGCGCAATGTAGGTTTGACCAAATCCTCCCGTAGCGAGGACTTTAATTACTTTGTAACGATGGTCTAGTAGCTTACCGATCATATTCCCTCCCCAGAGTTAACACCCAAATTTCCAGATGCTAATCAATATCTCCAAATTTTCCTCCATGAAATCCGCTATCTTGAGAAAAGATTTGGAATCAAAATGTAATTTTCTTAATAAACACACTTTGTTAATTTTTGTTTCACATCTTTTTTAATTAGCAATGCCACCGAAAATAAACGATTCTGTCACTTGGCAACAGGCTGAAATCCTGATGCAGCCTGCTTTCATCCGTGTAGTTGATAATATTCGCAAGCAACTAGATGTGTCTTCCTGGATTGGGACTTATCATGAAGTATTGATTTGGCCTGGGAATATCACCGATGAAACTAAAGCAATGGTGACTAATTTGTTGCAAGAAATGGAAACTGCGACACCAGAACAGGCAGATAAAATTAGAAAAACTCTTTCTCATCTACCCGTGCCCCATCCAGGATATCACCTACGTTTGCAGCGTCAAGAGCAGCAAATAACTATAGATTTATGGGATCTATGTTATCAGGTGTGTTTTATCAATTACAGCCCCGATGCAGTAAATGCCGAAGCAGTAGAAATTGACACTAGTTTAATAGATGAAATCGGAGAAGTCGATTGGCAACATTTGGAAGTCAAAACTAAAGAATTAGTAGAACAGGTATTTGCTAATTTACCGACCGATTGACACTCCCCTGTCTAAAGACGTTTGGGTTTTCAAAGGGTTTCCTGATAAACTCTTCCTGCTCTCTTCTTGGCGTTCTTGGCGTCTACCCTGCGGGAAGCCGCTACGCGTCTAATGCGGTTCGTAAAAAAAAGGACTTACGCAAAGACACAGAGAAAATAAACCACAGAGTACGCAGAGTACGCAGAGTTCACAGAGAGAAGTCTGAGCGTCGGCTTCCGGCGATGGCTTCTCCCAAGGGGAGACGCTGCGCGAACGCCAACGTCTTCGACGAACAGAACTTCGGTGGGAATAAGAGTTTGAGAGGTTTTGTGCGTAAGTCCTAGGGAACTCCAAAAAATAAATTATCCAACTTGTAGGGGCACGGCATATACAAACTTTCGGTATTATCGATATTTTATCGGTGCCGTGCCCCTACCCCCGTGGGTATTTTTTTAATTGGAAGTCCCCTAAAACAATAACGTGCTTCTTCAGTATGAAAATTACACTAATTCTTGTGTAACTACTCGGCGCAAAATCTCAGTAACTTCAGTTACCATTCTCGCATCTAGCTCAACTGCATCGCGATTTTTCGCCTGTTCAATCGCCGCCGGATTAGTTTCCTGGAAAGGTTTTGCTCCCCGCAAAGCTAAACCCAAAGTTATCAAATCGGCTGGTTTCTTTCCCGATTGTGGCAAATCCAAAATAAATTGCATGAATGCGAGATAAACTATTTCTGTACTTTTGCGCGAATCGCTGTAGCCATCGCCTAATTTCGAGATAATTACTGGAGAACTAACATAGTTTTTCAAGCCCAATGTGTCGATGGCTATATCAGTATAGCGACAAGCATCTTTACCCAAAGCTTTGACAATCAGACTTAAGCTGTGCCATTGCGCACCCGGTAACCTTGCTTCCACTGGTAGCTGATGGTGCCACCCTAACATTGTCAGCAACCGGAGTAAATCGTATGCAGTGACAAGATTATCGCCTCTAGTTGTCTCTGGTGCAGCACTGAGCAAAACTTTTTTTGTGTTTAAATCAAACAATTCAGGCTGGTTAATAAAAGGATCTTCACCATAACGTCCCCGGAAAACTAAATCTTGGTTTCCTGTAACTTTTTTGACCCAGGCTTCTAAACCTTCCCAAGTCTCGAAGCGTTTGCACATAGCAGCTAGTGAATTAGAACTGGCTACTTTCTCTTTATAACTAATGATGTCAGATGCAATATCTAAAAATGGAGTATCCTTCTGACGCTTGGCTGGATCTCTAATTACACAATTTTCTAAGCTGGATTGAAAAAATTTTGTATTCGCTTGAGATACAATATTCAGTAAAGGAATGATTTTTGTACCGCTCCAAAATTGATTTTTATTGAGGGCATTTCTCCCCAGCCAATGAGCTTTGATTTTCCCTTCATTGACGCGACCAATGCAGATACAAGCTTCTTTGATATCTGAATGGATAAACTCTAAACCTTGGCGGTCAATTTGCGGCATTTCCCCGACTTTAGGATAAGGTTTAAAGATTAAATCTTCAGGATTTGGTTGTTGTTTGAGCCGCTCTGGATAATTATTAATATCTTGTAGATAAGGCGAAGTTTCTACACCTCTGTATAATATTGCTAGTTTCTCCGCAGTGGAACCTGCATTAATTCCTTCTTTGAGAAATTTGTCAAAAATCTTGTCTTTATTCTTAGCTTGTTCTAGTGCGTTTTGCAGATTGGTGATTGTGCTATTTGCTGGTGTTTGATTAGTTGTATTAGAAGAATTAGACATAATAAGCTCCAATTGCCTAAATATTTGGTTATTAGCTGAATTTCTGCTGGCATTGTATCTTATTTATCGAAAGCGGCGGGAAACTCCATTCCCTTGTGGGTGGAGAGGGACAGTCGCCCCGCCGCTTGGGGCATTGGGCATTGGGCATGGGGCATTGGGCATTGGGCATGATGAAACTGTGGCTAGCCAAAAAATGTATCTGCGATTTGACAAGACTTTGATGTAGCGATCGCTCTAGATAATCTGGGGAAGATACAATATCATTTAGTCTTTTGCTGCTAACTCTTATCGCCCCATGCTACCAGTCATCTATTCTGATGAGTTTCTAGATCACAAGACTGGAAATTACCACCCAGAAACACCAGAACGTTTAACCGCGATCGCCAATGCTATCAAAGCAGCTAATTTTGCCGAGCAAATTTCCTGGCGATCGCCGACACCAGTTTTAGAAAATTCATCGCTGATGTCTGTACTGTTACAAGCGCACACCGCAGATTACATCCACAAAATCCAGGCGATCGCGATCGCCGGCGGCGGTTACTTAGATGGAGATACGCCAGTATCGCCTCGCAGTTATGATGTGGCATTGTTAGCAGTCAGTGCTTGGTTAGATGGCGTTAACACTGTATTAACTAGCGAAAATCCCGCCTTTGTCCTCGCTCGTCCTCCCGGACATCATGCGGAAAGTGATGCAGGTATGGGCTTTTGTTTATTTTCTAATGCGGCGATCGCTGCTTTTTACGCCCTACAACAACCAGGTGTGAATCGCGTTGCTATCCTCGATTGGGATGTACATCACGGTAATGGTACTCAGGCGATCGTTGAAAATCACCCGCAAATCGCTTACTGTTCTCTCCATCAATACCCCTGCTACCCCGGTACAGGTAGAGCCTCTGAACGCGGCTTGCATAATAATGTTTTAAATGTACCCATCCCTCCAGGTAGCAATATAGCTGTATATCAACCCATATTTGAAAAGTCAGTAATTCCCTTTTTAACTCAATTTCAACCAGATTTACTGATTATTAGCGCTGGTTACGATGCTAACGCTGACGATCCCTTAGCCAGTATCAATTTGCAACCAGCAGATTATGGTTTATTCGTGGATTATTGTTTAGGGCTAACTCGTAAAATTCTTTTTGGCTTAGAAGGTGGCTATGATTTAGACTCACTTTCCGAATCAGTTATCAGCACCATCGAACGCTGCTTAGTTTAGGCTTGGATGAGAGACTTCTAATTCTAGTACACAAGTCTTAACATTTATTCATGAAGTTTTGTTACGCCGAGTGATCGGGCTGTGACATCAACAGACCAAATCAGGGGAGACTACCAGCAAATAGCTGTGCTTGGTTGGGTAATTTTGTAGTTTTAGCAAACTATTTATAAAAATTTTTTTGCCATCAATTAGGCTGAGTCTAATATCACATTAAATATTAGTATTTTTATCGGTAAAAGTTTTGCTATAGTTGCTTTTGTTTCGGCTTTTTAGCTTCAATAAAAAGCTTTAAAGCAAAAGTAGTTTCATAGTGATGAAAAACAGAATTTATATTAAAGCGTGTTAAAAATAACTTAAGCGTTAAGTATTTATATTTATAGATAAATTGATTTATTTTTAACATAAATCGATTTTCAGTATTGGATTGTACCAATAATCGGTCAAGTTCATGGAATCTTCAAAAAGAAAAAATTCGAGATATGTTTTTAAACAGCTAAAGTTTTGTTAAGATGCAATTGCTAGGAAGTTCTCAACGAAATACACCAATCAGGGTGTGAAGAGATTAAACAGCACTAGCAACACAGAGTTATAAAAGGTGAAGTGTAATGACCACCTACATTTTCTTCAACGATGCCCTGCAAATGCTTGTCAATGCCTTTTTAATATCAGCAATAGTGCTTATAGCAGCTTCTGGTATAGGTTTGGCAGTGATCGAAACAATTGAAAAGACTGGAGAACGCTAAATTCGTACCTGGCTGTCTGCTGTTTGCCAAAAACCTATTTAGTGCAAGTGTTCGCTGTTAAGAAATCTTGGGAACACTAAACTTATGAAAGTCTTACAGCGTTACAGGCTAACCTAAAAGTTGTGAAACTTGTAGGAAACTGTACTGCTATTGAGACCTCAATCAAGGAGCAACTACAATGGGTTTATTGGATACCGTATTAGATACAGAAAGCCAGGTTCAAGTGACACTTAGTCCAGCAGAAGCCTTTGCTGCTATTACCTTGGCTGCAACCGCTATAGACGGTTATTTGTCAGAGAATGACGCGCGTTGTCTATCCTCAGTTTTATCACGGTCAAAGCTTTTTAGAAATTATACCAACGAGTTGATGGGCAGGTTATTTGAGAAAATCCTGAGCATCCTCCGGCGTGATGGGATGAATGTTTTATTTGATGCGGCGAAAGCATCCCTAAGTCCAGAATTGCGAGAAGCAGCTTTTGCTGTAGCAGCAGATTTACTACTTTCTGAGAGTATAGTTACAGAAGAAGAAAAATATTTTTTAACCGATTTGTATCATGCTTTGGGGATATCCAGAGAAGTAGCCATACAAATCGTCCAGGTGATCTCGATCAAAAACCGGGGATAGGATAACTGAATTACACTCTAATAGCGATCGCTATTATGTAGACGATCTCACAAAAAAATAATATTAAACTCCATTAAAAGTTGTGTAGGGGCAGGTAAAGATCGTAATCGCTAAACCTGCCCCTAATTTTTTACCTAATCCATATCCCGAATTCAATGCGGAATGTTGATAAGCTAATTCGCTAATAAATTGCATAACTACTAATCAGGGCTGTCAACTGTCAACTGTCAACTGTCAACTGTCAACTGTCAACTGTCAACTGTCAACTGTCAACTGTCAACTGTCAACTGTCAACTGTCAACTGTCAACTGTCAACTGTCAACTGTCAACTGTCAACTGTCAACAGCCCTCAAGATGGATTGTGCAACTTAAAAGCAGAATAGCTGATTAACGGCGTCTACCACCAAAAGAAGGCGCGCGCCGACCGCTACTACGTCCACCGCTACCAAAGCTACTACCGCTAGGAGTGCGTTTGGAAGATCCAGAATTAGAAGGTCTAAGTTCGCTACCACCAAAACCAGAACCGCTAGGACGGCTATTAGTATTGCGATTTGGGGTATTGCGTACCGATGAACCGCTAGGATATGTTCTTCTAATTGTCCCTGTGGTGCGGAACGCCGTCCGATTTCTCACGGCTGCTGGTGGCTCGTTATAACGGGTGCGGTAGCTAGAAACTGCTTGATCGTAGCTGCTACCATATCCACCATAACCAACCAAAACTCCTCCGGGTTGGTAGACAGGAGGTACATAATATTGGGGTCTAAACAACAGACTACCAATCGCCTGACCTGCTATATTACCAGCCACAGCCGCCGCAAAGGGTGTCCAGAAACTATTCTCTTGACGGACTACAACTGTTTCTTGTTGTCCTGTTTGGGGATTAGTTTTGTTCTCTACGACATTATGGACGTACTCAATTTTAAAGTCTTCTGTTAAATATAAGACGGGCTGTCCATTTTCTACTTTTAAATAGCTTTTCTTACCTTCTTTGATTTCTTCATCTGTCAACCGAGCCATTTGTAAGTTCTCGGTGACAAAAGTTGGGGGTTTGCTGTTAATCAAAAATAGCGTGTACTCGCCAGTACCATCATCGTAAGTGGCTTGTTGTAATTGATACTGTCCATCACTCAGCTTGGTATTGACAGCAGTTTGGCTCACATTTTTGGCTGGAGAGTTGGCTTGGTCGGAACCACCTCCACAGGCTACTGTTGTTAAGCACAAACTCATGGCTAAACACACTGCTGTAAATTTACGCAATATGGTCATAATCATTGCAGTACTATCCTTATATGAGCTTAACAATTTCTCTTGACATCTTGTAAGTACGGACTACCCCACCAATTACAAGGGAATTAATTCTGGATAAAATTGCAACAGCTGATCTTTAGTCAGTTCATCACCTAATTGTGCTGGTGAAAAATGCACTTGTACAGCCCGTAATTTATGATTGTAGTGTAGATTAATCAGGGCTTTTAAACCTTGCTTCAGGGCTTGAACGTTAGATAAATCAGTTTCTAAATCTGGTACTTCTCCTTCAACAGCCACCGTAATCATCACAATAATATTGCGGGTGGCAGGTAGAGATAAAGGATCGTTAAATCCAGAATCATCATTTAAATCTAGTTCTGCACCATATCTTGCAGCCGAGTCGCTAAACAGTTCGTTGACGTAATCTCCGGCTTCGCCTTCATTCCAAAATACGTCACCTTCATTAGCAGCAGAAAGCCAGTAATCATCATACCGCGTGAGGGTTTCACAGATTTCTACTAAGCCTTCGCCTAACACTTCCATGTCGCCTTCGGCATCAATGGCATCTCTAGCGACACTATTAAATATACCTAAAATTGGCGCTACTTCTGAGCCGCCTAAATGTAGAAATAAGCGGCAGACTACATAGCGAGTCCGCCCGATCATTTTATTAAAAGTATCGCGCATCTGTATCCTCCATCGAGTTATCAGTTATTCAAGAACGATTATTTCACTGATAATTGTTCATTCTTCAATATAATGAAAACTTTTAACAAAATCCTTAATCATTTTGATTGTAGGCATTAGATATTGGCTAGATTCACTGGATATAGTATCAAAAAATGAAGCATTGTTATCAGATTGACTAATAAATCGTTTGCCGAAATAGGGATTGTCATAAATAATTAAAGTCTGGGCACTAGAATTGGTTAAAATTGTTTGGGTAGGAGTTTTAAAGAATTTTAATTTAGCTGCTAACGCCAGAGTTTTTTGTACTTCCTTAAGGGACTGAGCCTTATTTCTAGCTTCGTCGATCGCTGCCCTTAATTGCCTCACCCGATGGGGTATTTTTACACCCATGTAAGAAATATCTTCACCTTTAATTATGTCTATCACATCTTCGATACTTTGTTGCGTGTTGGCAGCATCCATAAATGGCAAAATAGCTATATAAGCTAGGGGAAATAAATCTTCGTCGCGCTCCACCCGGAAAGTAAAAACTGTCCGCCGACGGCCAATTTCCATAGTTGGTGGTTGTTTAAGTCGGCGATATTGGCGGGAAATCTGGTAATAAGCCCCAGCTAGGGTAAAGTTGGCTTCATGTTCCAAGGGGGCGTCAACAATAATTCTGATGATGGGGGAGGTTTCATTAAAAAAGTCTCGCGCATCTTCGGCGTTAAACTTTTGGATGATGGAGCGATCGCCTGTAGGGGAAAGGTCAATCCACTCACAAATTATACCTTCCGTTTTTAAGCCATAGCGAGAAGTGGCGTAAAGTTTCGCTCCAGTGAGTATGGCGGATGTTAAGTCAGCGCCGTTCCATTCTGCTTTAATTAATTTTGCTTGGGTTAAATCGGCATGTACTAAACTGGCATTGGTTAAATTAGCATTGCTTAAATCTGTACTGATTAACTTCGCCCCGCTTAATTTAGCACCGCTTAAATCAGCCCAGCGCAGGTTAGCACCACTTAAATCAGCCCAGCGTAGGTTAGCACCGCTTAAATCGGCTCCACTGAGATTAGCGCGGCTGAGGTTGGCTTTTCTGAGTTCCGCATCGCGCAAATTAGCACCACTCAAATCTGTATGTACCAAATCAGCAGAGTGGAGATTCGCCATTTCTAGGTTTGCAGCTATTAAGGAAGAACCCCGCAAAATTGCACCGCTTAAATTAGCTTTGCGAAAATTGGCTTGTCGGAGTGTGGCTTCTCGCAAATCGGCGCTGGTGAGGTTAGCTGCGGACAGATCTGCACCACTGAGATTGGCTCTAATTAACTCAGCTCGAATTAATGAGGCTTCCCGCAATTGAGCTTGATTTAAGTCAGCACGGATTAAATTGGCAACATTGAGACTAGCTTGATTGAGAATCGCCTGAGCCAGATTGGCACCGCTAAGTCTAGCAACATTGAGTATGGCGTTAGTTAAGTTAGCTTTACTGAGATTAGCACCGCTTAAATTAATCACACTCATGTTAGCTTGAGTGAGATTGACGCCTACTAGCTTGACCCTACTTAAATTGGCTTCCGAGAGGTCAATACCGCTAAAGTCATAAACTCCGGCTGTGTATTTTCTCAACAAGTCTTCTACTGTCATAAATACTACCCCTCAGATGCCAACTTTAAATTGGTGGTCAAGTACACAGAAAATACTTAAAGGATTAACTATCAAAATCACAAATGAAAATTGGAATTGTCGGACTGGGACTGATCGGTGGCTCCTTGGGTTTCGATTTGCGATCGCAAGGACATGAAGTTTTCGGAGTGAGTCGTCGTCAATCAACCTGCCAAAAGGCGGTATCTCTGGGGAGCGTTGATGAGGCTACAGTGGATCTGAGTCTCTTAGCTACCACAGAAGTGGTATTTATTTGTACACCGATAGCTCTTATTGTTCCCCAAGTTCAACAATTAATTGCGCACTTACCTGCTACCACAGTTATTACTGATGTGGGATCGGTAAAAGCACCGATAGTTAAAGCTATATCGCCTTTATGGCAGAATTTCGTGGGCGGTCATCCCATGGCGGGAACTGCGGATAGTGGTATCGAAGCCGCACAACGGCATTTATTTGTCGATCGCCCTTATGTACTGACACCAACTGAGACAACACCCACCGCCGCAGTTTTAGTATTAGAAGAAATAGTGCGATCGCTTGGTGCAAAAATTTACCATTGTCAGCCAGAACAACACGACCGCGCTGTCAGTTGGATTTCCCATTTACCAGTCATGGTCAGCGCATCCTTAATAGCCGCTTGCATGGGTGAAACTGACCCCACAGTGTTAAAACTAGCGAAAAACTTAGCTAGTTCCGGTTTTCGTGATACCAGCCGCGTTGGTGGCGGTAATCCAGAGTTAGGAGTAATGATGGCGCAATTTAATCAGCAAGCGTTGCTGGGGTCATTACACCAATATCGCCAGCAGCTTGGTGAAGTAATTAAGTTAATAGAACAGGAAGATTGGACAGCTTTAGAGGCAAAATTGCAATCTACGCAAAAAGTGCGCCCCGATTTTGTTGATTAATAGTCTGTTTTGGGCATTGGGCAAGTGGTGAGCAGAGGGGGAAGAGATGCAGAGGAGCAGAGCGAGAGTATTTCTATAATTTTCCTCCTCTGCACCCTTGCTTCCTCTGCTTCCTCTGCTTTTTGTCCCCCTTGTCCTCCTTACCTTCCCTCATCCCCTCACTGAGCTAAGTTGAGGCACTGCTCCATAACCTATAGATATTAATAAGCAAAACTTATCAAAGTATTAAGTAAATTTTTTGAGAAACTTCTTTACAATCTGTAACAAAGTCTCTAAGATAAAAGCATCATAAGTAATTATTCCTGCGTACAAAAACGCAAGTAGCAATCATAAAATCATGACAGCAACTCTACAACAGCGCTCAAGCGCCAACGTATGGGATCGCTTCTGCGAATGGATTACCAGCACCAA